>DDKG01000063.1 GCA_002339265.1 Massilia sp. UBA2604 | reverse complement strand
TGCGTCCGCAGGTCAAGCTGCTGAACGAAGAAGGCCAGGAAGTGAAGATCGCCGGCACCGAACACGCCGTGACGATCGGCTTCCAGGTCGGCGCGCTGATCATGGTCAAGGACGGTCAGCAAGCAACCGTCGGTGAAGTGCTGGCACGTATCCCGACCGAATCGCAGAAGACCCGCGACATTACCGGTGGTCTGCCGCGCGTTGCCGAACTGTTCGAAGCACGTTCGCCGAAAGACGCCGGCATGCTGGCGGAAGTCACCGGTACCGTGGCGTTTGGTAAAGAGACCAAGGGCAAGCAACGCCTTGAGATCACCGACATGGACGGCAACAAGCACGAGTTCCTGATCACCAAGGACAAGCAAGTGCTGGTCCACGACGGCCAAGTCGTGAACAAGGGCGAGATGATCGTGGACGGCCCGGCCGATCCGCAAGACATCCTGCGCCTGCTGGGTATCGAAGCGCTGGCCCGCTACATCGTTGACGAAGTGCAGGACGTGTACCGTCTGCAGGGCGTGAAGATCAACGACAAGCACATCGAGGTGATCGTTCGCCAGATGCTGCGTCGTGTTCAGATCACCGACGCAGGCGACACCGACTACATCGTCGGCGAGCAGGTGGAACGTTCGGAACTGCTGGATGCGAACGACCGCGTGAACGCAGTCGGCAAGCTGCCGGCGCAGTACGAAAACGTGCTGCTGGGTATTACCAAGGCATCGCTGTCGACCGATTCGTTCATCTCGGCCGCATCGTTCCAGGAAACCACCCGCGTGCTGACCGAAGCGGCGATCATGGGCAAGCGCGACGGTCTGCGCGGCCTGAAAGAGAACGTCATCGTCGGCCGCCTGATCCCTGGCGGTACCGGTCTGGCATTCCACCGCGCCCGCAAGGAGAAGGAAGTGTGGGAAGCGGAAGAGCGTCAGGCACTGCTGCAGCAAGAGAAGGCCAATATGGCTGCCGAGCTGCAGGCGATGGAAGACCAGCAGACTGCACAGGCTTCGGCTGAGCAGCATAACGACGGCGAGTAATTTCGTTAGTTGTTAGCGAAAGCGGCATCCTGAGGGGTGCCGTTTTTTTTGCCTGATGGGTTCGACACGCCGGATCATCAGAAAGGCCTGCGCCTGTGACGAAGGTAGCCGGCGATTGGTCCGGATAAGACAAGTGCGAATGCCGCATACGCTTGCAGGTAATAGCTGTCGCCCTGTTCCAGCCGCAGGTATCGGCATAGCGCCATCCGGGTAACCACTGACGTCGATGCCATTGCAGTTCCGAATCCTGGGGAAACGATCAGCAAATACTTCCACCGATGCTTTTTCCACTGATGAGATCAAACCCAAAACTGCATGAATATTTATTGTCCTTGCTGAGGATGCAGACGAGATTTTCGTTATCTCTGCTACGAAAGCGCGTGCCGCTTCCTTCCGTGCATGCATCGTGCTGATCCGGCCCGATCGCGTCGAAAATCTGCCTGGCGGCGCTGCCGTCAATTGAGAACGCTATCTTCTTATCGTTCGGACCGGGAGCCGTAGGGTCGCCAAGTCCTCCGCCATATAGTCGGTATGAAGCGGCTGTCTGTTTATACGGTTTGAGGCTGTCTGCGGCCAAGGCAGTTGGTAGAAGCAGAAACAGCGTGGCGTACGGCAGGTATCTTTTCATGACTAGCCTCTGCTCAAGTCAACGTGAAAATGATCGTCATGTCCGCGACTTGGTCGAACACCTGCAATCGCAGCGTCATTGAAAAGTATTCCACGAACATAAGGGTGACGCTGAAAGAGACTAATCAGCAGGGCGGTAGCAGCTTGATCGCCATCCTTTGGATTCGTAGCGCTGAATCGTCAGGAAGGTCCGCGCCTGTGCCAGAGGTAGCCGGCGATTAGTCCGGATAAGATAAATGCGAATGCCGCATACGCTTGCAGGTAATAGCTGTCGCCCTGCTCCAGCCGCAGGTATGGGCGGACATCGGTCGAGTGAATTTCCATGAATAGGGTGGCGAACCAGATTGCTGCGGGGGCAAAGCAGATCCCACCGAGCCACGGCTTGAGACGTGCGGCGAAAAGACATAGTAGCGCCCCGATCAAGCCTACTTGCCAAAAAAGACCCGCAGTCGGCTCCTTGTCGCTCACTTCGGCCAAGAGGATGTCGGGCCAGGCAAGGCAGGCGAGAGCCAGCAGTGCGCGTCTGGAAATGGCGGTCCGGTTGCTTTTGAAGCTCATGAAGCAATCAGCATCACGGTATGTCCAACCTCCAGCCCGGGACTCGCATTCAATGCGCGTCGTACGAGATATCCACGTACTTCAGGCATCCGCACCAGCCGGCCAAGCAGCCGAAAGCGCATGCTGTTGTCGATCAAGCGTGGACGGTATAGACCGAATCTCGTCAACGCGTGATAGGCCAGCGTCGTCGCATGCCACTCCTTGTGAAAGTCCGCCACGGGTTCGTGCCAGATGTCGGTCTTGCTGAAACCTTCGCTGCGGGCCAGATTGGTCAGCGCACGATCAGTCCAGCGCGTGACATGATGCGGCGGCATATTGAGTGGCGAGTTCGGCGCGATCGCCAGAAAGCTGTCTTGAGCCGGAACGGCGATCATCAGGGTTCCACCAGGTTTAAGCGCCTGGACACAGGCGTGGAAGAACTGTCTGGGATGCTCGACGTGTTCGAGCACCTGGAATGCGCACACCACATCGTAGCGCCTGCCTTCGTCGGCATGCTCCTCAACCGGCTGCTTCCTGACGTCCAGCCCGCCCGTGCGCGCCTTTTGTACGGCCTGATCGTTGAACTCGAGTCCGCTGTATCGGACCGACTCAGGCAACCAGACCCGGAACGCTCCCTTTCCGCAGCCAACTTCCAGAAGCGAACAGCTCTCGCGAACCAGCTTGGCCGCATAAGCGTATTCAGGTTTGTCATCCTGGTAGTACCACTCCTGTGTCTGTAGCTGCTCGTAGAAGAGGCCGTCACCCACGCAGAACGGGTCGAAGAAGCCCAGTCCGCACTGATTGCAGAGACACAGGGTGAGGCTGCTGTCAGGAAGATAGGCGCCGACGTCGATGCCTTTCTGACAGTAGCTGCGGATCAGGTCCGTTCGATCTAAACACTCTACCGCTTCGGTATCATCCGCAAGGCATGCTGGGCAAGTATGCTCAGGCATGACGTCCTTTCAGAATAGTGGCCAGAATGCGGCCATTCGCGGTCAGCGTAGCAAGCCGTGAACGTTCAAATTTGGCTATTCTCAAACGTGCGCCGGCTCTGCAGGGCTATCACGCAAGTGGCATTCCGGGAAGCCGGCCTGTCCGTCCCAGCAGTACGCCTCGCATGTCTCGATTGATCTACACTGTGTTGGCTTTTTGGCCAGTTGGTTTGGCTGCTACCATTTCGGATCGACTCAGGACATATCTCCCTGTAGCTGCGAAAAAAGTGGACTGCTTATAGCAAACAACTGAGCTTATCCGATAGCAACTCTTAACGCCCTACCAAGGAGAATCCGATGCGACGTCTGAATCAAGTACTTGCTGTTTGTCTGCTACCGCTGGCTGTGGCGCCGATCGCGCATGCAGAAATGCAAGCCGCTGCCCCGGCTTCTGCCGCGCCTGCCAAGGCAGCTTTTTCGCTGCCGCAGCTCCCGTATGCAGCAAACGCGCTTGAGCCCGCGATCGATGCGGAGACGATGAAGATTCACCATGGCAAACACCACCAGGCCTACGTCGACACGCTCAACAAAGCTGTAGCCGAGGACAAAAAGCTGGCGGGTCAAACGATCGAGCAACTGGTGGCGAAGGCGGGAACTTTCCCGGTCACGGTACGCAACAATGCAGGCGGTCACTGGAACCACACCTTCTTCTGGAAGATCATGGCCCCCGAAGCAAAAGCCGGCTCGCCTTCGCCGGAACTGAGCAAAGCCATCAACAGCAGCTTCGGCTCGATGGACAAGTTCAAGCAATCCTTCAAGGAAGCGGGCACCAAGCGCTTCGGCTCCGGCTGGGTTTGGCTTATTGTGGACAATAGCGGAAAGCTCGCGATCACCTCGACGCCCAACCAGGACAATCCTCTGATGGACGTCGCCGAGCAGAAGGGCAAGCCTATCCTCGGGAATGACGTCTGGGAGCACGCCTACTACCTGAAATACCAGAATCGTCGCGGCGACTATCTGGACGGATGGTGGAAAGTCGTGAACTGGGCCGAGGTCTCGCGCCTGTACGCCGAAGCCGCCGGCCGCAAATAAAACAGCGCCAGCAGCGAATCGGTCATCCGGCCGATTCGCGTCCTGCCATGGCGCGCACCCTACGGCGCCATGCGCACCTGCCCGCGCAGCCACACCAGGCTCGATGCGGCGTAGTTCATCACCGAGATATGCCCATCGTCCGGCCGCTGCCACAGCTCGGCCCAGCGGCAGTGCTGCGCCAGCCATTCACCGTGCGACGCCGGCACCACGCGGTCCCGCATCCCATGCACGAACAGCACCGGGCAGGCGATGCGCGTGCAGTCGAATCCCCTCGGCGTCACATAGGCAATGTCGTCGTCGATCACG
This sequence comes from Massilia sp. UBA2604, assembly GCA_002339265.1. Taxonomy (GTDB): domain Bacteria; phylum Pseudomonadota; class Gammaproteobacteria; order Burkholderiales; family Burkholderiaceae_D; genus Telluria. The sequence goes on along the minus strand of DDKG01000063.1, from coordinate 8,904 downwards.
CCGTCCGGCCCCTTGGCCACAGCCGGTCCCACCACGCTGTCGAACCATGACCACGGCCCCGCCAGCGCCTCCCAGTCCTCGGGCGTGAACATCTCGCGGTCGAACTCGAGCCCGAGCGCTTCATGATATGCCTTGGCAGCGCGCCCCTGCGCCGCCGCGCGCAAAGCCGCCGCTCCGTACTCGCCCATGCCCTTGAACCAGTCGAGCCCCTGCGCATCGGGCGGCGCCAGGCCCGCGATGCTGACCGCGCCCACCACCCGCTCGGGCAGCAGGGCGGCGCACGCCAGTGCATGCGGCCCGCCACCCGAATGCCCCATCACCGCGAAGCGCCGGATGCCCAGCCGGTCGGCGATGCGCTCGACGTCGAAGGCGGCCGAGGCGACGTCGCGTCCGCTGCGTACCGACGAGCCGCCGTAGGCCGGGCGGTCGTAGCCGATCCAGCGGATGCCCAGCTCCGCCGCGAGCGCGAACAGCGGCTCGGGCGGGCGGCCGATATTCGGCGTGCCGTGGTGCCAGAACACGGCCAGTTCCTGCTCGCTGGGCGGCGCCAGGTCGTAGAAGTGCAGCGTGCGGCCGTCGCCGAGCACCAGGTCTTCTTCGCGCATCGTTCGCCTCTTTCGTCAGTAGATCGGAAATCGTTGGCCCAAAACGGTCGTTCCCGCGCAGGCGGGAACCTAAGTTTCTCGCGTTACGAAGACGCTGGCAAACTTGGGTTCCCGCCTCCGCGGGAACGACGGGATACTGCTAACTAAACTTGAAGCTTAGCGGGTGCGATTACTTCGCAGCGCGCGCCTTGCCGAACGGATCGCCTTCCTTCCACGCCGGCATCTTCGGCGCGTCGGCCACTGCGCGGCCCAGGTTCAGCGTGTACTGCGCCTGCTGCACCATGCCCGACAGGTCCCAGTTCGGATCGTATTCATCCGACGCCTGGTGGTACTTGTCGCGGTAGGTCGCGGCCTTGGCGTTGTTGGCCTCGACATCCTTCACCCAGCTGCGGCCCGCACCCACCGAGAACGCCGGCACGCCGGCCTTGGCGAAGCTGAAGTGGTCGCTGCGGAAGTAGCCGCCGGCCAGGTCAGGCTTGGCCGGTGCGACAGTCAAGCCCATCGCCTTGGCGGTGGCGGCGGCCATGGCGCCCAGTTCGGTGCGCTCGCTGCCCGGCACGCTGACGTCCTTCACCAGGCCCACCCAGTTCAGGCTGTCCAGGTTCAGGTTGGCGGCGGTCTTCTCGATCGGCCACAGCGGCTTGGCGACGTATGCCGCGCTGCCCAGCAGGCCTTGCTCTTCGGCGGCCACCCACAGGAACATCTGGCTGCGCTTGGCCGGGTGCTTGACGGCTTGCTCCGCCATCGCCAGCAGCGCGCCGGTGCCCGAGGCATTGTCGACCGCGCCGTTGAAGATGGTGTCGCCTTCGGTGCCCTGCTTGCCCATGTGGTCCCAGTGGGCGCTGTAGATCACCACTTCGTCCTTCAGCTTCGGATCGGTGCCCGGCACCACGCCGGCCACGTTGAACTCTTCAAGCTTGCGCACTTCTGCGCGCGCGGTGCCTTTCAGGCGGGCCTTCAGCGTCACCGGCTTGAAGTTCTTGTCTTCGGCGGCGGCGCGCAGTTTATCGAGGTCCTGGCCGGCGGCGGCGAACACCTTGCGTGCGGTGGCGTCGGTCATCCAGCCCTGCACGCCGGTGCCGACTTTGCCTTCGGTGAGCTGGAAGCGCTCGGCGTTGGCCCAGCTGTTCTGCACCACGCTCCAGCCGTACGAGGCCGATTTGTCGGTGTGGATCAGGATGGCGCCGGCCGCACCCTGGCGCGCCGCTTCTTCGAATTTATAGGTCCAGCGGCCGTAGTAGGTCAGGCCTTCGCCGTTGAAGCGGTTCGGTTCCGCTGCGGTCGGCAGTGGGTCGTTCACCATCATCACCAGCACTTTTCCCTTCAGGTCCATGCCCTTGAAGTCGTTCCAGCCGCCTTCTTCCGGCGCCACGGTGCCGTAGCCGACGAACACCAGGTCGGCGTCCAGCTTGTGTTCGGCCTTGCCGTCGCCCGGACCCCAGACCCAGTCAGCGCCGAACTGCAGCGGCAGCGCCTTGCCGCCGGCGGTGATGGCGATATCGCTCTTGGCCGGCAGCGAACGCACGCCGGCGATCTTGACCGCCTGGCGGAAGCTGTTGCCGTTGGCCGGCTTCAGGCCGGCGGCCTTCGCCTGCGCCTCGAGGTAGGCGACGGTCAGTTCGCCGCCGCGCTGGCCGGTTCCGCGGCCTTCCATGGCGTCGTCGGACAGGTGGGCCAGGTGGGTGCGCAGTGGCGCTTCCTGGACGGTTTGCGCGTGGGCCGGATAGGCCAGCGCCAGGCTGCCGGCGAGGGCGGTAAGGACGAGGGAAGAGACGATCTTGTACATAAAATCCTGCGACTTGAGTTGATCGGGAAGGGCACGTTCGTGGCGTGCGCGGAACATTCTATGACAACTCTTCAATAAAATCGCAGGATATCGGTCGACAGCGTCATTCCCGATTGCTCCCGTAAATACGGGGCGCCTTCATCGCGCGGCGGCAGCAGATGCTGCGGCACGCCGGGCATGCGTTCCTGCACCGTGATCGCGAAGATCTCCTTCGGTTCACTCTCGATCTCGAAGTGCAGCACGCGGTCTTCCATCCCGTACAGCGACAGCATCCACGGCGCCTCCTTGGACGTGAGCGGCACGCCGTCGAGCCGCGAGCGCAGCGCCTTGGCGCCCGACATGCGCAGCTCGATGTGCGGCGCGCGGTTCTTCGAACGTACCGTGAACACGCCGCGCCGCACCTTGCCGACGGTATTGAGCAGGACGAAGCATTCGGGGAAGGCGATCGCATCCTCGCGCGGCGCCTCGGCATACCACTGGCGCGGGCTGTTCCAGCCGAAGACCTCGACGAAGATGGTCGGCTGCCGGCCCGGGAACAGCTGGCTGCGCCAGTCGTCGAGCGGCTGCTCCGGCAGCAGCCAGTAGGCGCGCCAGGTGTTTGCGTCCTTGTAGTAGACCAGGCGTTCGAGGCTATCGGGCGCGGGCAGCGGCGTGGCGCGCGGCGCCGCCTGTCCCGGCAGGGCGAAGCAGCTCGCGCCCAGCAGCGCCAGCAGGGCAGCGACGGCCGGCGCGATGGACATCACCAGCAGCAGGCTGGCGAAGCACAGCATCGGCAGCGCCATCAGCATCGGCGGCAGGTACATGTGGTGCGGCGCGAGGAGCAGCCAGGCATCGCGCAGCGCCGGCGGGAACAATGCTGCCGCCGGCGCCAGCCCGGCCACCAGCACCAGCAACCGCACGGCGAACACTTGCTGCTGGCCCCAGCCCGATTGCAGGGCCAGGAAGGCGGCCAGCGCCGCCGCCAGCGGCCAGGCCAGAACGTAGGCGGCGCCGGGAAAGAAGAAGACGACCAGCAGCAGCGTCAGTGCCGGCCAGGCCAGCGCGCCGAGCACCATCGCGGCGGCGCCGACGCTGCGCCGGAACAGGTATAGCCCGACGACGAAGACACAGGCCGCCGCCATCATCACCATCAGCGGCAGGCGCTGCTCGCCCGCGAGGCCGGCGGCGGCAATCTCGTCGCGCCAGGTCCAGCTGCCGACGCGCACTACGAGCAGCAGGAAGCACACGCCGAACACGCCTTGCGCCGCCTCGACCGCGCCGTCCGCGCCGAACAGGCGGCGCCAGGCGAACCCCAGCATCAGGCACGACAGGATCGTTGGCGCCCAGGCAAGCCAGGCCGCGTGCTGGACGGGGCCCACGACGGGCAGCGAAAAATAAGCGGCGGCGGTCTGCGTCCCGCGCTCAAGCGGCGTGTCGCCGTAGGCCTGCGCCAGGCGCAACATCGCGTCGCCCAGCTGCCGCGGATTCTCTTCGCCGCCCGCGAACAGCAGCACCGGCGTATTGAGTCCGGCCAGCGGACCCACGTGCGGCGCGTCGTTGAGCATGTGCGCCAGTGTCGTCTCGAGCGAGGAGCCGCGCAGCTCGGGCGCCGCGCGCATCCAGCCGGCCAGCGCGGCGCCGCCCGCGCCGCTGGTCTCCACCATCCGCAGCGCCGAGCCCGCAGGATCGAACTTGAGCGCCAGGCCGATGTTGGGGGCCAGCGGATGCTGTTCGACAAAGCCCTTGGCGCCCAGGGCGCCGACGTGGTGGCCGTCGCTGAACAGCAGGACCACGTCGTTGGCGGGCGGCGCGGCGCGCAGGGAGCGCGCCGTCTCGAGCAGGGCCGCCATGGTGGCGGCGCCGCGCGCCGTGTCACGCGCGGTATTCCCGCTGTCGTAGTGCGCAGTGAGCAGCAGCGACGGGCGGCGGCCCGCATCCGGTGCGCTGCCGGGAATCCTGGCGACGACGTTATGGACGACGCCGACCGTGTTGTGGATGGCGCCGAAATAGTAGACGACCGACTTGCGCACGGTGGCGCGCTGCACCGACGGCGCCAGGCCCAGAGCGCGCAGCTCCGACAGCAGGTAGGCGCGCGCCTGTGCATTGCCTTCGGTCGCGATCGGGCGCGGGTTGGCCGCCAGCACCCGCATGTGTTCCTGCACGCGGGCGTTCCAGCTGCTGGCCGCAATCTCTGCCCTCGGCTCGGGCGGCGCCGGCTGCGCCAGCGCCATCCAGCCCAGGATGGCCAGGACGGCCAGCCCCAGGCAGCCGGCGATCCCCTCCAGGAACCCGGGCAGGCGTATTTCCGGTATCGGTGTGCTCGCAGCATCCATCGTTTTTCTCTCCTTGTCGTTGTAGTCAGGCGTGATCCGGCCATGCAGGCGTCTATGCGCCTGTCATAGGGACGAAAAAAAAGCCCGCCAAATGAAGATAGGCGGGCTCAAGAGCGGAAATGGTTGTTACTCGAGGGTCCAGACGTAGGCGAGCTGCGCCCACCCGGCTTCGGCCGTGCCGCCGTTCATCGCCGGCTGGAATTTACACAGGCTCAGGGCATTCACGGCGGCGCGATCGAGCTCACGCGAGCCGCTGGAAGACTGGATGCGCGAGTCCTGCACCCGGCCATCGGTGCCGACCAGCAGCGCCAGGGTCACGGTCCCGGTCTCGCCATTGCGCGCAGCGCGCACCGGATAGTCGGGTTTGGCGCAGCCATTGGCGTCGGCCAGCACCGCGCTGCGCATCTGGCCGCTGTTCGACGACGGCTCGGCGGCCGGCTGCGGCGGGGCCTCGGACTGGGTCGGCTGGGCAGGTTCCGGCGCGGGCTCGGTGCTCGCCTCGATTACCTGCTCGGGCGGCGGCTCGGCCACGTCGACTTCCACCTTCGGCACCACGACCTCGGGCGGCGCGGTCTTCACTTGCGGCTTGGGTGGTTCAGGCGGCGGCGCCGGCGGCGGCACTTCAGGCTGGATCCACACCAGCTTGTCTTCGAGCATGGCGGGCAGCGAAATCGACTTGGCGTTCATTGTGCTGATGACGCCCATCGCCACCAGGACATGCAGGCCGGCCACCAGGGCAAATTTGCCGGCCTTGCCGCCGGCGCCTTGATTGATGTCAGAAAAATGCATGGCAACCTCCTTTATTCGTCCCGGCATCCCTTGGGATTGCCAGGTTTTCTACCTTGGAAGAATGCATATCTACAGCTCGTTGGAATCAATATATGCCATGTCCTAGCAATTTGCAAATCCATAATGTAGTAAATTTGTTTCTAGTTGTGTGTGCGCCAACGTACCAAGCAAAGCCATCCGTAGGGTGGACGGCTCAGCCGTGCACGCGTCCACCCAAAGGAAGCGCCTCGAAAACGCCGGCCGTAAAGCACAAAATCTCCCCGCCTTTCCATTCGCTTCCCCGCCCGTTGTATGAAATAATTCCCAACTGTGCCGTGGCTTTTCGCCCCGGCCCCAGCAGCGCCAGACCCAAGCCAGACACTGGCAAAGCACACCGGCCACGCGCCAGGAGAATCAAATTGGCAGAACAGAACAAACCCATCCGCGTCATGCTCGCGGATGATCACCCGATCGTCATGACCGGTTTCGCCATGTCGCTCGAAGCGGCAGGAATGCAGGTGGTGGGGCAGGCCAAGACCCCGAGCGAGGCGACCGCGCTGTACGCCGCCGAGCACCCCGACGTCGCCGTGCTCGACATGCGCTTCGGCACCGAGCTGACCGGCATGGACGCGGCCCACGCCATCCTCAAGTCCGACCCGTCGGCCAAGATCGTCTTCCTGAGCCAATTCGACCAGGACAGCCTGATCAAGGAAACCTACCGCCTCGGCGCCCACGCCTTCGTCACCAAGGATTGCGATCCGGCCGACCTGGCCACCGCGGTGCGCCACGCCCACGAGGGCAAGCTGTACTTCCTGCCGCATATCGCCTCGCGCCTGGCCAGCATGGCGGTGCGCGGCGAAGTCACGCCGCAGTCGCAGCTCGACGAGCGCGGACTGGAGATCTTCAAGCTGATGGCCGAGGGCATGACCAATGCCGAGATCGCGGAGCGTCTCGACCTGTCGACCAAGACCATCAGCAATATCAGCCAGTCGATCAAGGAAAAGCTGGGCGTGCACCGCCAGGCCAGCATCACGCTGCTGGCGGTCAAGCACGGCCTGATCGAGCCCTGACGCGATGGCCATCCTCCCGCGCCGGATGCACCACCACCGCAGGCGCGCGCCCGCGCTGGCGCCGCTGCTGGCCCTTGCCTTCATGCTCCTGCTGTCCGCCGGCCAGGTGCACGCCGCCCAGCAGAGCGAGCGCGAACGCGAAGAAACGCAGGGCTTCCGCTTCCAGATCCTGACCGGCGACGACAGCGCCGTCACCCACCGCATCGCCGACGACCTGTACAAGCGCCTGGTGCCCACCTTCGCCGCCTTCCGCACCGAGCTGGCGCAGAAGCGCCGCATGCTGTACGTGGCGATCGGCCCGACCGCGCTGCGCGATGCGCTGTCGCGCCGCTGCGATTGCGTGGTGATCTCGGCTTACACCTCGAGCCAGGTGTGGCGCACCCTGACCGCGCGCCTGCCCAAGCCGCGCCGCATGGCCATCACCGCGATCTACGCCGAGCCGGCGCCGAACGACCAGATGCGCCTGGCCGACCTGCTGTACGGACGCCCGGTGCGGGTCGGCGTGCTGCTCGGTCCCGACACTGCCTTCCTGCGGCCGGTGCTCAATGACGCGACCGAGATCCAGATGTATTCGCCGGGCGACGACCTGAATCACACGCTCAACAGCATGACGCGCGCCGAGACGCTGCTGGCGCTGCCCGACAGCGACATCTACAACGCCGAGAACGTGCGCAACATCCTGCTCTCGACCTATCGCCGCAAGCAGGGCGTGATCGGCTTCTCGGCCGACATGGTCAAGGTGGGCGCGCTGGCCACCACGTATTCCGAGATCGAGGAGATCAATGCCCAGGTGGCCGAGCTGGCGGCCGACTTCGTGCGCACCGGCGAACTCGATCCACCGCAGTTCCCGCGCTACTTCCGCACCATCATCAACGAAGGGGTGGCCAGCTCGCTCGACCTGCGCGTGACCGACGCCGCCCGCAACTTCGCACGGCGCGCGCCGGCCCTGCAATGAACCTGCGTTTCTGGCGCGGCTGGGGTGTCGGACGGCGCATGGCCGTCATCACCATGCTGCCCGTGATCCTGCTGTTCACCTCCTTCGTCTGGTATTCCTGGTATGCGCACCGCGCCCAGGTGGCCGAGGAGCTGGCCGAGCGCGGACGCATCCTGGCGCGCGCGCTGGCCGAGACGTCCGAGTACAACGTCATCTCCGGCAACCTGTCCGACCTGCGCCTGACCATCAACGGCCTGGTGCAGTCGGACCGCAGCATCTATAAAGTCGACGTGATCGACGGCAGCGGACGCGCCGCGGTGCGCGTGGTGTCCGATTCGGCCAGCGACGCCCAGGCCCACTATTACGAGGCGCCGATCCGCAAGCAGGTGGTGTGGATCAACCTGTTCTCGGACAACGGCACGCCGCACGTGTCGGCATCGAGCGATTCGCGTCCGCCCACGCTCACCACCGAAGTCGTCGGCTGGGTGCGGGTGACGATGTCGCCGGCGAACATGATGGCCAAGCAGACCGACCGCTTCCAGATCGAGCTGTCGATGGCGGCGCTGGCGCTGGCCGCCAGCGGCATCCTGGCCTGGGTGCTGGCGCGCTCGCTGATCGTGCCGCTGCGCGAGGCGATCGGCACCCTGCGCCAGATCCGGGGCGGCAACTACCGCGTCCATCCGCCGGTGACCACCGGCGGCGAGATCGGTGAGCTGCAGGCCTCGATCGGCGAGATGTCGCTGGCGCTGGACGAATCCAAGCGCGACCTCGAAAACAAGGTGGCCGAGCGCACGCGCGACCTGCTGGCCTCGCGCAACGAGGCGCTGCGCGCCGACGCCGACAAGCGCAAGCTGATCCAGAAGGTCAACGAGATCATCGAGGACGAGCGCAAGAGCATCGCGGTCGAGATCCACGACGAATTGAACGCGTCGCTGATCGCGGCGCGTCTCGAGGCGCAGTCGATCGGCCTGCTGGCAGCCAAGGCGCCGCCGGGGCCCGAAGTCGACGAGATCCGCCGCAAGTCCGAAGCCATCACCAAGCTGGCACTCGACCTGTACGCCAATGGCCGGCGCCTGGTGCGCCGCCTGCGTCCCGAGGTGCTCGACATGCTTGGCCTGCACGGCGCGGTGGAAGAGATGGTGCGCCACTACGACACCACGTCCGGCTGTCGCTTCGACCTGCACAGCGAGGGCGACTTCGCGCGCCTGTCGAACGAGCTGGCGATTTCGGCCTACCGCATCGTGCAGGAAGCCCTGTCCAACGTCATGAAGCACGCCGCCGCGCGCTCGGCCCACGTCAGCCTGCTGCTCGACGAAGGCAAGGGCATGCTGCGCATCCGCGTGGTCGACGACGGCGCCGGCTTCGACACCGCCAGCGCCTCGGAAGGCATCGGCATCATCGGCATGCGCGAGCGCGCCTATGCGCTGCA
>DDKG01000071.1:7837-8094 GCA_002339265.1 Massilia sp. UBA2604 | reverse complement strand
AATCAGTCGCGGAAATTATTGAAGGCCAGCGGCAGGTCTTGCACGTCCTTGCGCAGCATCGCCATCGCCGTTTGCAGGTCGTCGCGCTTGGCGCCGGTGATGCGCACCGATTCGCCCTGGATGCTGGCCTGCACCTTCATCTTGCTTTCCTTGATCAGCTTGGTGATCTTTTTCGCGTCTTCGGTCTCGATGCCGTTGCGCACCTTGATCACCTGCTTGACCTTGTCGCCGCCGATCTTCTCGACCTTGCCTTCGTC
>DDKG01000071.1:0-7681 GCA_002339265.1 Massilia sp. UBA2604 | reverse complement strand
GGTCAGTTCGCGTTCTTTTTGTTCGACATTGGCCGAGCTGCCCTTGAAGTCGAAACGGGTCGTGATTTCCTTGTTCGATTGCTCGACCGCGTTCTTGACTTCGACCATGTCTGCTTCGCAGACCACATCAAACGATGGCATGGAGAGTGTCCTTATACATAAAGCGTTAGAGCCTGTCCCGGTAGGTGGGAGTCGCTCCTGGCGCGCCCGGCAGCCGTGTGCTGCGTTGCTCGTCGTTGCATGGCTGGCCATGCGGCCTCCTCTCGCCTTGCCCACGCCAGCCATGCATCGCCATGAGCTTCCCCCCACCTACCGGGACAGGCTCTTAGACTAATCCCTCTATTTTAGCGGACAACGGCCCGGATCGCGACCGTTTTGCCAGGCTGGAAAGTCGGGAATGCGTGAACCACTATAATGAAACGACATTTTTTATCCCTTACGTCATGCATCCAGACCTGCACATCGTCCAAGACCAGCCGCTCGCGGCGCTGAATACCTTCCGCCTTCCGGCCACCGCTCGTCAATACCTGCGCGTGACGGGCGCCGCCCAGTTGACGGCGCTGCGCGCCGACCCGCTTCTCGCCGGTTTGCCGCGCCTGGTGCTCGGCGGCGGCAGCAACCTGGTGCTCACGCGCGACTTCGACGGCCTGGTGCTGCACATGGCCGGCCAGGGGAGGGAGATCCTGGGCGAGCAGCACGGCAAGATCCTGGTGCGCGCCCAGGCCGGCGAGAACTGGCATGGCTTCGTCCAGTACACGCTGGAGCAGGGCCTGGGCGGGCTGGAAAACCTGTCCCTGATCCCGGGCACCGTCGGCGCCGCGCCCATCCAGAACGTGGGGGCGTATGGGGTCGAAACCAAGGATGTGTTCCACAGCCTGACCGCCTTCGACATGGCCAGCGGCGAGATCCGCACCCTGGACGCCGCCGCCTGCCGCTTCGGCTACCGCGACAGCATCTTCAAGCACGAAGAGGGGCGCGATCTCATTGTGCTGGACGTCAATTTCGCCTTGCCGGCCGCCTGGCAGCCGAACCTGCGCTACGCAGAATTGGCCAACGCGGTGCAGGACGCGGCGCTGGCGGCGCCGACCCCGCGCGAGATCGGCGCCATCGTGGAAGCGATCCGCCGCCGCAAGCTGCCCGATCCGGCGGAGATCGGCAATGCCGGCAGCTTCTTCAAGAATCCGGTGGTGTCGAACGAGGAGTGCCGGCGCCTGCTCGAGATGTACCCGAACCTCGTCCACCACGCCCAGCCGGACGGCAGCGAAAAGCTGGCGGCGGGCTGGCTGATCGACCAGTGCGGCTGGAAGGGGAAGCATATCGGTCCAGCCGGTGTCTATCACAAGCAGGCGCTGGTCCTGGTGAATCTTGGCGGCGCGGTGGGGACCGATGTGGTCCGCCTGGCCCAGGCGATCCAGTCCGACGTGGCGGCCCGCTATGGCGTGGCGCTCGAACCCGAACCCGTATTCATTTGAGGATCTGAACATGAAGAAGGCAATCGTTACCGGCCACACCCGCGGCCTCGGGGCCGCGGTCGCGGCCGAATTGCAGGCGCGCGGCATCGCCGTGCTGGGCCTGGCGCGCGGGCGTTCGCAGCAGGCGGGCATCGAACAGATCGAGCTCGACATGGCCGACCCGGCCGCCTTGCAAGCCTGGCTCGCCGGGGACGCGCTGCGCGACTTTCTCCAGGACGCAGACGACGCGTTCCTGGTGAACAATGCCGGCGTCGTCACGCCGGTCGGCCCGCTCGCCGCGCAGGATCCGGCGGAGGTGCTGCGCGCCGTGGCGCTCAATGTCGGTGCGCCGCTGGCGCTGGCGGCCGCCTTCGTGCGCGCCGCGCCAAAGGCGCAGCGGCGCATCCTGCACGTCTCGAGCGGGGCGGCGCGCAATGCCTATCCGGGTTGGGCCGTGTACTGCGCGACCAAGGCGGCGCTCGACCAGCATGCGCGCGCGGTGCTGCTCGATGGCGATATGGGCGTGCGCGCATGCAGCCTGGCGCCGGGCGTCATCGACACCGATATGCAGGCCGCGATCCGCGCCGCGCCGGACGCCGATTTCCCGATGCGCGAGCGTTTCGTGGCGCTGAAGGACGGCGGCGCGCTGGAGTCGCCCGCCGCCTGCGCGAAAAAGCTGGTCGACTACCTGCTGGCGCGGGGATTCGGCAGCGAGCCGGTGGACGATCTCCGGAACTAGTTGACAGCTTTGCGACACATGTCGCATGATTGCGTCAATCGTCGCATTATGGAGCTGTCCATGGCCGTCCCCTCGATCTCCGAATTGAGCCTGCTGAAAGCCCTGTGGCGCCAGCAACCGTTAAGCGCCCGCGAAATCCATGACGCGGTGGTCGAGGAACTGGCGTGGTCGTATTCGTCGACCCGCAAGACACTCGAGCGCATGCTCGAAAAGAATATGGTGCGCCAGGAGCTGCGCCATGGCGTGCAGGTGTATGAGGCGGTGAGCGACAAGGTCGACACCCTGGCCGCCTTCGCCCATGACTTCGGCCGGCGCGTGATGGAAATCGATACGCCGCTGCCGGTCAATATGTTCACCGGCAGCAAGCTGGTCGACGATGCCGAGCTGGCCCGCCTGGAGCAGCTGCTGAACGACTGGCCCGATGACAAGGACGACGCGCCATGAGCGCGCTCGACCAGCTCGCGATCCGCTTCCTGTTCGCCAGCGCCGGCTGCCTGGCGGCGGGGCTGGCGGTATGGGGCGCCGCCTGGCTGGCGCGGCGCGCGCTGCCGGCGCTCAATACGCAGCGCTCGACCTGGCTGCTGGGACAGGCCGCCATTGCGGCCACCTTCCTGCTGCTGCTCGCGCCTCCGGCGCAGCAGGCGCCGATGCACCCGGTGTTCGAAGTCGACGTGAGCGCCGCGGCGGCAAGCCTGCCCGCCGCCCTGGCGCCGACCGGCGTCGATGCCGGCGTGGCGGACTCCATCGCCGGTCAGCGTTCCTGGCTGGCGTGGCTGGCATGGGCCTGGGTGTCGATCTATGCCAGCGGCCTGGCATGGATGCTGATCCGGCTGTGGCACGGCCAGCGGATCGTGGGTCGCCTGCTGCGCTGCGGCGCGCCTCAGGATCACTCGGCGCACCCTGCCGTCATCGAAGTCGATGCCCCGATCCCTCCCATGCTGGTCGGCCCATTCAAGCCGCGTCTGCTGCTGCCGCGCGGGCTGCGCGATATCGATCCGCTGCAGCGCGAGCTGATCGTGGCCCATGAATTGATGCACTGGCGCCGCGGCGACCTGTGGTGGCTGACCCTGGGCGCCACGCTGCAGGCGCTATGCTGGTTCAATCCCGCCATGCGCCTGCTGCGCGACAAGCTCACCTGGGCGCAGGAACTCGGCTGCGACCGCGACGTGCTGCGCGGCCGGCCGCCGCTCGAGCGCCGCGCCTACGCCGCCGCCCTGGTTGCGCAGCTGCGCATGCAGCATCAAGTCGTGCATGGCGCGCTGGCGTTCGGCGGTGTCAGTCCCGATACACTGGCGGCCCGGGTCGAACTGATCCGCGCTCCCGGGCCGGCGCGCCATGCGGCGTGGGCGCGCGGCGTGGGACTCGCGATCCTGGCGCTGGCCTTCGGCGGCAACCTGGCGCTGCAACCCGCGCTGGCCTGGAGCAGCCATCCGACCAAGCTCGATTGCACGCTGATGATCGACGCCGCGAGCGGCGCGCGCCTGGTCGAGCAGGGCGATTGCGCCGTGCGCGCGACGCCGGCCTCCACCTTCAATATCGCCGTCAGCCTGGTCGGCTACGACGCCGGCATCCTGGTCGACGCCCACACGCCGGCGCTGCCGTTCAAGGCTGGCTATACCGACTGGCTGCCGGCCTGGCGCGCAACCACCGATCCCACTAGCTGGATCCGCAACTCGACCGTGTGGTATGCGCAGCAGGTCACGTCGCGTCTCGGACTCGAGGGCCTGCAGTCGTATATGGGCCGCTTCGACTACGGCAACCAGGACTTGTCGGGCGGCGTTGCCGATGCCTGGATCGGTTCCTCGCTGCAGATCTCGGCGCAGGAGCAGGCGGCCTTCCTGCGCAAGGTCGTCAATCGCGAGCTGGGCTTGAGCCCGCACGCCTACGACATGACGGCGACCCTGTTGCGCCTCCCCACCTTGTCGAACGGCTGGGACGTGTACGCCAAGACCGGCACCGCCGTGCTGGAGCAACCCGCGGGCGCGCAAGGCCCGTCGCGTTCGTACGGCTGGTTCGTCGGCTGGGCCAGCAAGGAAGGGCGCACGATCGTGTTCGCGCGCCTGATCCTCGACCGCCAGCACCCTGAGCGTGCGGCCGGACCGCTATTGAAAGAAGCCTTCCTGCGCGAACTGCCGTCAAGGCTGGACGTGCTCTAAACCCCCACTGAGGAACCCTTCATGAAGATCACAAGCCTGGCCCTGGCCGCGGCTGGCCTCGTCGCGTGCATGCAGTCCGCATCCGCCGACGACTGGAACACGCCGCAGGAACCGTTCGCCTTGTCGAGCGACAGCTACTATGTCGGCACGCGCGGCCTGAGTTCCGTGCTGATCGCGTCGAAGGAAGGGCACATCCTGATCGATGGCGCCATCCCGGAGGCGGCGAGTCAGATCGCGGCCAATGTCCGCAAGCTTGGTTTCAAGGTCGAGGACATCCGCATCATCCTCAACTCGCACGAGCACTTCGACCACGCGGGCGGGATCGCCGAGCTGCAGCGGCTGTCGGGCGCCGAGGTCAAGGCCACGCTCGCGGCAGCGTCCGTCCTGCGTACTGGCAAGGTTAGCCGCAGCGATCCGCAATATGCCAGCCTGCTCGAGCATGACATGACGCCGGTGGCCAATGTCGCCATCGTGCGCGACGGCGAAACGGTCAGGGTCGGCCCGCTGGCCGTGACCCTGCACGCGACCCCCGGCCACACGCAGGGCGGCTCGACCTGGACCTGGGTGTCCAACGATGGCGGCAAGCGCCTGAACATGGTGTACGCCGACAGCCTGAACGCCATGGGCGCGGGGGCCTTCCGCTACAGCGGCGACCCGGCCTATCCGAACGCGCGCAGCGATGTGGAACGTTCAATTGCGAAGGTCGCGGCGCTGCCTTGCGACGTATTGGTTTCGGGCCATCCGGAAGGGAGCGATTTGTGGGAGCGCCACGCGCAGCGGGCCAGGCTGGGTAATGCGGCCTTCGTCGACAAGAACGCCTGCCGCGCCTACGCCGACCATGCCCGCGCGCGCCTGCAAAAAACGCTGGCGGCGGAAGCGAAGACGCCGGCGATCGTCTGGCGCGACGATGCGAAGATTGCCGAGTTGTTCGAGAGGGCAGGCGTGACCGGTACCTTCGTTGTGCACGACGTCGCCGCCAATGTCTATACCGGGCATGACCGCCAGCGGGCCAGCGTTCGCTATGTACCGGCGTCGACCTACAAAATCCCCAATTCGCTGATCGGCCTGGCCAGCGGCGCGGTGTCGAGCGTGGACGAAGTGCTGCCGTATGGTGGTGGGCCGACCTATCTGCCGCAATGGGCCAAGGATATGCCGTTGCGCGAGGCGATCAGGATATCGAACGTCCCGGTGTACAAGGAACTGGCGCGCCGCACCGGCATGCCGCGCATGCGCGAACGCTTGCGCCAGCTCGATTACGGCAATATGGATGCGGGGTCGGTCATCGACACCTTCTGGCTCGAAGGGCCGTTGAAGATCAGCGCGGTCGAGCAAGTCCGCTTTTTGGGTCGGCTGGCGCAGGACAAGCTGCCGTTTCCGAAGCCGGCGATGGCGGCGGTGCGCGAGATCGTGCGCCAGGACGATAACGCGAATCTGTATGCGAAGACCGGTTGGTATATGCCGGATGATCGCAAGAACCAGATCGGCTGGTGGGTGGGCTGGGTCGAGAAGGAGGGGAAGGTGTATGCGTTCGCGCTGAACGCCGACATTACCGATGATACCGTTGGCGCCAAGCGGGTGCCGCTGGGGAAAGCGGCGTTGCAGTCGTTGGGGTTGTTGTAATTCGCCTCAACTGCATATCTGGGCGTACAGGTCGTGCCAGGTGGGATTGGTGGACTGGATCAGGTTGATCTTCCAGTCGCGGTTCCAGCGTTTGAGCTGTTTTTCGCGCAGGATGGCTTGGGTGATGTCAGTGTGGATTTCGTACCAGACCAGGCGTTTGACATCGTATCGTTTCGTGAAGCTTGGCACTGTGGCTTCCTTGTGTTGCCAGATGCGTTTGATCAGGTCGGATGTAACGCCGATGTACAGCGTGCCGTAAGGACGGCTGGCCAGCATGTAGACGTAGGAAAGCTTGTCCATGTGGTCAGTTTGCGTTTCGGCCCGCGGTAATGCTTGTGGCGGCTCAAACGAGCTTAGGTTCCCGCCTGCGCGGGAACGACGTGCATAGGTACGTGGCAGGAGTCGGGCTAACAGAACTTTGCAGCCATCATCAACGTCGTTCCCGCGCAGGCGGGAACCCAAGCTGGCATGCACACCACCACCCTGGCAACGACCACCCAAGCCACCATGCCAATCCCAATGCGGCCGCAGAACAAAAAAAAAGCCGCCCGAAGGCGGCTTCCAGATCGGTCTGAAACCGGCTACAACGCCAGTCCCATCAACCTTTATTGACCACGCTTCGCACGCGCCTTCGCCGCAATCCGCATGCGCAGCGCGTTCAGCTTGATGAAGCCGCCCGCATCCGCCTGGTTGTAGGCGCCGCCGTCTTCGTCGAAGGTGGCGATGTTCATGTCGAACAGCGAATCGGTCTTCGAATCGCGCGACACGACGATCACATTGCCCTTGTACAGCTTGATACGCACCCAGCCGTTGACGGTCGCCTGGGTATGGTCGATCAGCGTCTGCAGCGCGACGCGCTCCGGCGCCCACCAGTAGCCGTTATAGATCAGCGACGCGTAGCGCGGCATCAGGTCGTCCTTCAGGTGCGCGACTTCGCGGTCCAGCGTGATCGATTCGATCGCGCGGTGCGCGCGCAGCATGATGGTGCCGCCCGGGGTTTCGTAGCAGCCGCGCGACTTCATGCCGACGTAGCGGTTTTCCACCAGGTCCAGGCGGCCGATGCCGTGCTTGCCGCCCAGGCGGTTCAGCTCGGTCAGGACGGCGGCCGGCGACAGGCGCTTGCCGTTCAGGCCGACGATGTCGCCCTTTTCGTATTCGATGTCCAGGTACTCGGCTTCGTCCGGCGCCTGTTCCGGCGACACGGTCCAGCGCCACATCGATTCCTCGGCTTCGGCGCTCGGGTTTTCCAGGTGCCGGCCTTCGAACGAGATGTGCAGCAGGTTGGCGTCCATCGAGTACGGCGCGCCGCCGTTCTTGTGCTTCATGTCGATCGCGATGCCGGCGTCTTCCGCGTACTTCAGCAGTTTTTCGCGCGACAGCAGGTCCCATTCGCGCCATGGGGCGATGACCTTGACGTCGGGCTTGAGCGCATAAGCGCCCAGCTCAAAGCGCACCTGGTCGTTGCCCTTGCCGGTCGCGCCGTGCGAGATGGCGTCGGCGCCGGTCTCGTTGGCGATCTCGATCAGGCGCTTGGCGATCAGCGGACGCGCGATCGAGGTGCCCAGCAGGTATTCGCCTTCATACACGGTGTTGGCGCGGAACATCGGGAACACGAAGTCGCGCACGAACTCCTCGCGCACATCGTCGATGTAGATATTTTCTGGCTTGATGCCGAACTTCAGCGCCTTGGCGCGCGCCGGTTCCAGTTCCTCACC
>DDKG01000257.1 GCA_002339265.1 Massilia sp. UBA2604 | reverse complement strand
GAAGACCCGAAGCCGAAGGACAGCTACCTGCTGACGGCGGTCAAGGAAGCGAAGTGGCGCAAGTGGATCGGCATCTACAAGGACAAGATGCTGCCCAAGGGCCAGTACCGCGGGGAACTGTACGACATCGGCTTCGACAAGCCGGAAACCCACGCGGTCGAGAAGGATGGCCGGATGTACTTCGCCTTCTATGCGAAGGAATGGTCGGGCCAGGTCGAACTGCGCGGACTGGGCAGCGGCCGCTACCGGGTGCGCGATTACGTGGAAAACCGCGACCTGGGTGAGGTGAGTGCGGCCAGCAACAAGCTCAAGATCGGGTTTGAACAGGCGCTGCTGCTCGAAGCAATTCCGGTCTAAGCCGGCGTGGACGGCATCGCAACACGATTGCGGTGCCTCATGGATGGTGTGCGACAAGGGGCTAGGCTGAAGCCGATCCTTTGCCCTGTCGCCGCCATGCCACCATGCCGAGCCCGACCTTCACCTTCCTGAACCACGCCGGCTTCCTGCTGCGCACCGACAGTGCGCTGCTGCTGGCCGACCCCTGGCTGGACGGCACTGTGCTGAATGACGCCTGGAGCCTGCTCGACCGTTCCACCAATACCGCCGGGCTGATCGCCGAACTCAACGCGAGCGGCTTGCCGGTCTTCATCTGGTGTTCGCGCGCCCAGCCCGACCGCCTGTCGGCGCCTTTCCTGCGCCGCTTTCGCGCCGAATTCCGCGGCATCGCCACTTTTCTTTATCGCCAGGGCCGCGACTGGCGCCTGCAGAGCGAGTTGCGGCGCAACCGCTTCGCCATCGCCGAGTGTCCCGACGGGCAGGGGCGGACCCTGGCGCGCGACCTGCGCCTGACGGCGTATGCGAACGGCGAGGGCGATTCCTGGTGCCTGGTCCGCTGCGGCCGGCGCACCTTGCTGCACCTGGGCGAGCGCGCGCTCGCCACCCGCGCCGCCTGCCGCGCCGCGGCTGAGCGCTTGCGCCAGGCCAACGTCCGCGTCGACGTCCTGTTGACGGGCTTCGCCGACATGGCCTGGTGCGGCAATCCCGACGACTTCGCCCGGCGCGAGGCGGCGGCCGAGCAGGGCATCGAGCGCCTGGCCTTGCAGGCCGAGACCTTCAAGCCGCGCCTGATCGTGCCGGTCGCGTCCTTCGCCCGCTTCAGCCGCGTCGACAATGCCTGGCTCAACCACGGGCGCCGCACGCCGCTGGGCGTGCTGGAAGCGCCGCGCCTGGAGGCGCAGCGCGGCCTCATCCGCTTCCTGGCGCCGGGCGTGCGCTTCGACGTCGAGTTCGACAGTCCGGCCAGCCTGGCGGCCCAGCATGAGCAGGCGCTGGCGCACTGGATGCGCTGCTGGCGCGACCGGCCCGAGCCGCTGGCGCGGCCGGCGCAGGCGACGATGGCGGAGCTGAAGGACGCTCTCCTCAGGTATCGCGAGCGGGCGGGGGAGCGGCTGCATGGCTTGCCGCGGCTGCTGGAGCGCTTGCGCCTGCTGCGTCCGCTGGTGCTCTCATTGCCCGACCTGCGCCAGACCATTGAGCTGTCTTACCTGCGCGGCCTGCGCCTGCTGGCGCGCGATGCGCAGGCCGACGTGGCGATGTGTTCGGGAACGGCGCTCTATCTGCTGCGGGCGGAGGATGGGTTCGATACGACGTATGCCGGCGGGTGTTTCTGGATCATGCGGGGGAGCGGGCTGTCGGCGTTCGGGCGGTTCTTTTTGCCGCAGCGCATGGGGCGGCGCGGGTTGGATCGACAGCGGCCGTGGGCGACCGGGCGCGTGCTGCTGCGGGCAACAGTGGAATGGCTGGTGCGAGGTATTCGAGGAGCTTTGCGCTAAGACAACTTCTCATGTTCGTCCAGTCGAATCCTCGATCATCGAAAGCGGGGACTAAACAGTCCTCCGCAAGTCGGCCCGGTTGACTCGTAAGTGCAGCGAGGCACCATGATCCGACGCAAACAGATTGAAAGAGTACGCCAGACTTGCTGAGTGAAAATAGTCGTATTTGCTCAAGTATTACACCACCGAGCCCAGCTTGAAGATCGGCAAATACATCGCAATCACCAACCCACCGATCAGCACCCCGAGAATGACCATGATGAGCGGCTCCATCAGCGACGACAGCGCCGCGACCGCCTCATCGACTTCATCCTCGAAGAAATCCGCCACCTTGCCCAGCATCGCGTCGAGCGAACCCGATTCTTCGCCGATCTGCACCATCTGGATCACCAGGTTCGGGAACACGTCCGAGTTCTGCATCGAGGCGGTCAGGCTGGTGCCGGTGCTCACTTCGGTCTGGATCTTGCGCGTCGCTTCCAGGTAGACCGCATTGCCCGACGCGCCGCCGACAGAGTCGAGCGCCTCGACCAGCGGCACGCCGGCCGCGAACATGGTCGACAGGGTGCGCGTCCAGCGCGCGATGGTGGCCTTGCGGATCACGCTGCCGAAGATCGGCAGGCGCAGAAGCACGCGGTCCATCACCTGCTGCATCTTGAGCGAGCGGCGCCAGGCCTGGAAGAACAGGTACAGTCCGGCGAACAGCGAGCCGAAGATGATGTACCACCATTCGACGACGAAGTCCGAGATCGCCATCACCACCACGGTCGGGGTCGGCAGGTCGGCGCCGAAGCTGGCAAACACCTGCTTGAAGGCCGGCACCACCCAGATCATGATCACGGCGGTGACGACCAGGGCCACCGCCAGGATCGCGATCGGATAGGTCAGGGCCGACTTGATCTTGCCCTTGAGCGCCAGCGTCTTCTCCTTGTAGATCGCCAGGCGCGTGAGCAGGTCTTCCAGGATGCCGGCCTGTTCGCCGGCGCCGACCAGGTTGCAGAACAGCGGATCGAAGTACAGCGGGAACTTGCGGAAAGCGCGGTTCAGGCTGGTGCCGGTCTCGACGTCGTTGCGCAGGTCCTGGATCAGCTTGGCCATCGACGGGTTGCCGTGGCCCTTGCCGACGATGTCGAACGATTGCAGCAGCGGCACGCCGGCCTTCATCATGGTCGCCAGCTGGCGCGTAAACATGGTCAGGTCTTTGTCCGTGATTTTCTTGCCGCTGCGGTAGACCTTCTTCTTGACCTTGGTGACCATGATGCCCTGGCGGCGCAGGGTCACGTTGACGATCGCCTCGCCGCCGGCGCGCACTTCGCCGCGCACGACGCGGCCGGTCTTGTCCTTGCC
>DDKG01000070.1 GCA_002339265.1 Massilia sp. UBA2604 | reverse complement strand
ATGCAGCGCGACCCGTGGTTCCGCGAGCGCCAGGTGCCGCTGCTGATCGGCGGCGCCACCACCAGCCGCGCCCACACCGCGGTCAAGATCGCGCCGCACTACGACGGCCCGGTGGTCTATGTGCCGGACGCGTCGCGCTCGGTCTCGGTCGGCCAGGCGCTGGTGACCGACGACACCCGCGACGCCTACATCATCGAACTGGCCCAGGACTACGAACGCATCCGCATCCAGCACGCCGGCAAGAAGGCGCTGCCGATGGTCACGCTCGAGCAGGCGCGCGCCAACAAGGCGAAACTCGCGTATGCGCCGGTGAAACCGAAGTTCATCGGGCGCCGCGTGTTCAAGAATGTCGACCTGGGCCTGATCGCGCGCTACATCGACTGGGGCCCGTTCTTCCAGACCTGGGACCTGGCGGGCCCCTTCCCCACCATCCTCACCGACGAGGTGGTGGGCGAAGCCGCCACCAAGGTGTATGCCGAAGGCCAGGCCATGCTCAAGAAGATCATCGAAGGCCGCTGGCTCACCGCCAACGGCGCGATCGCCCTGCTGCCGGCCAATACGGTCAACGACGACGACATCGAGATCTATACCGACGAATCGCGCGAGCAGGTCGCCTTCACCTATTACGGCCTGCGCCAGCAGGGCGTCCGGCCGATCGTCGACGGCGTGCAGCGCCCCAACCAGTGCCTGGCCGACTTCATCGCGCCAAAGGACAGCGGCATCCCGGACTATATCGGCATGTTCGCCGTGACCGCGGGCCTGGGCATCGAGAAGTACGAACAGCGCTTCGAGGCGGCCCATGACGACTACTCGTCGATCATGCTCAAGTCGCTGGCCGACCGCCTGGCGGAGGCCTTCGCCGAATACATGCACGAGCGCGTGCGCACCGACCTGTGGGGCTACGTGGCGAACGAAGACCTGTCGAACGAGGCGCTGATCGACGAACAATACCAGGGCATCCGCCCGGCGCCGGGCTATCCGGCCTGCCCCGAACACACGGTCAAGGCCGACATGTTCAGGACGCTGCAGGCCGAGGAGGTCGGCATGGAGCTGACCGAATCGTTCGCGATGTATCCGGGGGCGGCGGTGTCGGGCTTCTACTTCGCGCACCCGGAATCGAAGTATTTCGTGGTCGGGAAGATCGGCAACGACCAGGTCGAGGATATGGCGCAGCGGCGCGGGATGGACAAGGCGGAGGTCGAACGCCACCTGGCGCCGAACCTGTAAGCCCGTATGCACGCAGCGGAGTGCGAGAAAGCACCCGCTGCGTCAACACGTCGTTCCCGCGAAGGCGGGAACCTAAGTTTGTATGAGACAACGATGCGTTTGCTGATAACAGCTGCGCGGAAAACTTGGATTCCCGCCTTCGCGGGAATGACGTGCTTGGGCTAACTCAAATCGCGTACCGCACCACCTTGTCGCTCCACTCGAACGCCGACACCTCGAGCTCGGCCAGGTCGTCACCATCCATCGACAGCGACTTCAGTCCCGCCAGCATGTCGTCGCCCTCGTCGTCCATGCGCTCGATCGACTCGGCCAGCTTCAACAGCTCGCCGAAGAAACCGCTGCGCTGCAGCAGCGCCGCGCGCACTTCGTCGATCACGGGAATCTGCTCGACGATGTCCATCATCGGAATGCAGAACAGCGTGTCCATCAGGGACATCATGCCGACCGTGAAGGCGACGTCGGCGACGTTCTTCTGGCCCGGACGCAGGCGCTGGGCCAGCAGCTCCATCAGGCGTGCGCGCGTGGTGGCCAGCAGCAGCAGCGGGCTCTGGCTGTGGCCGCGCACGTCCGGCTCTGCGTACAGCAGGATCTGCAGCCAGCGCTGCAGCTGGCGCCGGCCCAGCAGTGTCAGGGCCTGGCTGATCGATTCGATGCGCCGGCCCGCCCCCACCGCCGGCGTGTTCACCAGGCGCAGCAGGTTCAGGCCGATCGTCACCTCGCGTTTGACCACGCTCTCGATCTCGGCATTGTCGGCGTCGGACGCCACCAGGTTCACCAGGTCGAGCACCGTCGTCTGCGACGGCGACAGCTTGCGGCTGGCCATCACCGACGGCTTGGCGAAATAATAGCCCTGGAAGTAATCGAAACCGATGTCCAGGCAGGTGCGGTATTCGCTGTGGTTCTCGACTTTCTCTGCCACCAGGCGCTTGCCCGTGGTGCGCAGGCGCGGCGCCAGCGACAGCAGGGTCACGGCCGGCAGCGCGCGCAGGTCCATCTTGACGAAGTCGATCACCGGCAGCAGGCGCGACAGTGCCGGGCCATGGGCCGCCGCCTCGGCCGCGAAACGGAAGCCATGCTTGCCCAAGGCGCGCATGCGCTCGATGACGGCGTCGTCCGGCTCGACCGAACCGACGATGTCCAGCACCGTGCGCTCGCGCGGCAGCAGGGCGAACATATCGCTCATCAGGACGTCCTTGTCGACGTTGATGAAGGCATTGGCGTCGCCGATCGCGCGCGGCAGGCCGAGCTGGGAAGCATGGTGGATAACGCTGGCGCTGGCCGACATGCCCGAATCGAAATGGGCCGGGCCCTGGGCGCTGCCGCGGAACAGCAGCTCATAGCCGAACAGCGCCTGGTTGCGGTCCAGCACCGGCTGGCGCGCGAGGTAGAAATGGCGCATGCGTAGGGGCTGGGAAGCCTCGTCGAGGCTGGCGGTATCGGTCATCTCGTTCTTCTCGTTCTCGCGTCAATCGGACTACTTTACCGCATCCATTCCGGCGTGTGTCTTCTTGGCACTAATTTATTAAAGGAACGTTAATCGCGGTACATCAAAGTTGTCACGATTCATACACAAACATGTTTACTGTGGCAGGCCGTCGACGAACACCTTGAGTTCTCCCGGCGCGAAATGGGTCCACTCCTCGTTTGTGGTCAGCGGTTCGGTGACGATGATCGCGACCCGGTCGTTCGGCGTGGTCACCTGCGAAAAATCGACCGACAGGTCTTCGTCGGACAGGCAGGCTGTCACGAAAGGATACTTGCGCACCACGTAGCACAGCTTGGTCGAGCAATGGGTGAACAGCGCGGCGCCGTCGGACAGCATCATATTGAAGGTGCCGTGGGCGGCGATGCCGGGAATGATGCGCTCGAGCAGCACGCGCAAGGCTTCGCGGCTCGGCGCGACGTCGCCGAATTCGCGGCGCATGCTTTGCAGCAGGTAGCAGAAGGCCAGTTCGCTGTCGGTGGTGCCGACCGGCCGGAAGGCGCCGTCGAGCACAGGCGCGAAATCCTTGAGGTCGCCGTTATGGGCGAACACCCAGTAGCGGCCCCACAGTTCGCGCACGAAGGGATGGCAGTTTTCCAGCGCCACATGGCCGACGGTGGCCTTGCGGATGTGGGCAATGACGTTGGTGGACTTGATCGGATATCGCTTGATCAGTTCGGCGATCGGCGAGGCGATCGCGGCCTGGTGATCGACGAAGTGGCGTACACCGCTGCCTTCGAAGAAGGCGATTCCCCAGCCGTCGTGGTGGGTGTCGGTGCGACCGCCGCGGTGGGCGAAGCCGGTAAAAGAGAAGACAATGTCAGTAGGGACATTGCAGTTCATTCCGAGGAGCTGGCACATGGACGCAGCTTATCATGCGGGATGAAAAAAGCGCCATCGCCCGCTGGTGGCAATGGCGCTTCTGTACTTCAGCGCAGCGGACCGGTGTCGCAGCTCAGTGCAAGACAACGGGCTGGCTCATCAGGGTGTCATACGAACCCAGGAAGTCGTCGATTTCTTCCATGGTCGGTTCGCTGGCAATCAGGTTGTTGACGTCGCGCCGGAACGATTGCGCGAGGCGGCCGCCGATGAAGGCCTCGCGCCGGCCGGCCTTGTCGACGATC
>DDKG01000068.1 GCA_002339265.1 Massilia sp. UBA2604 | reverse complement strand
CGGGACGTTTCGCTTATCTAAACACCGTGCGCCGCATTCCCGTTGATGCGTGCGGCGCACGCGCACCACGAAAGTCTGTACCGATGCGCTTGCTGATTATCTGGCTGATCAATGCCGCGGCCCTGATGGCCTTGCCTTACCTGATGCACTCCGTCGAAGTTTCCAGTATCGGCACCGCCCTGATCGCGGCGCTGGTGCTCGGACTGGTCAACACCCTGATCCGTCCGGTGCTGGTGCTCCTGACCCTGCCGGTCACGCTGCTGTCGATGGGCCTGTTCATCCTCGTCATCAACGCCTTGCTGTTCTGGCTGGTGTCGAACGTGGTCGGCGGGTTCGAGGTGGCGGGTTTCTGGTCGGCCTTCCTGGCAGCCATCCTGTACAGCATTATTTCGTGGGCGCTCTCTACCTTGCTTCTTTCGGACAAAGATGGACACTCCTGATTTCAGTATCGAGTTCTTCCCGCCCAAAACGCCGGAAGGCGCCGAGAAACTGCGCATCGCCCGCGAGAAGCTGGCCGATCTGCAGCCCAAGTATTTCTCGGTGACCTTCGGCGCCGGCGGCAGCACCCAGCAGGGCACGCTGGCGACGGTGCGCGAGATCCAGGCCGCCGGCCACGAGGCCGCGCCGCACCTGTCGTGCATCGGCGCCACGCGCGAGTCGATCCTCGACGTCCTGAAGCAGTACCAGGACAGCGGCATCAAGCGCGTGGTGGCCCTGCGCGGCGACCTGCCGAGCGGCTATGGCGGCGCGGGCGAGCTGCGCTATGCCAGCGAGCTGGTGGAATTCATTCGCCAGGAAACCGGCGACTGGTTCCACATCGAGGTCGCGGCCTATCCCGAGATGCATCCGCAGGCGCGTTCGCCGCAAGACGATTTGCAAGCCTTCGCGCGCAAGGTGCAGGCCGGGGCGAATGCCGCCATCACCCAGTATTTCTACAATGCCGACGCGTACTTCCAGTTCGTCGACAATGTGCGCAAGCTGGGTGTCGATGTGCCGGTCGTGGCCGGCATCATGCCGATCACGAACTATATGCAGCTGATGCGCTTCTCGGACATGTGCGGCGCCGAGATCCCGCGCTGGGTTCGCCTCAAGCTGGCCAGCTTCGGCGACGACAGCGCCTCGATCAAGGCCTTCGGGCTGGACGTCGTGACGGGGCTGTGCGAACGCCTGCTGGCGGGCGGCGCGCCGGGGCTGCATTTCTACAGCATGAACCAGGCGGCGCCGACGACGGCGATCTGGCAACGCTTGCGAGCTTGAGTCGCGGCTGTTCATCGGCCGCTTGAACGCGTGGACGGCAAGCCGTCCACCCTACCGGTGGTTGATGTGGGGTGGACGGGTTCCCCGTCCACGCGTTCAACCTGTTTCTGCTCCGCCTCGCCGTCTTACGCTTCGGTGATCACGCTATCCAACGGCACATCATGCGCATCGCCCGCGAAATCCACCTGCTGGCACGCATACGCAATCCCCACCGTCGCCGGCCGCGGCTGCGGCGCCAGCGTCCGGTCATAAAACCCCCCGCCATACCCCACGCGATAGCCCAAGGCATTAAAGCCCAGGCACGGCACC
Organism: Massilia sp. UBA2604; assembly: GCA_002339265.1. Taxonomy (GTDB): domain Bacteria; phylum Pseudomonadota; class Gammaproteobacteria; order Burkholderiales; family Burkholderiaceae_D; genus Telluria. Next base: position 2,292 of record DDKG01000068.1, on the reverse strand, counting down.
AGCAAGGCCGGTGGCCGTTCGATCATCCGCAGCTCGCTCGGCACGGCCACGCCCAGCCGGTCCGTCTCCGTCGGCTCCCCCGGTATCCATTCGGCAAATCCCAGCGGCGCATCGCGTTCCACCACCACTGGCAATGCCAGCCGTACGCCTGCCGCGGCAATTTCCGCGTAGGCTGGACGCAAGTCCGGTTCGCCCGCCAGCGGCCAGTACACGCCCAGCGTTTCATGGGGATGCGCGCGGCACCAGGCAATCACCCGCGCGCCGATGCGGTCGTCCCAGGCGTGCTTGGTCGCCGGATCGATTGCGCGCCGCAGCGCCTTGAGGGTGTTGCGCAGCAGGGCCTTTGCCTGTTGCTGGGCAATATTGCTCGCTGCCGAGTCTGGTAGCGCCCCGTTGGCGCGTGGTATTCTTGGGTCGCCGGTCATGGTTTCAATGCAGCGTAATGTGAGAGTTGTGGATGTTTCAATCGAAATTGTCAGCCGGCTTGTGGCCGGCCGCTATTGCCCTTGTTCTGTCCTGCGCACTGCCTGCAGGTGTGATGGCCCAGGAAGACCCCGATGCACCCGCGCCCGACGTGGCGCTGCCGCCGATCCCGGCCGGTGCGCCGTCCGTTCCGGGCGCCGGCACGGTGGGCGTTCCCGCTGCCGGCGGGCCGGCCCTGGTGGCCGACAGCCGCGCCGATGACGACAATTTCTTGTTATTGCGGGCAGCGGCGCGCCAGAACGACGGCGCGCGCGTCAATGCAATCGCCTCGCGCCTGCCGTCGAATTACTCGCTGGCATCTTACGTCGACTATTATCGTCTGAAACCCCGCCTTAGCGATGCCATCCAGGACGAGGTGCTGCAGGTCTTGCGCCGTCACGACGGCACGGCCGTCGCCGAGCAGCTGCGCGCCGAGTGGCTGATGGAGCTGGGCAAGCGGCGCGAATGGAATACCTTCGAGCGCGAAGCCGGCGCGCTGGCCCAGTCCGGCAGCTTGCAGGTCCGCTGCTACGCCTTGCTGGCGCGCGCCGAACGCGGCGAGCGGGTGGCCGACGAAGCGCGCGCATTACTGAAAACGCCAGCCAACTATGGCGACGCCTGCAGTGGCCTGATCGCGCAATTGGCGGGCAATGGCCAGTTCACTCAGGCTGACCTGCTGTGGCAGCTGCGTATCGCCGGCCTGGACAATACCACCGGCCCGGCGCGCCGCGTCGCCGTGCTGCTGGGCTTGCCCGAGACGCGCGCCGCCCAGGCGGTCGACCTGCCGGCGGTGGCGCTGGCGCGCGGCGTCGGCAAGACCCGCGCCGAACGCGAACTCTATCTGGTGGCGGTGGGCCGCATGGCGCGCACCACGCTCAAGATCGCCGTCGCGAGCCTGGAAAAGAACGGGCCGCAACTGTCCAGCGAAGAGCGCGCCATCGGCTGGGCCAGCGTGGCGCTGGCGGCCTCGATCGCGCTGGCGCCCGAGGCGCACGGCTACTGGGACCGCGCCAAGGGCGCCACGCTCACCGAATTCCAGATGCAGTGGAAGACCCGCATGGCGCTGCGCCGCGGCGACTGGAAAGAGGTGCGCGCCACCATCGAGGCGATGCCGCCGAACCTGCGCGCCGATTCGACCTGGATCTACTGGCTGGGCCGCGCCCTGCAGGCCGAGGGCCGCACGCAAGAAGCGCGCGCGCTGTGGCAGGGCATCGCTGCCCAGACCACCTTCTATACCCAGCTGGCGCATGAAGAGCTGGGCAACCAGATCGTCGCGCCGCCGCCGGTGGCGCCGATCACGGCGCCGGAACTGGCGCAGGCGACCAATAATCCGAGCCTGCAGCGCGCGCTGAAGTTCTACCGTTTGAGCCTGCGCGCGGAAGGCAACCGCGAATGGAACTGGGGCTTGCGTGGGCTGTCTGAACGTCAGCTGCTGGCCGCCGCCGAGCTGGCGCGCCGCAACGAGCACCTCGACCGCATGGTGGAGACCTCGCTGCGCACGCGCACCGAGCTGAGCTACGACCAGCGCTTCCCGGCGCCCCACCTCGAGGTCCTCAGGCCCACCGCCCAGGGCCTGAGTCTCGACAAGGCCTGGGTGTATGGCCTCATCCGGCAAGAGTCGCGCTTCATCCGCGACGCCCGTTCGGGCGTCGGCGCCTCTGGCCTGATGCAGGTGATGCCCGCCACCGGAAAATGGGTGGCGGCCAAGATCGGCCTGGATAACTTCGTGCACACCATGCTCAACGACCTGCATACGAATATCACGCTCGGCGCCAACTACATGAATATGGTGCTCGAGAACTTCGAAGGCTCGCAGGTGCTGGCCACGGC
>DDKG01000067.1 GCA_002339265.1 Massilia sp. UBA2604 | reverse complement strand
GCCGGCCAGTTCCTGGTCGACCTCGAGACGCGCGAGCGCGCCCGCACCGGCATCGCCAACCTGCGGGTCGAGTACAACAAGGTGCACGGCTTCTATATCGAAGTCACCAACGGCCAGGCCGACAAGGTGCCGGACGACTACCGCCGCCGGCAGACCCTCAAGAACTGCGAGCGCTACATCACGCCCGAGCTGAAGGCCTTCGAGGACAAGGCGCTGTCGGCGCAGGACCGCGCGCTGGCGCGCGAGAAGATGCTGTACGACCAGCTGCTGGCCGACCTGGCGCCGCACATCGGCTGTCTGCAGACCATCGCGCGTGCGCTGGCCCAGGTCGACGTGCTGGTGGCCCTGTCCAGCCACGCGCTGCGCCACAACTGGTGCGCGCCGGTCCTGAGCGATGCGCCATGTCTTACCATCGTCGAAGGCCGTCATCCGGTGGTGGAAAACCAGATCGAACGCTTCATTGCCAACGACTGCAAGCTGTCCAACGACCGGCGCCTGCTGTTGATCACCGGCCCGAACATGGGCGGTAAATCGACCTTCATGCGCCAGGTGGCCCTGATCACGCTGCTGGCCTACGTCGGCAGCTACGTGCCGGCCACCAGCGCGACGATCGGCCCGATCGATCGCATCTTCACCCGCATCGGCGCCAGCGACGACCTGGCCAACGGCCGTTCGACCTTCATGGTCGAGATGACCGAATCGGCCGCGATCCTGAACGGCGCCACCGAGAATTCGCTGGTGCTGATGGACGAAGTCGGCCGCGGCACCTCTACTTTTGATGGCCTGGCGCTGGCCTGGGCGATCGCGCGCCACCTGATCGACACCAGCCGCAGCTTCACGCTGTTCGCGACCCACTACTTCGAGCTGACCCAGCTGCCCGAAACCTACCCGAGCGCCGCCAACGTGCACCTGTCGGCGGTCGAGCACAAGGACAGCATCGTGTTCCTGCACGCAGTGCAGGACGGTCCCGCCTCGCAGAGCTACGGCCTGCAGGTGGCGCAGCTGGCGGGCGTGCCGCAGCCGGTGATCAAGGCCGCGCGCAAGCACCTGGCGCGCCTGGAAGCGCAGGCACTGGATGCGACGCCGCAGCTCGACCTGTTCGCTGCTCGGACCGCCGAAGAGGAGATCGGCGAGGCCCCGGCGCCGGCGTTTGCGCAAGCCGAACCGCAGGACGACGGCCTGCGCGACGCGCTCGATGCGATCGATCCGGATGCGCTCACGCCGCGCGAAGCGCTCGAACGTCTCTACGAGCTCAAACGCCTCGCCGCCTGATGCAAGCGCGGCGCCGATCACTGCTGCTGGCTGCCCTGCTGTCCTTCGCGCCGCTCGCCAGCGCGAAGGACAAGGCGGACGACGGCGCTCACCGGTTCGCGGTGATCGGTAATAGCGCGCAGGACGACGGGGAAGCGCACCTGAAACAGGCGCTGGCCGATTCGTCCGAAAAATCGCTGGCCTTCGTCGTCATCAACGGCGTCAAGGGCGAGAAGGAAAGCTGCGGCGACCGGCTCTATCAACAGCGGCGCGACATCCTCGAGCGCGCGAAAAGGCCGACCATCGTCTCGCTGGCCGGCAGCGACTGGACCGCCTGCCGCAATTCGGCCAACCGCACCAATGCGATCGAACGCCTCAACCGGCTGCGCGAACTATTCCACGGCGAGCCCGAGTCGCTCGGCCGCGAGAAAATCCACCTGACCCAGTTGTCGGCCAGCCCGCGTTTTCGCAGCTATGCCGAGAACGCGCACTGGAAGGTCGGCAAGGTGCTGTACGCCACCATCAATCTCCCGGCCGGCAACAACCACTACCTGCCGGCGGCTGGCCGCAACAGCGAGTACGAAGACCGGACGGTCGCCAACCGCTTCTGGCTGAACCGCCTGTTCGCGATCGCGCGCAGCGACAAGGCCGAGGCGCTGGTGCTGTTTTCGGAAGGCGCAGTGCGGCCGTTCTACCTGGACCAGCCGGCGGGGCTACGCGGCCTGCTGCGGCGCGACCCGGTGGAGAAGGATGGTTTCGAGGCGGTACGACGCCAGATCCAGGGGCAGGCGGTCAAGTTCGACGGCAAGGTGCTGCTGGTCGACAGCGGCAAGCCGCATGGGCGTACGCCGGAGATCGAGTGGAAGGGCAACCTGGGACAGCTGTCGGTGGGGACGAAGGCGGTCGAGGTGAATGTGAAGGTGGGGAAGGAAGCGTCGTTTGCGGTGGAGGATGCGAAGCAGTGATGCTGTTCGCGTTGCGGTGTGCTGAGGACTTAGGTTCCCGCCTTCGCGGGAACGACGGTTCTACGTGTAGTGGTGACCCGTCAACAGCCTATGGCCAGCAGCCTTAGCACGTCGTCCCCGCGAAGGCGGGGACCCAAGTTCCTCAGCACACCCGAGAATGATTACTGCAGCGGCTGACTACGGAAGTGGTCGCCCTCTTCGCTGTCTTCCATCTCATGATGATGACCGCCCGCGCCATGCACGTGGCCGTGCTGGATTTCCTCGGCGGTGGCCGCGCGCACGTCGATCACCGACAGCTCGAAGCGCAGCGCCATGCCGGCCAGCGGGTGGTTGCCGTCCAGGACCACTTTATCTTCAGCGATCTCGGTCACGGTGAAGATCACCGGCTCGTCGTCGCCACCTTCGGCCACGCCTTCGAATTGCATGCCGACTTCGATCGGCTCCGGCAGGCGCGCGCGGTCTTCGACCTTGACCAGCTCTGGCTCGTAGTCGCCAAACGCATCGTCCGGTTCGACCTGGATCGTCGACGCGTAGCCGACTTCCTTGCCGTCAAGTTCTTCTTCGATCTTCGGCAGCGTGTTTTCGTAGCCGCCGTGCAGGTACACCATCGGCTGCGCGCCTTCTTCGATCAGGTTGTTCTGGGCATCCGACAGCTTGTAGTTAACCGTCACGACCGTATCTTTGGCAATCTTCATCGCACATCCTTTCGTTGTAAGGCTCGGATTATACCCCCGATGGGTTCAGGGTCGGGTTCCATACAATCCTCGGCTGGTTATAATGACGCATGAAAAAATTACCGCTTCTTGGGAATATCACTCCCGCCGAGTTTCTGCGCGATTATTGGCACAAGAAACCACTCCTGATCCGTGGCGCCATACCCGGCTTCAAGCCCCTGCTCAAGTTCGAAAAACTGGCCGAATTGGCGACCCAGAATCACGTCGAATCGCGCCTGGTTACCCAGCGCGACGGCAACTGGGACATGCAGCACGGTCCCCTGTCAGAACTCCCTCCCCGCACCGAACCCAACTGGACGATGCTGGTCCAGGGCGTGAACCTGTACGACGAGCGCGCCGACGAGCTGCTACGCCAGTTCCGCTTCGTGCCCGATGCCCGCCTGGACGACCTGATGATCAGCTTCGCCACCGATGGCGCCGGCGTGGGCCCGCATTACGATTCCTATGACGTCTTCCTGCTGCAGGCCCACGGCAAGCGCCGCTGGAAGATCGGTTCCCAGCAAGACCTGACCCTGGTCGAGGGCCTGCCGCTCAAGATCCTGGCCAATTTCAAGCCCGAAGAAGAATTCGTGCTCGAACCGGGCGATATGCTGTACCTGCCGCCGCATTATGCCCACGACGGCATTGCCGAAGGCGAATGCATGACCTATTCGATCGGCTTCCGCTCTCCTTCGTTCCAGGAATTGGGAGAGGCCTTCCTGCAATTCATGGCCGATTCCATCGATTTGCCTGGCCGTTATGGCGACCCGGAATTGAAGCCGGCCAAGAACCCGGCCGAGATTCCACGCGATATGCTGGATACCGTCACCGAAGAATTGAACAAGGTGCGCTGGGACGAGGAAGACGTGACCGTGTTCCTGGGCGAGCACATGTCCGAGCCCAAGCACAATGTGTTCTTTACCGGCCCGGCGAAACCGCTGACCGTGGGACGCTTCATGGAAACCGCCGCCAAGCGCGGCATCAAGCTGTCCAGCAAGACCCTGATGCTGTACCGCGGCAAGCACGTCTTCATCAACGGCGAATCGTTCGCCGTCGGCCGCGCCGACAAGGCAGTGCTGGACGTGCTGGCCAATGACCGCCGCATCGATGGCGCCGTGCTGGACAAGGCCACCGACGACGTGCTCGAAGCCCTGTACACCTGGTACCAGGACGGTTGGGTCGAGCTCGGTTGATGGAGGGGTGTCGATGAGCGAACCACGCACGATTGCCTTCGACACCCGCCGCGATTGCGAGGCGCATTTTCTCGCTTGCATCGAAGCGTCACGAGCCAGCCTGGCCGTCTTCGATCCGGATTACGTAGTGTTCCCGCTCGGCAGCACCGGGGTCGACACCGCGCTGCGGGCCTTTCTTGCCCGCGGCGGCCGGCTGCGCCTGGCGCTGCACGATCCGTCCCACATCGAGCGTCACTACCCGCGCTTCCTGCGCCTGCTGCGCGACTACGGCCACCTGTGCGAATGCCGGCAAACGCCGCGCAGCCTGCGCCAGCTTACCGATTCCTTCTGTATTGGCGACGACATCTACATCGTGCGCCGCTTTCATAGCGACCATATGCGGGGCGAAGCCGCCTTCGACGACCCAGCCGCCTGCGAGCTGTCGCAGCATCGCTTCGAGGCGATATGGCAAGAGTCACATCTGACATTGCAAATGTCCAGGGCCGGCTTATAAGTCGCCTTTAAAACGCCAAATAGTTACATACGGCCGTGTTTCTTAGCCACGTTGCATCTTGTAACAATATGAAGCTTATTCAACCGCAAATTTCTTTCGCTACGGCATGTGTTCGCTATTGCGAAACAGTAAAATTGTCTATAATATCAATCAGGAAGGTTCCGTTGCGTCTATGGCGTTAACGCTATTTGTGAAGGCACGAGAATTCCACCGAGAAATAATTACCGGTAATTATTAATCGCAACAAGTGTTCGACTCTTGTAAATACTAAGGAAAAATCATGAAAAAATCCCTGCTGATCGCCTCCCTGTTCGCTGTTACCCTGGCTGCTTGCGCTAAGAAAGAAGAAGC
>DDKG01000066.1:24355-26824 GCA_002339265.1 Massilia sp. UBA2604 | reverse complement strand
GCTGCCAAGTTAACCGCGATTCGGTTCGAGATCAATTACGCTCGCTCGGCGACGTTTACTGTCAGCGAAAGCTTTACTGCCGCGCAGGGTAATCGACAGACTTCGCTTGACCTTTCCTTCAGTTTGTTCTTTAATTTCTGTATCGACAGAAATAACAGAAATCATGAACCTCAGCGACACCGAACAGAAATTCATCCTCCACTGGGGCGAGATGGGCACGCGCTGGGGCGTCAACCGCACCGTGGCGCAGATCCACGCGCTGCTGTTCCTGGCCCAGCACCCCATGACCGCGGAAGACATCGCCGACACCCTGGGTGTGGCGCGCTCGAACGTCAGCAACAGCCTGAAGGAGCTGCAAAGCTGGCGCCTGGTGCGGGTCAGCCACGTGCTGGGCGACCGGCGCGACCACTTCCTGGCCCTGCAGGACGTCTGGGAGATCTTCCGCACCATCCTCGAAGAGCGCAAGCGCCGCGAGATCGATCCGACCCTGAGCGTGCTGCGCGAGTGCGCCATCGAGGGCGAGCAGGACCAGCAGCTCGACGGGGCGGTGCTGGCGCGCATGCAGGTCGCGCTCGACTTCCTCGAGATGTTCAGCACCACCTTCCACGATTACCAGCACCTGCCGCCGGCGACGCTGCAGCGCATGCTCAAGATGGGCGGCAAGGTGGCGCGCTTCATTGGCCCGCCAGGAAAGGACAAGCCATGAATACCCACCCATCCGTCGTGTTCGACCGGGTCAAGCGAACCGTGCTCGTGACCGGCGCCACCGGCTTCATCGGCCGCATGCTGGTGCAGGCGCTGCTGGCAGACGGTCACCAGGTCGTCGCACTGACCAGGGACACCGAACGCGCAAGCCGGCTGTTCGTCGGCAGGGTGCGCTGCATCGCCGCCATGGATGCCTTGCCGCTCGACGAGCAGGTCGACGTCATCGTCAACCTGGCGGGCGGCCGGATACTCGGCCAGCGCTGGACGGCGCGCCGCCGCCAGGCGCTGCGCGCCAGCCGCATCGCGCTGACCCGCGGCGTGGTCGACTGGATCGCGCGCGCCCGGCGTAAACCGCTGCTGCTGTTGTCGGCATCGGCAATCGGTTACTACGGCATCCAGGCGCCGGGCGACGACGCCCGACTCGACGAGACGGCGCCGCCGCAGCCGATGTTCATGTCCGACCTGTGCCGTGAGTGGGAAGACGCCGCCGCAGCCGCCGCGCAGCATGGCGTGCAGGTCGAATGCATGCGCTTCGGCCTGGTGCTCGGGCGGCAAGGCGCGCTGCCGATGATGCTGCTGCCGATCCGGCTGGGCCTGGGCGGCCGGCTGGGCAGCGGACGCCAGTGGCTGTCGTGGATCCATGTCGACGACGTCATCGCCGGAATCGCCCATCGCTGGCGCCATGCGCTGGACCGGTCGCCGGCGCCCTCCCCCGCTGGCGCGACCAATTTCACCGCGCCCGAGCAGCTCACGCAGGCCGGGTTCAGCCAGACCGCAGCACGCGTCCTGAACCGTCCCTGCTTCATGCCGACACCGGGCTGGCCACTGCGGCTCGCGCTCGGCGAGCAGGCCGACCTGCTGCTGGAGGGCCAGCGCGTGACGCCGGAACGCCTGCAGCGCGAAGGCTTCGTGTTCCGCTATCCGGATCTGGCCGGAGCCTTGCGCAGCCTACGCTAAGCGGGGCGATGCTTGAGCATCCGGCACACCGCCGCCAGCGCCAGCAGATTGGGGTCGCGTTCCCGCACCCGCAGGAAGCTCAGGCCGATGGTCTGCTGCATGTGGTAGTCGGCCTTCAGGGGAATCAACTGCACCTTGTCGCCGAAGGCATTGCGCACCCGGCCCGGCAGCAGGGTGTAGCCGATGCCAGCCGCGACCAGGTTCATCAGCGAGAAGATGTCGCCCACGCGGGTCACGATGCTCGGCGCATAGCCGGCGATGCGGAAGGCTTCCTGGAAGCCCGTGAGGGTTACGAAGCCATCCTTCAGGCACACGAATTTTTCGGAGGCGCACTGGCGCAGGTCGACTTCCTTCAAATGCGCATAGGGCGAACCGGCCGGCGCGGCGAAGAATACGTCGTCTTCGAACAAGGGGATCGATTCGATCTCGGGGTCGGGATCGGGCATGCCCATCAGCGCGGCGTCGATCGCGTTCTGCTTCAGCTTATGCAGCAGCTCGGCGTTGGAGCCCAGCACCAGCTCGGTCTCGATTTCCTGCTTGCGCAGCTTGATGCCGATGATGACTTCGGGGATGGCCCCGGTGGTCAACGAGTACAGCGAGCCGATCCTGAGATGGTCGGCCGAATAGCCGGCCGCCGAGCGCGTGGCGGCGATCCCGTCCGCCATCAGCTTGACCACTTCGCGGCTGACTTCGGCCAGCACTTGCGCCGCCTCGTTCGGGATCAGGTTGCGGCCCTGCAGGCTGAACAACTGGCAGCTCATCCCTTCTTCCAGCGAATGCAGCGCCCGGTGCACGCTCACCGCGCTG
>DDKG01000066.1:0-24202 GCA_002339265.1 Massilia sp. UBA2604 | reverse complement strand
CTGTCGGCATACTCGCGCAGCACGTCCCACACCACCTTCACGCGGCGCAGGCGATACAGGTCGGTCGGCGCCGCCAGCCAGAACGAGCGCTCGGCCGAAAAGCCCGGCAGCACCGGCGCCAGCCGGCCATCGTCCGGCACCGCATAGGGCGGCGCCATCATCAGGCCCATGCCGAGTGAAGCCGCCTCGATCTGCGCCGTCATGCCCGAACAGCACATGCGCCGGCGCGGGGTGAAACCCAGCTCGTTCAGGTACGACAGTTCGCGGCTGGCCAGGCGGTCCTGCACATAGTCGACGAAGTCGTGGCGCGCCAGGTCGGCCTGGGTGCGGATCGGGGGATGGCGCGCCAGGTAGGCGGGCGACGCATACAGGTAGAAGCGGAACGAGGCCAGGCGCGTGACCACGTAGCGCCCGGTGGTGGGCGGGTCGAGCATCACGCCAAGATCGGCCTCGCGGTTGGCCAGGTTGGCGAAGCGGGGCAGCGCCAGCAGGTCGATCTGCAGGTCCGGATGCTGGTCGAGCAGGCCGACCAGCAGCGGCGCCACGACCTTCACGCCGAAGACTTCCGGAACCCCGAGCCGCACCACGCCGTGGGCCGCCACCTCGGCGCCGCCGATCTGCTCGGCCGCCGCCAGCGCCGCCCCTTCCATCGCCTCGGCATGCGGCAGCAGGGCCAGGCCGACCTCGGTCAGCTCATAGCCCTCGCGCGAGCGGTCGAACAGGGTCGCGCCGAGCTGGGTCTCGAGCCGGTCGATGCGGCGCGCGACGGTCGTGTGCTCGACGTCGAGGCGGCGCGAGGCGCCCGACAGCGTGCCGGCGCGCGCCAGTTCGAGGAAAAAGCGCAGGTCCGTCCACTCGGGAAGCGTATTCATGAGATCGCTTGTCAGATATCAAGATGACACATTGTGCGCTCGTGCACATTCCCTCTGCAAGCAATTTACCGACGATGTCTGCAGTACCACAGAAATGGTGCGATGCGGCATCTGTCCCTAGGAAAGCTCATCGCGAAGTCCGGCAAGCGGGCTGTGCATTCATGCACAACGGGGTGGGCGATTGTTGACTATTCAACCAAACCCGACCTTGGCACACTGTCTGGCATGCGCTCGATCGCACGCATGCCAATACAAAAATGAGGAGACTAGAATGCGTCTGACCAGGAAGAAGATGAAGCTGCTGAATCAGTCCGCCGCCGCCCTGCTGGTGCTGTCCGGCGGATCGATGGGCGCGGCCCAGGCCCAGGATGCTGGCAGTGCACCAGCAGCTTCGCCGACCGAGGAGAACGTCTCGAAGGTGGTCGTCACCGCGCGCCGGCGCGAGGAGACCCTGCAGGACGTCCCGGTCTCGGTCACCGCGTTCAGCGCCGACCAGTTGTCCAAGCAGGCCGTGCCCGACGTCACTGCCCTGGCCCTGGCGCTGCCGAACACCACCCTCAAGGCTTCGCGCGCCACCAATACCACGCTCACCGCCTTCATCCGCGGCGTCGGCCAGGCCGATCCGCTGGCCGGCTTCGAATCGGGCGTCGGCATCTATATCGACGACATCTACCTGGCCCGCCCGCAGGCCGCGGTGGCCGACATCTACGACGTCGAGCGCATCGAAGTGCTGCGCGGCCCGCAGGGCACGCTGTACGGCCGCAACACCATCGGCGGCGCCGTCAAGTACGTCACCCGCAAGCTCGGACCGCAGCGCGACGTGCGCGTGCGCGCCACGGTCGGCGAGTACGGCCAGAAAGAAGCCGTGGTCACCGCCAGCACGCCGCTGACCGACACCGCCCGTTTAGGGGCCACCTTCGCCCGCTTCAAGCGCGACGGCTTCGGCGACAACCTGTTTACCGGCATGGGCAACTACGACAAGGACGTGACGGCCGGCCGTGTCTCGGCCGAGTTCACGCCCAACCAGGACCTGTTCATCCGCCTGGCCGGCGACTTTACCCAGGACGATTCGAATCCCAAGAACGGCCACCGGTTGATCGTCGGCCGCACGAGCGGCGCGCCGATCCTGCCGGACGTGTTCGACACCCGCGCCAACCTCACCAAGGCGCTGGGCCGCGACCAGGAAGTGCGCGCCTACGGCGGCTCGGCCACGATCGAGTACATGGTCAACAGCGAATGGAGCGTCAAGTCGATCACCGCCGCACGCCGCGACAAATCCTGGGCGCCGATCGACTTCGACGCCCTGCCCGTGGTCGACATGGAAGTACCGGCGCTGTACACCAACCGCCAGTTCAGCCAGGAGCTGCAGGTGACCTACAACGGCCCGCGCCTGCAGGGCGTGGCCGGCGTCTACTATATGGACGCCAACGCCTTCAACGAGTTCGACACCATCCTGGCCGGCGCCGTGCCGACGTCCACCTACACCATGGGCGACATCGATACCAAGGCCTGGGCCGCCTACTTCGACGGCAGCTACAACCTGACTGACACCCTGAGCCTGTCGCTGGGCGGACGCTACACGGTCGACAAGCGCGAAGCCGACGTGCTGCGCCAGATCTACTTCGGCCTGGCCGGCTCGCCCGACATGGGCAACCCGGCCGCGATCCTGTTCCGCACCGACACCGACCTGCGCAACGGCCTGCTCGAGCGCGAGGACAAGAAGTTCACGCCGCGCGTGGCCGTCAACTGGAAGATGAGCCAGGCCCACAACGCCTACGCCTCGTATTCCGAAGGCTTCAAGGGCGGCGGCTTCGATCCGCGCCTGAACGTGGTCGGCACCCGCATCCCGCTCGACGTCGCGCGCGCCGGCTATGCGCCCGAGACCATCGAGACCTATGAGCTGGGCCTCAAGTCGGCCTTCAACGGCGGGCGCATCACCACCAACGCCGCCCTGTTCTACAGCGATTACCAGGACGTGCAGATCCCCGGCTCGATCGCGGTCGACACCAACGGCGACGGCCGCGACGACAGCTTCGCCGGCGTGACCACCAATGCCGGCAAGGCCGAGATCAAGGGCGCCGAGCTGGAAGCGATCGCCAACATCACGCCCAACTTCATGGTCGCCGGGATGTACAGCTACATCGACGCCAAGTACAAGGAATACATCGTGGCGGGCGTGAACGTGGCCGACCAGCGCATCTTCCAGAACACGCCCAAGAACTCGGCCAATCTGCGCGCCAACTACGACATTCCGCTGCCGCTGCTGGGCCACAACGGCCGCATCTCGCTGATCGGCAGCTATTCGTACAAGGGCGCCACCGCCCAGTTCGAGACGCCGTCGATCCTTGACCAGGAGTCGTACAAGATCTGGGACGCGAGCATCGTCTGGACCCGCGCCGACGGCAAGGTACGCGCCGGCCTGCACGGCAAGAACCTGAACGACGAGCACTACAAGACCGCAGGCTACCTGTTCCCGACCCTGGGCAACGAGGGCACGATCACCGCCTTCTACGGCAACCCGCGCACCGTATCGGCCACCCTCGAACTACGCTTCTAAGAACCGCCCGCTGCAGCGAGCGAAACCACATGAAAGGCCCGCTGCAGCAACCGAAGCCACACGTCATCCCCGCGAAGGCGGGGACCCAATTTCTCCACCGAAGTCGCCGCTATCAACTAATCGAACACTTAACAGGAACCACCCAGCGTGCACCACTCCAGCGCCATCACCTACACCAGCAGCGACGGCCTCGCCCTCTACGCACGCGACTACCACGGCGCCGGCGGCCCGGCCCGCCTCCCCGTGATCTGCATCCACGGCCTGACCCGCAACTCGCTCGATTTCGACGAGCTGGCCCCGCAGGTGGCTGCCCTCGGACGCCGCGTGCTGGCGGTCGACGTGCGCGGCCGCGGCCACTCGGCGCGCGATCCGAACCCGGCCAACTACACGCCAATGGTGTACGCCGCCGACGTGGTGGCCCTGATGCATGCGCTGGGCATCACGCGCGCGGTCTTCATCGGCACCTCGATGGGCGGCCTGATCACGATGACCCTGGCCGCCCAGCGCCTCGACCTGGTGGCCGGCGCGGTGTTGAACGACATCGGCCCGGTGCTGTCCCCGCGCGGGCTCGAACGGATCGCCGGCTACGTCGGCAAGCCGGCCACCTTTGCCAGCTGGGACGAAGCGGCCTGCTATGTCCGTGACATCAATGCCTGTGCCTTCCCCGCCAATCCGGATACCGAGTGGAACAAGTGGGCCCAGCGCGCCTTCGAGCAGCGCGACGATGGACTGTTGTGCGCCCGCTACGACCCCGGTATCGCCCACAGCCTGCAAAACGGTAGACTTCCTCCAACCTCGCTGGCCTTGCGCATGGCCTTCCGGCGCCTGACGCGGCATCGCCCCACCCTGATGATCCGTGGCGCGCTGTCCGACCTGGTCGAAGCCGAACAGGCGGCCTGGATGCGCAAGGCGGCCCCCAGCCTGGCCTATACCGAAGTGCCGAACGTCGGCCACGCGCCGATGTTGACCGAACCGGAAGCCTTCGAGGCGATCGGCGCTTTCCTGGCGCGGGTCCCCTGATAAACACAATAAAGGAGACACATATGCAGCATCTGATCAAACCCCTCGCACTGTCCCTGGCCCTCGCCTTCGCCGCCGGCGCCGCCCCCGGCGCGCTGGCCCAGGGCAAGGATTTCAAGGTCGCCCTCATCGCCGGCAAGACCGGCATCATGGAATCGTATGCGCGCGAGACCGAGGCCGGCTTCATGCTCGGCCTCGAATACCTGACCGGCGGCACCATGGCCATCAACGGCCGCAAGATCAAGGTGATCGTCAAGGACGATCAGAGCAAGCCAGACCTTGGTCGTACCCTGCTGGCCGAGGCCTATGGCGACGACCGGGTCGACATCGCCGTCGGCACGACGTCGTCCGGCTCGGCGCTGGCGATGCTGCCGGTGGCGAAGGAATACAAGAAAGTCCTGATCATCGAGCCGGCAGTGGCCGACGCCATCACCGGCGACAAGTGGAACAAGTACATCTTCCGCACCGCGCGCAGCTCGATGCAGGATGCCTTGGCCGCGGCCAGCACCCTGAAGGGCGGCAGCATCGGCTTTTTGACGCAGGACTACGCCTTCGGGCGCGATGCGATCAAGGCCGGCAAGGATGCGCTGGCCGCCACCGGCAGCGGCGCCAAGGTCGTGCATGAAGAATACGCGCCGCTGGCGACGACCGACTTCACCGCGTCCTCGCAGCGCCTGTTCGACGCCTTGAAGGACAAGCCGCAGCCGCGCATCCTGCAGATCGTCTGGGCCGGCCCCAACCCGATGAACAAGATCGCCGACCTCAAGCCCGAGCGCCACGGCATCGTGCTGTCCCCGGGCGGGAACATCCTGCCGGTGATGAAGACCTGGAAGAACTTCGCCGGTACCCAGGGCACGATTTATTACTACTACGACTTCCCGAAGAACAAGATGAACGACTGGTTCGTGGCCGAGCACACCAAGCGCTTCAAGGCCCCGCCCGACATGTTCACCGCCGGCGGCATGGCGGCGGCGGGCGCGGTGGTGGCGGCGCTGACCAAGGTCCCGGACGGCAATGGCGACAAGATGGTGGCGGCGATGGAGGGCATGAGCTTCGAGACCCCGAAAGGCACGATGACGTTCCGCAAGGAAGACCACCAGGCGATCCAGCCGATGTACCACTTCCGCATCAAGAAGGACCAGAAGAACGAATGGGACTTGCTGGAGCTGGTGCGCGAAATCCCGGCAAGCGAGATGCCGCTGCCGGTGAAGAACAAGCGCTGACATGGCAGCCCCGACGCAAGCGACGCCCTCGCTGTCGACCCGCGACCTGACCATCCGCTTCGGCGGCCACGTCGCGGTCAACGCAGTCACGGCCGACTTCTACCCCGGCACCCTGACCGTGATCGTCGGCCCCAACGGCGCCGGCAAGACCACCTACTTCAACCTGGTCTCGGGCCAGCTGGCGGCGACGGGCGGCAAGGTCACCCTGCACGGCCGCGACATCACGCGCGACGGCGCGGCCCGGCGCACCCGCCTTGGCATCGGCCGCGCCTTCCAGCTGACCAACCTGTTCCCGCACCTGACGGTGGTCGAGAACGTGCGCCTGGCGGTGCAGAGCCGCGCCGGCATGGGCTTGAACTTCTTCTCGATCTGGTCGAGCCACAAGGAGCTGATCGCGCGCGCCGAACACTACCTGGAACGCGTCGCCTTGATGAGCCGGCGCGACATGTTCGTGGGCGCCCTGTCGCACGGCGACCAGCGCAAGCTCGAAGTGGCGATCCTGCTGGCGCTCGAGCCCTCGGTGATGATGTTCGACGAACCCACGGCCGGCATGAGCGTGGACGAGGTGCCGGTCGTGCTCGACCTGATCCGCCAGGTGAAGCAGGAACGCGACAAGACCGTGCTGCTGGTCGAGCACAAGATGGACGTGGTGCGTCAACTGGCCGACCGCATTGTGGTGCTGCACAACGGCACGCTGGTGGCGGACGGCGATCCGCACGAAGTCATGCAATCACAGATCGTACAGGAAGCCTATCTTGGAACACCCGAACCCGAACACGCTGGCGCCTGATCCGGCCAATGACGCGCCCCTGTTGTCGCTGCGCGGCGTGCACACCCACATCGGCCAGTACCACATCCTGCAAGGCGTCGACCTGGCCGTGCCCCGCGGCGAGCTGGCCGTCCTGCTGGGCCGCAACGGCGCCGGCAAGACCACGACCCTGCGCACCATCATGGGCCTGTGGAAGGCCAGCGCCGGCTCGATCCACTTCGACGGCCGCGACATCACGAAGATGGCCACGCCCGACATTGCCCGCGCCGGCATCGCCTACGTGCCCGAGAACATGGCCGTGTTCTCCGAGCTCACGGTGCGCGAAAACATGGTGCTGGCGGCCCGCAACGGCGCGCTGGACCAGGACCGTGTCGACTGGATCTGCGGCTTCTTTCCGGCCCTGCGCAAGTTCTGGAACCAGCCGGCCGGGAACCTGTCGGGCGGCCAGAAGCAGATGGTGGCGATCGCGCGCGCGATCGTCGAACCACGCAAGCTGCTGCTGGTCGACGAGCCGACCAAGGGGCTGGCGCCGAGCATCGTGCAAAGCCTGATCGCGGCCTTCCGCGAACTCAAGGAGCGCGAGACCACGATCCTGCTGGTCGAGCAGAACTTCAACTTCGTGCGCTCGCTGGGCGACAGCGTCAGCGTGATGGACGACGGCCGCGTGGCCCATGCCGGCACGATGGCGGCGCTGGCCGCCGACGCCGCGCTGCAGCAACGCCTGCTCGGGCTGTCGCTCGACTCCCACCAATAGGATCCGACATGAGTGCAATCCTTCCCACTACCAAGACCGATGTGCAGGCCGATGCTCCACTGCCGGCGGCCCGGCGCGACATCGCGCCGCTGCTGCTGGTGCCCGCGCTGATGCTGATCATGCTGCCGCTGGTCGGCAGCTTCCCCACCTGGCTCACTCTCACCGTCGCCGGCCTGGCGATGGGCATGATGATCTTCATCATGGCCAGCGGCCTGACCCTCGTGTTCGGCCTGATGAGCGTGCTGAACTTCGGCCATGGCGCCTTCGTCGCCGTCGGGGCATTCAACGCCACGCTGGTCCTGCTGCCGATGCGCGGCTGGCTCGAGATGGACTCGCTCCTGATCAACCTGGGCGTGCTGGCCCTGGCCGTCGCGCTGGCGATGGTCGTCACGGGCCTGCTGGGCTGGGCCTTCGAGCGCATCATCGTCAAGCCGGTGTATGGCCAGCACCTCAAGCAGATCCTGATCACCATGGGCGGCATGATCGTGGCCGAGCAGCTGATCCACGTGATCTGGGGCGCCGAGACGATCGCCCTGCCGCTGCCGACCGCGCTGCGCGGCGCGATCCTGATGGGCGACGCGGCGGTGGAGAAGTACCGCCTGGTTGCCGTGGTGGTCGGGCTGGTGGTCTTCATCGCCATGTTCCTGGTGCTCAATCGCACCAAGGTCGGCCTGCTGGTGCGCGCCGGCGTGGAGAACGGCGAGATGGTCGAGGCCCTCGGCTACCGCATCCGGCGCCTGTTCGTGGCCGTGTTCGCGGCCGGATCGGCACTGGCCGGCCTGGGCGGCGTGATGTGGGGCCTGTACAAGGAAACGCTCACCGCCGCGATGGGCAGCGAGATCATGGTGATGATCTTCATCGTGATCATCATCGGCGGCCTGGGTTCGGTGGGCGGCTGCTTCATCGGCGCCCTGCTGATGACGCTGGTGGCCAACTACACCGGCTTCCTGGCGCCGAAGATCGCCCTGGTGTCGAGCATCATCCTGATGATCTCGGTCCTGCTGTGGCGTCCCGCCGGCCTGTATTCGAACTCACGGAGCTGACTTCTCATGCTGCATCGACTTCTTTCGGGCGACCTTCCCCGCAGCCGTATCCTGACCGCGCTGCTGCTCGCGATCGTGCTGGGACTGGCGCTGGCTCCCTTCCTGACCTCGGGCGCGCGCCCGCTCAACACAGCGGCCACGATCTGCGTCTACATCGTGCTGGTGGCGTCCTACGACCTGCTGCTGGGGTATACCGGCATCGTCTCGTTTGCCCACACCATGTTCTACGGCATTGGCGCCTATGGCATCGGCCTGGCCCTGGCCCGCGTCGACGAACCCACCTGGGGCGTCATGGTCACGGGCTTGATCCTGGCGCTGCTGCTGGCCCTGGCCCTGGCCCTGGTGGTCGGCCTGTTCGCGCTGCGCGTGCGCGCCATCTTCTATGCCATGATCACGCTGGCCGTGGCATCTTCGTTTGCGGTGCTGGCCTCGCAGCTGTCCGATCTCACCGGCGGCGAGGACGGCGTGACCTTCAGCGTGCCGGAACTCCTGTCGCCGAGCTTCCTGCTGTTCGAGAACGAGGTCTTCGGCCGCTACGTCGACGGCAAGGTGATCACCTATTACCTGGTATTCGTCGGCTGCCTGCTGCTGTTCCTGTTCCTGCTGCGGCTGGTGAACTCGCCGTTCGGCCGCGTGCTGCAGGCGATCCGCGAAAACGAATTCCGCGCCGAGGCGCTCGGCTACCGCACCATGGTCTACCGCATCTGGGCCAACTGCCTGGCCGCGCTGGTGGCGGCGCTGGCCGGCGCCCTGATGGCGCTGTGGCTGCGCTACGTGGGGCCCAAGACCTCGCTCGGCTTCGAGGTGATGACCGACATCCTGCTGATCGTCGTCATCGGCGGCATGGGCACCATGTATGGCGCGGTGATCGGCGCCACCCTGTTCATCCTGGCCCAGAACTACCTGAAGGAACTGATGGCGCACGGATCAAACGCGCTGGAGGGCGTGCCCATGCTGGCTGCCGCCCTGCATCCGGACCGCTGGCTGCTGTGGCTGGGGGTGCTGTTCATCCTGTCGATCTACTTTTTCCCGATCGGGATCGTCGGCAAGCTGCGCGTGCGGGCGTGGCTGGCGCGGCGCCAGTAGGAATCTCCTGCGCCTTGAGACCTCTTCGGAGGTCTTTTTTTCTGCTGGCTCGGGAACTTCGTATTGGCGCCCGCTGCGAATTCCAGCATGGTGAATTACTTGCGCTCGAATTCGGACATGGGAGGGGTCGTGGGACGCCAACGCATGCCTTTCAATATAGTGTCCAGTCGTTGCTTGCTTTGCTCGAAAGGCGGTGGATGCTGCGTGATCTCGGTGGCGACCTCCCTGTTCACGGTGTGCATTTCGACGAGGATGTAGGGCAGGACATAAGTGCCCAACCAACCGCCGTAGCCTGTGAAGACATTGTAGATGTCGTATTTCTGGCCTTCCAGCCCGGCTTGCAGGACCACGCCGCCTTGCGATGCGCTGAGTCCTCCCATTTTGACGGACTGGGGGCCGATGCGTTTGATGACCACGGGCCTGGCTTCATCCTCCCGCATTTGCGGGGGTGGGTTGATGCTGGCATGTGCCAACGCGTGCAGCAGTGGCGCTTTCGATCGGCGAGGGTGCACGGTGCCTGTTTCAATGGTGTAGAGCACGCCTGGAGCGTCAATAAAACGCAGGGACTGCTTGAACTCGACAACGGTCCTGCCGTCGTCCGGAATAAAGCCGTAGGGGATGCACACGCCTGGTTCGGTCGGGATCTCGTTCAAGGCACGTGGCCTGAATGACTTGAGCATGGCGGAGAAATCACGCTTGTGGGCTTCCTTATCGGATGGCGTGTGCATCCTGACCGATGACTCGAATACGTAGACGTACTCTCCTCGTGTCAGGTAGGCCCGATATTTTGAGTACCGGATTGT
This sequence comes from Massilia sp. UBA2604, assembly GCA_002339265.1. Taxonomy (GTDB): domain Bacteria; phylum Pseudomonadota; class Gammaproteobacteria; order Burkholderiales; family Burkholderiaceae_D; genus Telluria. The sequence goes on along the minus strand of DDKG01000066.1, from coordinate 14,075 downwards.
ATCGTCATTGGCCTCGATCGAGCTGGTCCAGTAGCCGTAGCTGGCGGGTACGCCGGGGTCGAACGGTTCGAACTTCTCGCGATCCTCCTTGATCGTTTTTTCCCACATCCGAATAAATTCTTCCCGTTCCTCTACTTCTCTACGCAAGCGTTCAGCATCTTTGACTTCCCTTCTTTGCTCATCGATATACTTGCGAGATCTTGCTATCAATTCCCTCAAACCTGCTTCTAGTGCGGGAGGCGTTATATCGAATATTTTTTCTTTTTTTGTTCCACTCACCGACCCAATTACGGCAATATATGCACTACCAAAACGCAATGTATCGCCAGAACTACGAACATTTTCACTGAATGATCTCCCCCAAAATCCGCTACCATGCTTCACATTATAGTATATCGGCCATTCAATTTTTCCTCCCGTCTCGAACACGAGGCGCCCCAAGCATTCCGACTCAATTCCAGCGTCAGGCCGATAGTTGGGCGCAGTAACTTTCAAAATTCCATTAGTGTCAGGCATTTTAGATGGTACAGCGTCTTCTCCGTCGACTTGCATCGGCTGCGCATGATTCGATTTAGCATCGCAGGCAGAAGCCAGAATAATCACCAGCACAACTACGATTCTAGCCGACCAATATGGGCAAGAATGATCCTTGGGAAGGCGTATCCAGCACGCAGGAACAAAAAGATCGACTACCCGCCTGATCCTAACCCAATTTTTCAAGGTTCGCATTTCCATCCTCATCTATTCCAGCAAACATAGGCGTATCAACTTCAGACTTCCTCTCATCAGCAAGAATGGTCAAATTCATACCTGATGAATTATTCTCAGAATCCGTCCAAGAAATTGGTAATGCAACGATGAATCCTTTAATACCTGCCGGATCCTTCTCGATGGTCCGAGACTTTGCACTCCATGACGAAGGCTTATCCAACACATCATCCGGTCTCCAGAAGCGTTCATTGAACGGCATGTATGCATTCAGGCGCCGCGTAGCCCTATTCCACGTTGGCCAAATCGAAGTGGCTCCCCCATCCACATTCGGGAGAAATGGAAATGCTTTTTTGTATGCCAAAGCGTTAGCAAATGAGACACGTTGAACAGCCTTCCAACTTTCCACGGCAGCGGGTTTATCGATTACGGTCTCCAAATCGAGCGCGGGTTGGATTCCCCCCATGAACCCGAACAGCTTCTTCCATAACTGCACTCTTAGTCTACGAACATTGGCACTTACCAAATCTTGGTGCACGCCGTCCAAGCTGACCTTCACCTGTTCATCATCGCGCAGGACAACCGCCAGTTCCGAATCCCTGTCTCCAAGTTGACTACGATCATTAATGTTGGCGCTACCCAGAACTGCCACCCTATCGTCAACAATTAGCAACTTGGAATGTACGTAGATCTGTTCCGTCACGGGCCGCTGCCCCAAGGTTTGCCAATTTCGAAGGTTCAATATTGTCAGATACGGCCTCCAAGATTCCTTAGCCTCTTTTATGACTTTCTCGACCTCATACCTCCCCACCTCTGCCATTGCAGTTTTTCTGCTAACTTTCTTATCTTTGCACAACAAAGCCCCGAGTATTGCACGTCGAATTCTGTTTACCAGACTGTGGCTTCCCGCGACAATCGACTGCATGGTCAGATGTACCTGCGTCATAATATTCAGGGTATCCAATGTACCCTCGGGGTGAAAAGGAAGTACCATATATACATGGAATGGTTGCCCGTCATAGATTGCATTCTCTATTCGACAGGCCAGCGCCTCACCGATCGGATTCAAAACTGTTTTCTGAGACGGCCCCATTGATTGCGTTGCCTTTATTGCAGCGATATTTTTTAGCACCGCCTTCAAATCCCTCAAAAAGGCCGCTCCCCTTCCGTTTCCATCCTTCATTACAGCGTCAATCTGTGACCAACGTATAGCAGCTGGTATATCACCAGGCTCGACCTTATAAATCTCTAATCGCCTTGCATATTTCTCATAATCTGCCAGGGCAGTAACATCGGTCAGTGTGGCCATTGGCGAATTTTTCTCATCTCCTTGACGGATTGCCTGATCAGCCCCATAGGCCGATTGAAAAAACTGCCCTTCTATATAAATGAACTTCTGCGCACCATGAATCGCCGTCAGCATCGCCTTCAGACAATCATTCTGCGCGTGTCCAAGGTGTTTTTTCTTGCCTCCAGATGGCCCCGCATTCGACTCATCACGCAGCATCGCCACCGGCGCACTACGCAGCACCTGCACCCAACTCCTCCCCGGCTTAAGTTGCTCCGTCCTTGGCGGCGGCGCCGGCAGGCGCGGTATGCGAATTTGTGCGGACGGTTTCAACCCGAACACAGCGAACAACGCTCCGACATCCTGGGAGACGGCAGCGTGCGACCGTTCGTAGCGGCATGCGATGCCGTTCCAGCGTTGCACGAAATTCCGGGCCAGATCGCTGACCGCCGGCCCGCTGATCGACGAATGAACGTCATGCCAGGGCATGCGCGGCTGGCCGGACGAAATCGTCTTTCCGCTGGCAGGAACAACCTTGCCCAACTTTTTCAGGTTCGAGTACCGCCCTTTGGAAGTATCGGCAAGGTTGCTCAGGTGTGTCAGCGTCGCGATCGTGAACGCCTCGATGAGCTCGACGCTGCCCTTCCACAATCCAGCCGGAAGCTGGTCCAGGCTGGCGTTGCTCAGCCAAGCCAGCAGCACCGCTGGCGCATTTGTCGTGTGCGCTCCTCCGGTTTCGCGCAGCCACTCGAGCTTGCCGTTCAGTTCCTGGTCCAGGCGCTGGTAAGCCCAGCGTGCAGCTTCCTGGGCCACATCGACGGGAACATCCTGGAGTTTACGGACGAACTCCGGCATCAAATCGCTTGTTGCCCACCAATCGCTAACCACTTTGTGGGTTCTCGCGAACGTATCGCTGACCGAACCCATCGCATCCTGCGCCATGGCGACCGGTTTCGCAGGGGCCGAGGTAATGAAGGTGCCGGTACCGCCTACTCTTCCGTGAAAACAGGCGCAGAACAATTCGGCACGCGTCAGGTATTTCGTTTGCTCCACCTTCGACAGCGTATGAATTGGTGGAATGCAGGGGTTATACAGCTCGTTCCCGGTCCGCCCCTCCGCAGCGAGCGAAAATCGCCCATCGTCGCGCCGCCCGTAGGCCAGGTCGATGCCACCGACAAACGCCCGCTGCTCGTCGATGACCACGAGCTTCTGGTGGTGCGAAAAACCGATACCGAGACCGCCCGCCATATCGCTCTGCGCGATCGCCGGCAAGGCGAAAGCACGCGCCGGGGGCGGTAGTCCCGCGTTGAGCTGGAAGACCGCCAGCATCGTCTCGAAATCGCCGGTATCGACACCAACCTTTGGCGACAGCCACGGCATGACGTAGACGCGCAGCGCAGGATTCGAATCGATCGCTTTCTCCAGATATTGAAACAGCGTCTTGCCTCCAGCCAGCTCCACATCGAAGTTCACCTGCCAGCCAGCGATATAGATCGACTTCCTGGCGCCTGCAATGGCCGTGGCGACGGCATTGAAATACTCTTCACCGGTGACGTAGAAATCCACCTTGTTGCCGTGTGACGGTTCCGAAAACACGCTTCCCCAAGTCAGCCCCGGATGCTTTTCAAGCGGTACGCCATCCGAGATGAAGCACCCCGGGGCAGAGGTCGCCGCAGCGATGGATTGTCCATCGCGAGAAATCAGCTGAGATATATGCTTGTTGGTCATCGCCGATTCGCTCCAGTCTGGTCGAAACAACCCAATTCACTTCTTCACTTTGGGGAAGATGCCATTCGTGGCCGCAGCCTCGAACGCTTCTTTCGCATAGCGCGCTTGTGGCAGCGCGCCATCCGCGAACACCGATGCATGAAGGTCGAGACTGAAATCCGCTGCGTGCAATGCTTGCAGCAGCTTCTGCTTCTCGTCCCAATCGGGCGACTCGGTCTGCACGTCGACGCGCACGACATGGCCCGGGTAAACGAGCCAGGTATGATCGGGATGCGAGGCATACGCTGCGGCGAGTTCTCCTTGCGCGACTTCGGTCAGCACCACGTTTCCATCGTCATCGGTCAATCCTTGCGCCACCAGCTGGTCGTCATCGACGAACGCGAGGCCGTCAGGTTTCTCGCCCACCACGATCTTCCACGGCGTGCTTCCCAGCGCATGGCCGTTCGGGCCGGGCGTGTCGGCCAGGCGCATATTGAATTGCAATGGGCGTTGAGCGAGTTCCGAGCGCGGCAGTTTCGGCACGGGGTAATTCAGGTTCTGCGGACCGCTCAAGCTCTTTTTCCCGGCCTGGACCTTGAGGCTTCCCGGGCATCGCACCGTGATGTTGCCGCCGTCGATCGTGATGCTCGCCCCACCTGCGGTCGACAGGCTGATGGACTTCGCCGCCGCCCAATCGACGTGTGCACTCCCGCTGATGACGTCGATCCCGTCACGCGCCTGCACCTTCAGTTCGTCGCCTTGCGCCTGGATATCGATTGCATCGCGCGCCGCGATCATCTGCAAGCCCGCATTACCCGTCCCTGACTCCACCGCGCTCGCCAGCACCCCTATCGCCTGCCCGGAATGGATGCGCATCGCGCCTGCAGCGACGAACTGGGCATCCTGGCCGCTTGCCAGGCTGGCGGTCTCGCCCGCAACCAGTTGCAGGTCCTGTCCTGCGACAGCGCCCAGGCCATCCTGCGCCACGACTGCAATGAGCGGGTCGGCCATGTGTGGCAGTTTCCTGTCACCCTGGGAGCCGGCGCCTGCCTGGCTGCCTGAACCTTCACGATCGTCCTCTCCCGCTGCCGATGTCGCCATCGCCTGGAGCGGGGCCGCCCGATCGCTCAATGCGCTCTTGCCGGGTTTCGAGGCGCCCAGGTGCGCAGCCAGCCCGACCGTCAGATGGGTCAGCGTCGCGGCGTTCAAGGCCTGCGTCATCGTCACGGCCTGCTGCAGCAAGCCGATGCCAGGCGTATTCTCGCCGGCCGGATCGCGCCGGCCCGCACCGTGCTCGATCCGGCAGCTCGACACCAGCAAGCCAGCGCCCGCGCGCACCGCGCCATGGGCATCGGTGCGCAATTCAACTCCCAGTCCCCGAAAACTGCCACGGTAATTGTCGGCGGTATGGATCAGGTGGCCAAGATTCAGCTCGCTCGCCGCATGGGTGCACTTCAATTGCACCCGTCCCTGGCCATCCGTGTCGTCGAACAGCAGCTGGCTGTAGCCCGAGCCGCCGAACTCCTTGCTGCGCAGGCCCCACAGGGCAGCGCCGTTACGATGGCCGGCCGGGTCGCTGGATGCCCCGTGCCACACTGGGCTGTTGCCGCCGGCCAGATTGCCTTGCGCCGAACGCGCATGATCGTGGGCACGCTCGAAGACCGGCGCGGTGCGCGCTGCGTCGCGCCGCCCTCCAGGCGTCGGCGCAATGCCGCCTTCCCCCTGGCCGTTGTACAGCGCACCGACGATGACCGGCCGGTCGATATCGTTTTCCAGGAACTGGACCAGCACTTCCTGGCCGATGCGCGGCAGGAACTGGAAACCCATGCCGTCGCCGCTCGAGCGCTGCGCCACTCTCACCCAGCAGCTCGCATTGCCATTTTCCTGCCAGTGAAACCGGATGCGCACGCGGCCAAGCCGATCGCAATACAGTTCGTCCGCGCCATTCGGCGTGTCGCAGCCGTCCGGACCGATGACAATCGCAGTTTGCGCACCGAACGCCGTCGGCTTCGCCTGGCTGCGTCCACCGCTGCCAGGCAGGTGCGGCCGCCACGGGAACTGCGTCGGCACCGCCTCGAACCAGTTGGCATAGCCCAGTTCGAACGCCGTCGCGACGGTCAAGGCCAGATCGTCCGGAAGATCGCCGCGCGCAATTTCCTGCAGCAGTTCGGGAATCGGACCAAACAGTTCGGCGAGCGCATCGCGGGCTGGCGTTGGAAGGTTATTCAGGCCGATGCTCATCACGCGCAAGATCGTGAACGTCGGCACTGGTCCCGTTTGCCGGCGCGGCAAACCGGTGACGGCCAGCCGCGTTCCCGCCCTCAGCGTACGGACAGTCGAGCGGCCGCTCCACATCTGTGCACGTGCCTCCCGCCCCTCCATTTGAAGGTTCGCGTAGCGGGTCGCCTGCTCCAGGTTCGTATACGCATACTGGCCAGGAGCATCGAACGATTCGAGCTCGGGCAGTCTGCGGGACTGTTCGACACGCGAGGGAGAACTCGCCGCGGTGACCAGCCGCGATTTGTAGTTCGGACTGAGCAAGGTGGTGAGCGTAGCGTGGAGGCGACGCTTCTCCACCAGCGCCTGCACCGTATCGCGCTCCTCCACCGAATGCGCGCCGTGGTAGCGCACTCCCCTATCGAGCGCGCTGCTGGTGTCTTCCGGCACTGCGCTTGGCTGGCTACTATCTGCGAACAGCACCACACCGGGACCATCCCCGGTCTGCTCGAAGCGCCAGCACAGCCCTTCCTCGGCAAGAATCCTGCGCACGAAGTCGAGATCGGACTCCCGGTATTGGCAGCAATAGCTGCGCGCTACTGCCGACGCCATGAACGGCCCGGTGTCGGAACTCCAGCGCCATCGCGCCAGCGGCCGGTAGCTGGCGAAGACGGCGTCGATGATCTCGATGACGGTCTTGTTTTGCCACACCCGACAGTTTCTCGACTGACCGAGACGCCACAGCCAGGACGAAATCCGCAGGCGATACCGTGTGAAGCCGCCATCGCTGCCGAGCATCGCCACTTCGCCGATATCGCCAGCAAAATGGAGGCGAGTGCCATCGGCCAGGCTGATGGCCAGGCTGGCCTGCTGTCCCAGCAAGGTTCCAGGCGTGATATACGCGGTGTCGGACAAGGCAATGACATCGATTGTCCCGATTCCCTGCACCTCGTCGTCGGCAAAAAATGCTTCCACCAGCAATTCACTTCCCAGTGGCGCCGAGCGCTCATCCCCCACCGTTAGTGCATAGAGCCTGGTTGCGTCGGAAAAACCTGTCAGTGCGCAAGCAAGCTGTTGTGCCAAGGCCGGGGACATCATCAGCCATCCTCCTTATCGGTAATCTTTCGCTTGGGCGGGTATATCGCGGACCTATCGGTGGAGGCCGAGGTTCCGTGCGGTGAGGAAAGGGACGGCTATCAAGATATCGCAGAGGAAATGGCGCACCGCCCCTCTTTCCATAGCAGTTGCGACGCATCAATAATGATCGCCCGCCACAAGCGGGGCGAGCGCGGCGTGGGGTAGCGCATCCGAAACACGCCGCGCCGCGTATCTTCATGCGGGATCGATCGGTCGGTCCCCTTGACGAACGAATGAACGGGCGGCAGACAGATGCAAAGGAAAATCTTGATCGTGGGCGGCGGCATTGCCGGCCTTTCGCTGGGCCTTGCCCTTGAACAACGCGGCATCGCGGCCGACCTCGTGGAGCGGCAAGCCGCGCCGTCGCCGTCCGGCACCGGGCTCTACCTTCCCGGCAACGCCACGCGCGCCATCGCCAGCCTGGGCCTGCTCGACCGCGTGCGCAGCAGCGCCGTGGCGGTGCGCAGCCAGAAGATCCTGGACCACCGCGGCTGGACACTGACCGAGACCCGCACCGGCGACGTCTGGTCGCGCTGCGGCCCCTGCCTGTCGCTGCCGCATGCACGGCTGCACGCCATCCTGGGCGCCGCCTTCGGCGAATCGAAGGTGCGCCACGACGTGTCGGTCGCGGCCATCGACCAGTCGGGCGGACGCTGCGAGGTCGCCTTTACCGACGGCAGGTCGGCCACCTATGACCTGGTGGTGGGCGCCGACGGCATCCATTCGGGCGTGCGCCGGATCGTCCGCCCCGATGTCAACCCACAGTACGGCCGCCAGGTGTGCTGGCGCTTCATCACCCAGAACATCGCCGGCGTCGCGGGCTGGACCGCCATGCTCGGCAATGGCTGCACGCTGCTCGCGATTCCCGTGAGCGCCAGCGAGGTCTATGTCTATGCCGACCTGACCCTGCCGCCGGGGGCGGATGCCGAGTCCTACCGCCATGCCTGCCTGCCGGAACTGTTCCAGAAGTTCGCCGCGCCGATGACCCTACTGCTCGAACGCGGACAGCAGGATGAGGAACGGGTTCACTTCGGCCGCCTCGGCCAGGTGGTCATGGACGACTGGGCGCAGGAACGGGTTGTCTTCATCGGCGACGCCGCCCACGCGGCCTCGCCCAATATGGCGCAGGGTGCGGCCCTGGCCATCGAGGACGCGGTGGTGCTGTCCGACGTCCTGGCCGCCGGACAGGGTCTCGATGCGGCGTTGGCTTCGTACACGCGCCGGCGCCTGCAGCGGATCCGCTGGGTGCAGCGCCAGTGCGCGGCCCGGGACAAGATGCGCGCCCTGCCCGCGCTGGCGCGCGCCGCCATCTTCGGCCTCCTCGGCGACAAGCTGTACCGGCGCAGCTATGCGCCGCTGCTCGCGCCGCTGTAAGCCGGACTCGTCCTCACGCCACCGGGCCGGCGTTCCGGCGTTCCGGCGTTCCGCATCATTTCCGCTCTCCACCCGGCGCCTTCGCGCCGGGGTCCGGTTTTGTCCCGCCTTTCCTTATTTCGATTTCCCTTCCGCATAGACTTGCGCGAATTCAAGCGTGTTCGTCAAGTTCCGTTGCCGCGATTGAGGGAAACGGCACGTCCTGCTCGTCACGCTGAATGCATATCAATAACGCCGAGGTTGCCATTTTTATCATGAATAGGCAAATGCCCTCGTCGTCAGCCAGCGCGAGGAATCCCATTCCTACTGGCCCATGCATACACAGAATGAAAAGACTCCATATCCTGATTGAGACAGCGGCAGTCACCGTCGCCGCATCCTCGTCCCTGGCCGCCAAGGCCGAGGTCGATGCACCCAACGAGCGCCTGGGAGACCCGGCCACGCCCGGCCACGTCGGCCTGGACGACGTGCGGGGCGTCACCCTCATACCAGAGCCGGCCGGCCTGCTGGTGCTGGCGAGCGGCCTGGGCGTCATTGGCCTGATGCAGCGCCGCGGGCGCCATTGAAAACCGGAGAATCCCATGCGAACCGCACTTTCCTTCCTCATCCTTCCCCTCTCGGCGCTGTGCGCCAACGCCGGCGCCGCTCCGCAGGCGCCGTCCGCCCAGGGCCTCACCGTCGTGCGCGACGCCGAAACCGGCGAACTGCGCGCGCCGACCGCGACCGAACTGCGCGCCTTGCGCGCCTCTTCCGCCACCACCACGCGCGAGGCGCCGGCACAGCCGCAGGCGGTGACTGGCACACGCGGCGAAAGCAGCGCCGTGCTGGGCGAGCGCGGCCTCGTGTACGCCGTCGTCAAGCGCGGCGCCGATGGCAAGCTCGACCACCACTGCGTCGACGGCGCCCACGCCGCCGCCCGCATCCTCGACCAATCCGCGCCGGCCGCGCAGGGAGCCTCCCGCCATGACCATCATTGAACGCCTTGCCGGCCGCGCCGCCGGCGCCTGTCCCGGCCATCCTGGCCCTCTCGCCCGCGTCGCCGCCATTGCCCTGCTGGCCGTGGCCGCCTTCGTCGGCTTCGCCGGCGCCGGCAGCGCACGCGCGGCCACCATCGAGATCATCAACCAGAACGCCCCCGGCGTCGGTTTCAACGATCCGACCCCGGCCATGCCGGTCGGCGGCAATCCCGGCACCACCCTGGGCGCGCAGCGCCTGCACGCCTTCCGCTACGCCGCCGACATCTGGGCCGCGCACCTGGTCAGCACCGTGCCGATCCGCATCGGCGCCGCCTTCCTGCCGCTCGACTGCAACAGCACCGGCGCCGTGCTCGGCGCGGCCGGCGCCTACCAGGTGGTCGCCAACTTCCCGACCGCGCCGATCAACGGCACCTGGTATCCGACCGCCCTGGCCGGCAAGCTGGCCGGCGTCGATTTCGCCGCGCCGGGCGATCCGCACATCGTCGCGCGCTTCAATTCGCGGCTCGGCCTGTTCGCCGACTGCGTTCCCGGCCTCACCTTCTACCTGGGGCTCGACCGCAAGGCCGGCAGCCAGATCGACCTGGTGGCCACCCTGCTGCACGAGATCGCCCACGGCCTCGGTTTCCAGACCTTCACTGACGACGAGACCGGCGCCTTCCTGCTCGGCCGGCCCTCGGTCTGGGACTTCAACCTGATCGACAACCGCCGGGAGCGCCTGTGGGTGCAGATGACGGAGGCCGAGCGGGTGGCCAGCGCCACCACCTGGCGCGGCCTGTCCTGGAACGGCTGGTATGTCACCCGCTCCACGCCGGCCGTGCTGAGCCCGGCATCGGTGCTGACAATCAGCGGCGAGAATGCCGGCGCCGCCGCGGGCGAGTACGCGGTGGGCGACGCCAGCTTCGGCCCGGCGATCCGCAACGCGCCGGTCAGCGCGCAGCTGATGCCGGTGGTCGACCAGCTCAACGGCAATGGACTGGCCTGCACTCCCCTGAGCGCCGTCAATGCGCTGGCGGTGCGCGGCAATATCGCCCTGGTCGACCGCGGCAGTTGCGACTACGTGGTCAAGGCGCGCAATGTGCAGGCCGCCGGTGCGCTCGGCATGATCGTGGCCGACAGCGCGGCGGGCGAAGTGGCCGGCATGCCGGGGCTCGATCCGAGCATCGCGATTCCCTCGGCCCGCATCACGCGCGCCGATGGACAAGCGCTCAAGCTGGCGCTCCAGAACCGCACGCCCAACCGCTCCGGCGTGGTGGCGCGACTGCAGTCCGACCCGGCGCGGCTGGCCGGCACCGACCACCGGCGCCGCATGCTCATGTATACGCCCGGTGTCAACGCGCCCGGTTCCTCGGTCTCGCACTTCACGACCGAGGCCACGCGCAACCTGCTGATGGAGCCGTCGATCAACAGCGACCTGCGCTATGTGCTGATGCCACCGCGCGACCTGACGCTGCCGCTGCTGCGCGACCTCGGCTGGTAAGCGGAGCCGATAGGCTGCAACGACGGGGCAAAAAGAAAGCCGGCGCCCTCGCGGGCGCCGGCTTTCAGCGAAGAATGGAACTAGGCGATTACGCCTGGGCGCCCTTCTTGTACGCTTCCACGCCATTGACCAGCTCGGCCTTGGCTTCATCGATGCCGGCCCAGCCTTCGATCTTGACCCATTTGCCCGGCTCCAGATCCTTGTAGTGCTCGAAGAAGTGCTGGATCTGCTTCAGGCGCAGCTCTTCCAGGTCTTCCAGCGACTGGATTTTCTTGTACATCGGCAGCACTTTTTCGACCGGCACCGCGATCACCTTGGCGTCGCCGCCGCCGTCATCGGTCATCTTCAGCACGCCCAGCGCGCGGCAGCGCACCACCACGCCCGGCGGCAGCGGGAACGGGGTGATGACCAGCACGTCGCATGGGTCGCCGTCGTCGGCGATGGTCTGCGGCACATAGCCGTAGTTGCACGGATAGTGCATGGCCGTCCCCATGAAACGGTCGACGAAGATCGCGCCGCTGTCCTTGTCGACCTCGTACTTGACCGGATCGGCGTTCATCGGGATTTCGATGATGACGTTGAAGTCGTTCGGCACGTCTTTGCCGGCTGGGACGTTATTCAGGCTCATGGATGGTCCTTGGTTGCTGGAGAGTCAATAATAGGCCGTCATTATAACGAATCGGATCTGGCCTGTGCGGCCCGGCGGTGGTCAACCGTGTCGTCATCGATCGGAGCGCGCACCTGCACGCCGGTTCTCCCGATCTTGTCCCACCAGCCCTCTTTCACTTCGGATTGTTGCAATAGGGAAACGAACTCATGCTTTCCGTTTTTTCTGGTATGAAAATATCCCAATTAACCACACTCCTTCGCAAAAAAAGCTTACTTTTGAGCATTTTTCTTTGCATCATCTAGCGGTCCGTGAGAGAGTTTCTTGCTATTGAAATCCGGCAAATTTCCCGAGCTACTTTTGGTAAATACCAGCTTGCCGATTTCGCATCTTTCTCAATAATATCGGAGCGTCTTATGACTACAACAACAAACGTCCAGCCTGGCACCGGCAGTGGTGAAATCGCCTTCATCGATACGTCCATCGCCGGCTACCAGACGCTCCTGGATGGCTTGCGAGAAGGTGTGGAGGCGGTGCTGATCGACGGCGCCCGCGACGGCCTGACGCAAATCGCCGCCGCCCTGGCCGGGCGCAGCGGGATCGAGGCGGTCCACGTATTTACCCACGGCGCCCCCGGCGTATTGCAACTGGGCGCGACGCGCCTGGACGAAGCTGGCCTCGCCGATCATGAGGCCGATCTGGGCGTGCTGCGCGGCGCCCTGGCGGACGGCGCCGACCTGCTGCTCTACGGCTGCGACGTGGGCGCGGGCGCCGTCGGGGCGAGCTTTCTGCAAGCGCTGTCGGCGGTGACTGGCGCGGACGTGGCCGCGTCCGTCGATCCGAGCGGGAGCGCGCTACTGGGTGGCGATTGGGACCTGGAAGCGGATACCGGCGATATCGAGACTGAATCGGCACTGACGGGTTCTGGTCAGGCGAGCTTTGCTGGGGTGCTCGGCATTACGAGCGAGGATTTCGACTCCCTGGGCCTGATTTTAGGTGATGGAAACACGCTGGTTGCGGGGGATTGGACGTTCATATCCAGTATTCCTGCCGACATGGGGGTTGTCAGCAGCGATAATAGCGAGTTCGCAATGTACCTGAACATTGACGAAAACGATCCAGACGATCGCGCTGTCGCTCTGAACTTTAACGGCACTCCCGGCCCAGTGACGTATACGATGAAGTCGTCCGACGCGACGAACTTCAGTCTTGAATCGTTCAGGATCGGACAAGGGACGTTTGCGACGTCAACGTTGACCATCCTGGCTTTTTCGAATGGCGCAGCGTTGCCTGGGGTTTCCGTCAATCTGGCCAGCTCCTCTTCCAGTGGCGGCATCGTGTATTCGCTGATCGCCGACGATGTCAATGGGCGCTACGGTACGCTGACGTTCGGGAACGAGTATGCCAATATCGATGAGATCAGGTTCATTTTTGCGGACAGCGCGGATCTATACATCGACAACATCGTGGTGACGCCGGCAATGGTGGATGAAACGGATCCTGTCATCACTTCGGTCACCGTGCCGACAAACAAGACTTACGCCATTGGCGAAAAGCTCAGTTTCACCGTCGCTTTCGACGAAAACGTGATCGTCACCGGCACCAGCAGTACGCTGAGCCTCGACATCGGCGGCGCCGCGCGCAGCGCCACGTATGAGACGAAGGGTGCCAATTCGATCACCTACAGCTACACGGTGCAGGCAGGCGACCTCGACGCCAACGGTATCGGGATCACCGGGCTGTCCCTGGGCACCAGCACCATCCGCGATGCCGCCGGCAACCCCGCCGACCTCACGCTCAACAACATGGGAGCCACCGCCGGCGTCCGCGTCGACGGCGTGGCGCCCGCGATCACCGGCACCATCACGCCCCCAAGCAACGGCACCTATGCGGCAGGCAGCAACCTGGACTTCACGGTCACGTTCGACGACAACGTGACCATCACCGGGACCAACAGCACGCTCGAGCTGACGATCGGTACTACCCCGGTGTTCGCGACCCATCTCTCCCAGACCGCAAACAGCATCACCTATCGCTACGTCGTTCAGGCGGGCAACCTCGACACCGACGGCATCGCCATCAGGGGCTTGACGCTTCCTAACGGCAACACCATCAGGGATGCCGCGGGCAACAATGCCGATGTGAGCCTGGCCGGTCACCTGCCATCACTGGGCGGCGTGCGAGTCGATGCGGTCGCGCCAGCCGTTCTCGGCAACATCACCGCGCCGATCGCCGACAGCTACCGCGCGGGTGAAGTCCTGACCTTCAAGGTGACGTTCAACGAGAACATCGACGTTACGGTCGGCGGCACGCCCAGCACGCTGGGCCTGACCATCGGTAGCACCGCGCGCAGCGCCAGCTATGTCACGAGCGACACCAACTCGGTCACCTACAGCTACACCGTGCAGGCCGGCGACAACGATGCCGACGGCATCGACATCGGCAGCATCGCCCTCGGCGGCATGACGATCCGCGACGCGGCCGGCAACAACGCCGTGCTGTCGCTCACCGGCCACCTGCCCTCGACCGCTGCCGTCCTGGTCGACACCACCGCGCCGGCCATCTCCGGCAATGTCGCGGTGC
>DDKG01000059.1:9760-11784 GCA_002339265.1 Massilia sp. UBA2604 | reverse complement strand
TCGCGGAAGTCGACCGTCGCCAGCTTGAGCTTGACCAGGCCGCGCGTCACGCGCGAGACGTCCAGCAGGTCGTCGATCAGGCGGCTCATGTGCTTGACCTGGCGGCTGATGATGGAACTGGTCTGGCAGATGCGCGGCTCGTTCGCGAACTGCATGCTCAGCAGGCTGGCCGAGCTGCTGATCGGCGCCAGGGGGTTGCGCAGCTCGTGCGCCAGCATGGCCAGGAACTCGTCCTTGGCGTGGCTGAGGCGCTCGGCCTGCACCCGCGCCAGGCGCTCGCTCTGCAGCAGCGCGTCGCGCTCGATCGCCGCATCGCGCAGGGTCTCCTCGAGACGCGAGCGGCGCACCACCTCGCGCGTGTGGCGCGCCACGTCCTCGGCCATCGCGGTTTCCTGTTCGGTCCAGTGGCGCGCGAACGGTTCGTGCAGGTAGAACACGGCCGACAGGCGCGCCTCCTCGATGATCGGCACGATCACCACCGCGCGCGCGCCGATGCCGGCATAGGCCGCGGCGCCCGGCGCCGAGCGGGCGTCGGCCCCGACGTCGTCGATGCGCACGGTGCGGCCCTGGCGCAGCATGCCGGCCACCTCGGGTCCAAAATCGTCCAGGGCATGCGACATGCCGGCCAGGCTGGGCATGCGGCCTTCGGTCCAGTCGCGGTCGACCGTCACGGTGCGGCCGGTGGCGTCGATCTCGCCATAGCCGACGCGCGCCACGCCCAAGGTCTGCCCGGTCATGGCGCTGGTGGCCTTCATGATGTGGACGGCGTCGTCGATGCCGTCGAGGGTCTCGCCCAGCTTCTGGTGGAAGGCGTGGCGGTGCTCGGACAGCACGTCGGACGTGGTCTCGGTGAGCACGCAATACACGCCGGCCACCTGGCCCGCCTGGCGCACCGGCGATAGCGAGACCGAGAAGAAGCGGCGTTCGCGCTTGCCGTTGCGCTCGAATTCCATCAGGGCGTGCTGGAGCTGGGTCGATTCGCCGGCCAGCACGAGTTCGAAATAGGGACGCATGCGCTCCCACAGCTCGGGGCGCACGCTGGCGTACGGCGCGCCGCGCGCGGCCGGGTGTTTATCTCCGAGCAGGTCGGAATAGGCGTCGTTGTAGAACAGGCGCAGGTCGTGGCCGATGGCCAGGAACATCGGGAAGCGCGATGCCAGGATCAGGTCGCCGATGGCGCGCAAGCCCTCCGGCCAAGTGTTCGGCTCTCCCAGCGCCAAACCGCCAGCGGCCGCCGGCGGGAAACTGCTCAGATTGCTCATCAGGATTACCCAGTGTGGTTCTCGCGAAGCTGGCTGGGCTTAATACACTGGAACGTTTCCCCTCACGTTCTTATTGCCCCGCCGCCAACATTTTCTTATTGTCGGCGATTATAGCGAGCAAATCGAATCGGCTGCGCCCGTTACACATCTGTGACTTTTGGTGGTTGTGTATGCGACACAATTCAATAGATCTCGGCGGCGGCGGCCCGCACGGCCTTCAACAACAGGTCGGCGCCCGGCGACAGCAGGTGGTCTTGCTGGCGGATGATGCCGAAGGCATCCATCTTGCATGGCAGCTCGATCGGCAGGATGCGCATCACGTTCAGCGAGGCATAGTACTGCGCCACTTCCTGCGGCATCACGTGCAGGGCGTCGGTCTGCTGCAGCAGCGCCGTCACCAGCAGGATCGCCGTGGTGTCGACCACGTTACTTGGTGGCGCCAGGCCGGCGCGCCGGAACATCATGTCGAAGCGGTGGCGCAGGATGCTGCCCGGCGACGGCAGGATCCATGGCCGGGCGGCGATGTCCTCGAGGGTCAGGCCGCGCCGCTCCAGCAGCGGATGGCCGGGACGGACGACGGCGCAGGCCGGCTCCTCGGTCAGCTCCTCGTAGATCAGGCCCGTCGAATCCTCCTTGTCCAGGATGCGGCCGATCATGAAGTCGAGGGTGCCGTGCTTGAGCTTGTCGAGCAGGACGTTGCTCGACTCCAGCTGCACGCCGATGCGCAGAAGCGGCGCCTGTTCCTTGATGCGCGCGATCGCG
>DDKG01000059.1:0-9694 GCA_002339265.1 Massilia sp. UBA2604 | reverse complement strand
CGCCGGCTGCGTCATGTGCAGCTCCTCCGCCGCGCGGTGGATGTTGCGGTAGTCGTCCAGCGCGACAAGGAGCAGAAGCTGGCGCGTCTTGAGGCGCGCCTTCAGGAACCAGTTCGGGTTTGTCGTATCCATCAGGAAATCATATCAGTGGATACCGGCGCGGCGGCGTTTCGCGACGATGCGGCGCTCACTTGCAGCTCGGCGCCGGATTCGCGGCCGGGCCGTCCACCGTTTGGGGCACCGGAAGAATGGCGCCATCGGGGCCATAGCGCAGCTCCTCGACCGCCACCGAGCGCCGATATTCGCCGCCCGTGGGCAGCTTGCCATTGTGGTAGAAGATATAGGACTTGTTATTGAACTGGACGATGGCCTGGTGGATGGTGTTGACGTTGCTGTTCTTCTCCATGATCACCCCGCCCATGGTCCAGGGGCCGGTGGCCGCAGGGCCGGTCATGTACACCGTCTCTTCCGGGAAGTGGCGCGAATAGGTCAGGTAATACGTGCCCTTGTGCTTGTGCAGATAGGCCGCCTCGACGAAGTGCTCGAGGCCCACGGTGTGGACCGGGCCTTCGATCTCGATCATGTTCGGCTTGAGCTTCGCGTACTTCATGACCGTGTTGCCCCAGTACAGATAGGCCTGGCCGTCATCGTCGATGAACACGGCCGGGTCGATGTCGTCCCACAGGATCTTCGTCTGCTTCGTCATGTCGTTCGAGACCAGGGCCTTGCCGAGGGCGTCGACGAAGGGGCCGGTCGGACTATCCGAGACGGCCACGCCGATCGCCTTGCCGGGGATGGTGGCGTGATCGACCGTCGAGTAGAAGTAGTACTTGCCGTCGCGCTTGACGATGTCCGAGGCCCAGGCGTCGCGCCCGGCCCATTTGAAGGTGGAGTAGCGCAGCGGCGAGCCGTGATCGGTCCACTTCTTCATGTCGCAGCTCGAATAGACGCGCCATTCGTTCAGCACGTAGTCCTTGCCGCCGACGGGGGCTTCGTCCTTGCCGACGTAGAGGTAGACGCGGCCGTTGTCGACCAGCGCCGCCGGATCGGCGGTGAAGATGTCTTTTACGATCGGATTGCTTGCCTGCGCAAAAGCGGCTGCGCACAGCCCGGCAGCGAGGATGGAAAGCCTGAACATGGTGTCTCCTGGTTTTATTTTGTTTTGAACGCCATCACGCGCTGGACCACGCAGAACACGAACAGCAGGCCGCCGATCACGATCTTGGTCCACCACGAACTGAGCGTGCCGTCGAAAGCGATCAGGGTCTGGATCGTGCCCAGCACCAGCACGCCGGACAGCGCGCCGAGAATGTAGCCATAACCGCCGGTGAGCAAGGTGCCGCCGATGACGACCGCGGCGATCGCATCGAGCTCCGTGCCCTGGGCATGCAGGCCGTAGCCCGACAACATGTAGAACGCGAACAGCAGGCCCGCCAAGGAGGCGCAGAAGCCGCTGAAGGCGTACACCAGGATCTTGGTGCGCCCGACCGACAGGCCCATCATCGCGGCCGATTGCTCGTTGCCGCCGACCGCGTACACGGCGCGCCCGAAGCCGCTGTAGTGCGCGAGCCAGACCGCGAAGGCCAGCATGGCGAGCGCGATCAGGGCGCCGGGCGAGAGAAAGCCGCCGAGGAACGGGATCTGGGTCTGCGACATCGCCACGAACAGCGGATCCTCGATCGTGATCGACTCGATGCTGATCAGGTAGCACAGGCCGCGCGCCAGGAACATCCCGGCCAGGGTGACGATGAAGGGCTGCAGTCGAAACACGTGGATCACCGCCCCCATGCCGCCTCCGAAGGCGAAGCCCAGCGCCAGCACAGTCGCGATCACGGCCAGCGGCGGCCACTGGGCCACCTGCAGCAGCCAGGCCGCGATCATGGTCGACAGCGCCAGCACGGCGCCGACCGACAGGTCGATGCCGCCCGAGAGGATCACGAAGCCCATGCCGATCGCGATCACCAGCAGAAAGGCATTGTCGATCAGGAGGTTGAGCATCACCTGCAGCGACAGGAAACTGTCGTACAGGGCGCCGCCGATCAGCAGCATCGCCGCCAGCAGGACCACCGTGACCAGCGAAGTAAAGGAAGGTGCGCTCGACAGCGTACGCGCGCGCTTGACGACAGCGTTCATGCCGCCCTCCGCTTCCACAGGCTCTTGAACTGGTCGGACTGCGAGATACAGACCAGGAACACGACGACCGACTTGACGACCATATTGACCTCGGGCGGCACGCCCAGCGAATAGATGGTGTAGGTGAGCGTCTGGATGATCAGCGCCCCGATGATGGAGCCGGCCAGGCTGAATTTGCCGCCGGCGAGCGAGGTGCCGCCCAGGGTCACGGCCAGGATCGCATCGAGCTCCAGCATCAGGCCGGCGTTGTTGGCGTCCGCGCTCTTTACATTGGAGCTGATCATCAGTCCCGCCATGCCGGCGCAGCCTGCCGCAAACACATAGACGAACACGATCAGGGCCGCGGTGCGGATGCCGGCCAGGCGCGCGGCAACAGGATTAACCCCAACGGCCTGGATGAACAGCCCGAGCGCGGTATGGCGCAGCAGCAGCGCGGTGACGCCGAATACCGCCGCCACCACGAACAGCGCGAACGGCAGTCCGAACAAATAGCCGCTGCCGAGGAAGAAGAACGGCTGATAGTAGACGGTGACGATCTGGCCGTCGGTCAGCAGCTGGGCCAGGCCGCGCCCCGCCACCATCAGGATCAGGGTCGCGACGATGGGCTGCAGGCCCAGGCCGGCAACCAGCGCGCCGTTCCACAGGCCGCACAGCAGCGCCGCGCCAAGCGCTGCGGCCATCGCCAGCAGCATCGGCGTCTCGGCCACATAGACCGGCACGCCGTCCTGGATCACCATCGTCCCGCCGACCAGCATCGCGGCGACGGTGCCGGACAGCGCCACCACGGCGCCGACCGAGATGTCGATGCCGCGCGTGGCGATCACCAGCGTCATGCCGATCGCCGCCAGCATCAGCGGTGCGGCGCGGTTGACGATGTCGATCAGCGCGCCGTACAGGTGCCCGTCCCTGATCTCCAGGCGGAAGAAGCCGGGGATGAGAAGAACATCGATCAGCAGCAGCACGGCCAGTGCGGCCAGGGGGCGGAACAGGTGGTGCACCAGCGCGCGCGACGCCAGCGAGGTGCGCACCGGCGCAACTGGCTTCGCGGCCGGCGTGGCCGCTGCCACGGGTGGTTGTTCCTTGACGATCATTGGTAGCCCTCCCCTGCGATCACGTGCAGCACCGAGTCGTCGTCCAGCTCACCGCGGCGGTACTCGCCGCAGGCCTTGCGGTCGCGCATGACGACGATGCGGTCGCTCACACGCAGTACCTCGGGCAGTTCGGACGAGATGAAGAGGATGGCCATGCCCTTGCGGCACAGCGTGGTGACGTAGTCCATGATTTCCTGCTTCGCGCGCACATCGATGCCGCGCGTGGGTTCGTCGAGGATCATCAGCTTCGGCTCGGTGGCCAGCCAGCGCGCCAGCAGCACTTTTTGCTGGTTGCCGCCCGAGAGCGTGCCGATCGGCGTCTCGATGCTGGCCGTCTTGATCCCCAGTTGTTTGACGTAATGCTCGGCCAGCGCCTGCTGGCGGCGCAGCGGGATCGCCCGCAGCAGGCCCTGGCGCGCCTGAAGGGCCAGGATCAGGTTTTCGCGCACCGACAGGTCGAGGATTGCGCCTTCGTGCTTGCGGTCTTCGGAGCAGAATCCAATGCCCTGGGCGATCGCATCGCGCGGGGTGGCGAAGGTTCGTGCGCGGCCATCGATCTCGATGGCGCCGCTATCGGCCCGGTCGGCGCCGAACAGCAGGCGCGCGGTCTCGGTGCGGCCGGATCCCAGCAGGCCGGCAAGGCCCAGCAGCTCGCCCTGCTTGATCTCAAGGTCGAGCGGCGCCAGCACGCCGCGGCGCGCCAGCGCTTGCGTGCGCAGCAGGGTCCGGCCAGCCTCGTGGCCCTCCTCCATGCAGGTCTGCGGCTGTTCCTGGGTGTCGGCGGCCACCCCGATCATCTTGTTGACCAGGGCCAGGCGCGACAGCTCGCTGCACAGGTATTCGCCTTCGCGCTCGCCATTGCGCATCACCGTGATGCGGTCCGAGATCGCATAGGTCTGCTCGAGGAAGTGGGTGACGAACAGGATCGCCATGCCCTGCTCGCGCAAGCCGCGCAGCACCGAGAACAGCAGCTGCACCTCGGCCTCGTCGAGGCTGGAGGTCGGCTCGTCGAGGATCAGCACCTTTGCCGAAATATTCAGCGCGCGCGCGATCGCCACCATCTGCTGGATCGCCAGCGGGTAGCTGGCCAGCGGGCGGCTGACGTCGATATCGACCTGCAGGCGCGCGAGCAGCCCGACGGCGTCGCGGCGCATGCGGCGCCAATCGATCATGCCGAAGCGGCGCGGATAGCGGCCGATGAAGATGTTCTCGGCGACCGACAGGTTCGGGCACAGGTTCACTTCCTGGTACACCGTGCTGATGCCGAGTTCCTGGGCGTGCTGGGTCGAACGCGGCTCGATCCGCTCCCCATCCAGCACGATGCTGCCGCGCTCCGGCTGGTAGACACCGGTCAGCACCTTGATCAGGGTGGACTTGCCGGCCCCGTTCTGGCCCATCAGGGTATGGACTTCGCCCGGATACAGGCGCAGGCCCGCATCCGACAGCGCTTTCACGCCGGGAAAAAGCTTGTGGATGCCGGTGACGTCGAGCAACGGCAGCGCCGTGGTCGAGGCGAGCATGGCCGCCTCAATATCTACGGTTCGGGAATTCCTTGGCTGCGACTTCGGCCGGGAAGACACCTTCTTGCACCACGATCCGTTTTGGCACCGGCTTGCCGGCCTTGATCGCCTTGGCCGCTTCCATCAGCTGCGGGCCGAGCAGCGGATTACATTCGACAGTCACGTTCAGCTTGCCCTGCAACATGGCCTCGAACGCGCCGCGCACGCCGTCGATCGACACCACCAGGATATCCTTGCCCGGGTTCAGGCCGGCTTCTTCGATCGCCTGGATGGCGCCGATCGCCATATCGTCGTTGTGTGCGTATAGCACGGTGATGTTCTTGCCGTCGGACTTGAGGAAAGCTTCCATCACTTCCTTGCCCTTGGCGCGGGTGAAGTCGCCGGTCTGGGAGCGGATGATTTTCAGGCGCGGCTCGGTCTTCATCACTTCGGCGAAGCCGGCCTTGCGGTCGATGGCCGGCGCCGAGCCCACGGTGCCCTGCAACTCGACGATGTTATAGGCGCGGTTCGGGTTCTTCTTCGCGTGTTCCACCAGCCAGCGCGCGGCGCGGCGGCCCTCTTCCACGAAGTCGGAGCCGAGGAAGGTGACGTACAGCGACTGGTCGCTGACCTTGACGCCGCGGTCGGTCAGGATCACCGGGATATTGGCGCGCTTGGCTTCGCGCAGCACCGTGTCCCAGCCGGATTCGACGACCGGGGAGAAGGCGATGACGTCGACGCGCTGGGCGATGAAGGAGCGGATCGCCTTGACCTGGTTTTCCTGGCGCTGCTGGGCGTCGGCGAACTTGAGGTTAATGCCGGCCTTCTTGGCGGCGTCCTTGATGGACGCGGTGTTGGCGGTGCGCCATTCACTTTCGGCGCCGACTTGCGAGAAGCCGATGGTGAGGGGCTTGGCGGCGAGAGCGGTGGTTGGCGCGATTGCGGCGACCACCGTCGAGGCAACTGCAGCGCCCAGGAGGTTCCTGCGGGTGAGTCTCATCACTTTGTCTCCGGTATTGTTGTTCTGCAATCCTAGGCCAAACTGAGATACTGTTCCAATCACTTTTTTGATAATTGTGATATGGGTTTTGGCATCGAACCCTAGGATCAAGAGCACTATCTCTAACGCAACAGTCTGAGCCCATACAAGCCGCCGGCGATCGAGCCTGGCTTGGCCACGAAGCGCACGCTGAGCTTGCCGTCGGCCTTCATGCGAAGTGCATCGGGAATTGGATAATCGACTGTATAAATCTCTTCCTTTGCATCGGCCGCCAGCGTCACATTGGCCAGCACCTGCCCGTTGACGAGGATATCGAACTGTCGTCCCGCATCCACCTTGGCGAAGCTTAGTCGCAGCACCCTGGCTTCCTTCTTCGGATCGTTCAGCTCATAGCTGAACCATCCGGTCGCATGCCGCCAGTGCCGGCCGTTGTTGATTCCGGCCTCGCTCCCCTCTCCCTTGAAGAAGTGATCCGACTCCGGCTGCTGCTCGCCCGGCGCCACCCGGTCGATCGTCCGGGCATTGAGCGCAATCCGGTCCGCCTCGCGCGCCGCATTCGCGGCCTGCTGAGTCTTCAGGCCACCCGGCGTCGCATGCTGCCAGTACATCGTGTAGCGCGACTCGTGCAGGCGGAAGAAGGGAATAAACTCGGTCTGCGGCCCATCCGCGCCATGCACCAGTCCCGGCGCGGTGAACGTCAGCGGCTTGCCGGGCACCGGCTTGAAGCGGGCGATGAAATCGGTCGAATCGCTGACGAACATCGGCGCAGACGCCAAAGGACAGGTCGGCCCCGAGGCGATATGCCCCATGCGCGAGTCGTCGGCCAGGTAGCGCAGCTTGTCGTCCCCTGGCATGCGCGTACGCGCCGCCAGCACCACCGGCCCATGCAGCACGGCGTAGTAGTTCGACTGGCCCGGCATCTGTTCCAGGTGGGTGGACATCGGCAGCCGCACGTCGACCCGGTCGCCCTTGCGCCAGGCGCGCTCGATCGTCGCGTAGCCGCCCGGCCCGGCGTCGACCTGCACCGCCTTGCCATTGACCTTGACTTCCATACGGCCCGGCGCCACCCATGCCGGGTAGCGAATCTTCATCGTGAACCGACCGTCGCCGTCGACCGTCAGGCGCGTGGTGTCGGCGTCCGGGAAGGTCGTGGCCTGGGTGATCCGGACGCCCTTCTCTTTCCAGTACAGGGTGGAGGCGACGAACAGGTTGACGAACAACGCGTCCTTGTCGCGGGCGTAGATGAATTCACCGTACTTGGCGTGGCTTTCGATGCCCGAGCCGACGCAGCACCACATGCCCTTGTCCACCTGCGAATACACGCGGTAGTGGTTCGGCCGCATCGGCGTGAAGTAGACGAAGCCGCCCTCCGGCCGCTGCGACGACAGGATGTGGTTGTACAGCGCACGCTCGTAGTAGTCGCCATAGCTGCCCTTCTGTTCCGACTGGAACAGCATCCCGGTCAGCTTCAGCATATTGTAGGTGTTGCAGGTCTCCGGGCCTTCGACCTCGTGCACCATGGGCTCGAAGTCGTCGGTGCTGTGGAAGTGCTCCTTGACGCTGTTGCCGCCGATGGCCACCGTGCGCTTGTCGACCACGGTCTGCCAGAAGAAGCGCGCCGCCTCGCCCATATCCTGCCGTCCCGTCATGTCGGCGATGCGCTTGAACCCGATCACTTTCGGGATCTGGGTATTCGCGTGCAGGCCGGTCAACTGGTCCTGCCCGCGCGCCAGAGGCTGCAGCACGGCCTGGTGCGAGAAGGCCAGCGCCAGGTCGATGTATTTGCGATCGCCCGTCATCTCGGCCACGTCGACGAAGATCTCGTTCATGCCGCCATGTTCGCTGCGCAGCATGGTCTGCATCTGCTGCGGCGACAGCTTCGAGGTCAGGGTCAATGCCCAGTCGGACAGCTGCACCAGCATGATTTTCGCGTCCTCGTTGCCGGCGTAGCGGTAGGCGTCGCGCAGGCCGGCATACACCTTGTGCAGGTTATACCAGGGCACCCACTTGCCGTTGACCGAGAAGTTGTCGGCTTCGAGCTTACCGGCCGCGATGTCGCGCCAGGCCTGGCGTCCGCCGGGAATGCCGCCGATATAGCCGTCGCCATTGGCCTGCTGCGCGCGTTTCAGCTCCGCCACGAAGTAGTTCAGGCGGCGCAGCGATTCCTGGTCGCCGCTCGAGGCATACATGAGCGCCAGCGCCGACAGGTAGTGGCCGCCCATATGGCCATCCAGCCCGGTCGACTCCCAGTTGCCGTAGCTGGGCTGGCGCGGCTGCAGGCCGGCCTCGCGCAGAAACGGCGCCAGCAGGCGATCGGGCTCCATCGCCATCAGGTAGTTCAAGTTGGTGGTCTGGGCGTCGAGGAAGGGGCCGGGGCCCAGGCGCACGGCGGCCAGCGGAAACAGTTCTGCTGCCTGGGCCCAGGCGCCGGCCACCATCAGGGTCAATGCGGCAAGACGTGTCTTCATTTTTGCAACACGCTATGGTAGCGGTTCAAGTCCTTCTGGTCGAGCACCGGCCAGCCGTCGCCGTCCCACGTCATGTCGAGCACCTTCAGCTTTTGCCGGTACTTATCAAAGGTCTCGTAGGCGTGCAGCACCATATAGTCCTTGCCGTCGAAGGTGTAGGCGCTGTTGTGGCCCAGGGCTTTCCAATCGCCGTCGCCCTGGATCACGAGCGAACCGCCACCCTTGGCCATGTCGACGCCATTACGGTCGAGATAGGGACCGGTGACGCTCTTCGCGCGCCCCACCACGACTTTATAAGTGCTGTCCTTGCCCTTGCAGCACAGGTCCCAGGACGCGAACAGGTAGTACCAGCCGTTCTTGCGGAAGATGAACGGCGCCTCGATCTGCGCCGGCGCGGCTTCTTCGTCGGGCGTGAAGGCCGGACGGTCGCGGCGGGCGATCGTGTGCCACTCCTGCGGTTCGGCGAGCCGGGTACGGCTGGCGTCCAGCTTGACCAGCTTCAGGCCTCCCCAGAACGAGCCAAACGACATCCAGGGCGTGCCCTTGTCGTCGTCGATCACGTGCGAGTCGATCGCGTTCCACAGGTCGCGGCCCGGCACCGACTGCACCACCAGGCCCTGGTCTTCCCACTTGTAGCCGGGCGCACGCGGGTCAAGGGTGGTGTTGACGGTCACGCCGATGGCCGAGGTGTTCTTGCCGAAGCCGGACACCGAGTAGTACAGGTAGTACTTGCCGTCGTGGTGATAGATGTCAGGCGCCCAGATATGGCCATTGAAGCTCGGCGCGGCCTTGGTCGCCCACGCCGGGCCTTCCGGGAACACGCGGCCTTCGGCTTGCCACGTCTTCATGTCCTTCGAACTGTAGAAGGTGATGCCGGGACCGGTGCTGAACAGATAGTAGCGATCCTTTTCCTTCGCCATGACCGGGTCGTGCACGCCGACCTGCGCGGCTTGCGCCGCACCGGTCAGCGCGGCCGACGCCATCGCAACAGTTGCCATTGCGCGCGCGGCCTTCACGTCAAGCCCCGACGGCGAACACCATCACCGCCTTGGCCGGCACCTTGATCGTCAGCTTGCCGTCCGCCGCCTTGGCGCTGAACGGCGCCGGCTTGACCGCCTGCGGCTGCTCGAAGGTGTTGTGGGCGTCCATCTTCTCGGCCGTCAGCACCTGGCCCGAGACGCTGCCCACATTCAGGCCGGCGACATTGAGCGCCACGTCGCTGGCGCGGGTCGGATGCGTGTTGACCAGGGCGACATAGACCTTGCCGTCCTTGGCGCGCGCCGCCGTGGCGCTGATGCCCGGCACCGCCTTGCCGTTGCTCGAGTAGGCCACGTCGTTGTCGACCGCCACCGGCAGCTTGGTCGCATCCTGGAACGGGATGTACATCTTGTAGGCGTGGTAGGTCGGCGTGAGCAGCATCTTGTCCTTGTCGGTGATGATCATCGCCTGCAGCACGTTGACCATCTGCGCGATATTCGTCATGCGCACCCGCTCGGCGTACTC
>DDKG01000132.1 GCA_002339265.1 Massilia sp. UBA2604 | reverse complement strand
TCGTAGATGTCGTTTTCGTTGGAATAGCTGCGCTGGCCCATCCGCATCAGCACGCGCGAGGCGATACGCGAATGCAGGTTGACCAGCCAGGCGTCCTGCATCGATCCC
This sequence comes from Massilia sp. UBA2604, assembly GCA_002339265.1. Lineage (GTDB taxonomy): Bacteria > Pseudomonadota > Gammaproteobacteria > Burkholderiales > Burkholderiaceae_D > Telluria. Next base: position 3,920 of record DDKG01000132.1, on the reverse strand, counting down.
GAGCAGTGCACGCCGCCCGGCACCTGGTTGTGCACCTTGAAGGTGGTGGAGAGCTGGGCGATTTCGCCCAGTTCTTCGGCCAGCGCCGCTTCCATGCCGCGCGGGCATGGGCAAAAATATGAGGCCATGAGGGGTACCCTTTGTCCGTTGATGAAACTGTGTTGATAACGCGTCACCGGTTGTGCCGGATGACCGTCGAAATATTTAATGCCAACTGCCTTGACACGTCGTCCCCGCGAAGGCGGGGACCCAAGTTTGCTCGCACAGCCATAACGACCAGCGCTTGTGGCTGAGCACAGGCCTTGGGTCCCCGCCTTCGCGGGGACGACGACTCGAACGTTAGTGGTGCTGCAAATTAAAAGGGCTTGACCGTCGCCAGGATCACGATCGCCAGCAACAGGATCACCGGCACTTCATTGAACCAGCGATACCATTTGTGGCTGCGCGTATTGACGCCGCGTTCGAATTTCTTGAGGATCGAGCCGCAAGCATGATGGTAGCCGATCGCCAGCACCACCAGCAGCAGCTTCGCGTGCAGCCAGCCGTGCTTCATGCCGATCATCATCGCCAGCCACAGGCCGAGCAGCAGCGCCGGCACCATCAGGATCGTGGTGAAGCGGTACAGGCGGCGCGCCATGCCCAGCAGGCGTTCATTCACGGCCGGGTTGGTTTCCTGGGCCAGGTTCACGAAGATGCGCGGCAGGTAGAACAGGCCGGCAAACCACGAGGCGATGAAGACGATGTGCAGGGCTTTGATCCAGAGGTACATGCGGTTCCTTTTTTATTAGTTACGAACTTCGCCGTGCCCGAACACGACGTACTTGAGCGATGTGAGTCCTTCCAGTCCTACGGGTCCGCGCGCGTGCAGCTTGTCGTTCGAGATGCCGATCTCGGCGCCCAGGCCATATTCGAAGCCGTCGGCGAAGCGGGTCGAGGCGTTCACCATCACCGAGGCCGAGTCTACTTCGCGCAGGAAGCGCATGGCGCTCGTATAGTCCTCGGTGATAATCGCTTCGGTGTGCTTCGACGAATAGGCGGTGATGTGGTCGATCGCCTCATCCATATCGGCCACCACCTTGACCGCCAGGATCGGGGCCAGGTACTCGGTGCTCCAGTCTTCTTCGCTCGCGCTGGCCAGGTGCGGGTAGCCGGCCAGGATCGCGCGCGACTCCGGATCGGCGCGCAGCTCGACCTCTTTCGTCGCATACAGCGCGGCCAGGCGCGGCAGCACGGTGGGCGCGATGCCGCGCGCCACCAGCAGGGTTTCCATCGTGTTGCAGGTGCCGTAGCGGTGGCACTTGGCGTTGAACGCCACCGCCAGCGCCTTCTCGACATCGGCCTTGTCGTCGATGTAGACGTGGCAGATGCCGTCCAGGTGCTTGATCATCGGCACCGTGCTTTCCTTCATCAGGCGCGCGATCAGGCCCTTGCCGCCGCGCGGGACGATCACGTCCACGTATTCCGGCATGGTGATCAGGGCGCCGACGGCGGCGCGGTCGGTCGTGTCGACCACCTGCACGGCGTCCTGGGGCAGGCCGGCGCCCGCCAGGCCTTCGGCCACGAGCTTGGCCAGCGCGCGGTTGCAGTGGATCGCCTCCGAACCGCCGCGCAGGATGGCGGCGTTGCCGCTCTTGATGCACAGGCCGGCCGCATCGACCGTCACGTTCGGCCGCGCCTCGTAGATGATGCCGATCACGCCCAGCGGCACGCGCATCTGGCCGACCTGGATCCCGCTCGGACGCACCTTCATGTTCGAGATCTCGCCGACCGGGTCGGGCAAGGTGGCGATCTGGCGCAGGCCGGCGACCATGGTGGCGATCGCGCCGTCCGACAGGGCCAGGCGGTCCATCAGGGCCGGGGCCAGGCCGGCGGCCTGCGCGGCGTCCAGGTCCTTCTGGTTGGCCGCACGCAGGGCATCGGCGTCGCGTTCGATGGCGGCCGCGATCAGCTCCAGGGCGCGGTTGCGGGTAGCCGTGTTGGCGCGCGCCATGGCGCGCGATGCGGCCCGGGCCTGGCGGCCCAGTTGGTGCATGTGTGCGGTGATGTCCATCATGATTCCCGTTGCGTTATAGGTATATCGGGCATGAGTTGGAAGTCAGCGCGCCACCTTCAACGCCAGCTGCAACATCGCATCCCACGCATCGCCCGCGAACTGCTTCGCGCGCAAGCCCTTTACCATGCGGTCGACCTGCGCCGCGTCCTGCAGCGCCGCCTCGAGCGTGCCCAGCGACACGCGGCGCAGCGCCGGTTCCATCATCCGCTCGCGCGGTCCCCAGATCCGGTATTCCTTCAGCAGCGCGCCCAGCGGACGCCCCTGCGACATGCCGGTCTTTAATTTTAGCAGCGTGCGGATCTCTTCGGACACCGCCCACAGCACCAGCGGCAGCGCCTCGCCCTCGCCCCTCAATCCTTCGAGCATGCGCGCCAGGCGCGCCGGATCGCCGCCCAGCATCGCCTCGGACAGCTTGAACACGTCGTAGCGCGCCACGTTGAGCACCGCGTCGTGCACCTGTTCGAAACTGAGCTTGCCCGGCTCGTACAGCAGTCCCAGCTTCTGGATTTCCTGGTGCGCCGCCAGCAGGTTGCCCTCGACCCGGTCGGCGATGAAGTCCAGGCTCTGGCGCTCGGCGCTCTGGCCCTGGTTCGACAGCCGTTGGCCGATCCAGCCCGGCAGGTGGTTGCGTTCGACGTTCGGGATTTCGATATAGACCGCCGCCTGCTGCAGCGCCGTCACCCACGACGACTTGGCGGTCTGCCAGTCCAGCTTCGGCAGGGTGATCAGGGTGAGGTTGTCGGGGCTGAGGTCTTTCGCGTAGCTCTGCAGCGCGGCGCTGCCGTCCTTGCCCGGCTTGCCGGTCGGGATGCGCAGCTCGATCAGTTTCTTGTCGCCGAACAGCGACAGCGCCTGGTTGGCGGCCAGCAGCTCGCCCCACTTGAAAGTGCGCTCGACCGTCAGCACGTCACGCTCGGTATACCCTTGCGCGCGCGCCGTCTTGCGGATCCGGTCGGCCGCTTCCAGCGCGAGCAGGTGCTCGTCGCTGGTGATCACGTACAGCGGCGCCAGACCCTTGGACAGGTGGCCGTCGAGCGCTTCGAGCCGCAGTTGCATCGTTCGGTCAAGCTCCTGCCGGCTTGATCGCGGCCAGGCGGCGCAGGATCTGCTGCACCAGGTCGGACTGCATGTCGCGGTACAGCAGCGCTTCTTCCGATTCCTTCGCCAGCACCTGCGATTCGTCGAAGGCGATATTGCGGCGCAGGGTGATCTCGGTTGGGCTCAAGAGCTGGCGGTTGCTGGCGTCGCGCACCTGGAACACCAGGGTGTAGCTGAGCGAGTACTCGCGTACCCGGCCCAGGCTGTTGAGCGACAGGATGGCCTTGCCGCGCGATTCGCTGATGACGTCGAACAAGGCCTCGGCCTTGGAAGCATCGCTCTCGATACGCACGGTGTCGCCCGCGCGCAGGTTGCGCTTGAGCTCCGTGCCCAGCGGCGAGGCTTCGCCGAACGACAGCCAGATGCTCTGGAACGGCAGGTTGTACTGGCCGTCGCTGCCGCGCAGCTTGAAGCCGCAGCCGGCCAGCACGCCGGCCATCAGGAGCGCCACCAGCGCACGCACCAGGGTCTTGTTCGACATGGTCATCTTTTACACCACGATGTTGACGAGTTTGCCCGGCACCACGATGACCTTCTTCGGCGTGCCTTCGATGAACTTCTGCACTGCCTCCGATGCCAGCGCGGCGGCTTCGATGGCGGCCTTGTCGGCCTCCTTCGGCACCTTGACCGAGCCGCGCAGCTTGCCGTTCACCTGGATCATCATCTCGATCTCGGACTGCTCCAGCGCGGCCGGGTCGACCTGCGGCCAGGCGGCGTTCAGGATGTCGCCATGGGCGGCGGCGAAGCCCAGCTCCTGCCACAGCGCGTG
>DDKG01000178.1 GCA_002339265.1 Massilia sp. UBA2604 | reverse complement strand
CTCGAACACCTCGGCCAGCTACGTCAATCCGTACGGCTGCCAGATGGGTCCATGTAACTTCTGCGGCTTCTGCTCGGACTACGGCTGCCTGAACTACTCGAAGGCCAGCCCGAACATCAACATTTTCCCGGTGCTGCGAGGCCGCAAGAACTTCGAGATGCGCACGCTCGCCCAGGTGCTGAAGGTCAACCTGACGGCGGACGGCAAGATGGCCACCGGCGTCAACTACCTCGATGCAGGCGGCCAGGAATGCGAACAGCCGGCGGACATCGTCATCCTGGGCGCGTTCTCGCTGTACAACGTGCACCTGATGCTGGTGTCGAAGATCGGCCCGGCCTATGACCCGGTCACCAAGACCGGCACCGTCGGCAAGAACTACTCGTACCAGAACCTGAACCGCGTCTCGCTGTTCTTCGACAAGAACGTGCACGCCAACCAGTTCATGGGCATCGGCGGCGGCGGCACCACCTTCGACGACCTGAACGGCAACCGCAACGATCCGACCAAGTCGGGCTTCGTCGGCGGCGGCGTCATCTGGGCGCGCCAGCCTGGCGGCGGTCCGGTGCGCGGCATCGCGACCGCGCCGGGCGTGCCGAACTGGGGCAGCGACTGGAAGAAGGGCGCCAAGGATGCGATGCGCCACTCGTTCTACTACGAAGTGCAGGGTTCGTGCATGGCGTATGACGACGCCTACCTGGACCTGGATCCGAACTACAAGGATGCCTTCGGCCGTCCGCTGCTGCGCATGACCTTCGACTGGCACGACAACGAGATCGCGGCGTCGGCCTACCTGGTCGACAAGGCGCAGGAGATGTGCAAGGTGCTGAACCCGCTGGCGACCAAAGGCGACGCCAAGAAGCCGGGCACGCACTACAACATCAACCAGTACCAGAGTACCCACACGGTCGGCGGCGCCATCATGGGCGCGGATCCGAAGACCTCGGCCCTGAACAAGTACCTGCAGTCGTGGGACGTGCCGAACGTGTTTGCGCCTGGCGCCAACGCCTTCCCGCAGAACAACGGCTACAACCCGACCGGCATGGTCGGCGCGCTGGCCTACTGGTGCGCGAAAGCGATCCGGGAACAGTACATCAAGAACCCGGGCCCACTGGTGCAGGCATAAGAGGACGAACACATGACCAAACAAAAACCTGTCAAGAAGATCGTCCTCGGTCTCGCCATCGCTGGTGCGGTGGTCTTTGCCGGCGCCTACGGCTATGCCGTGGCGCCGACCGAGACCCGCAAGATCGAACCGGGTCCAGGCCTGGCGGCCGGCGTCAAGCCGGATGCCGGCCTGATCGAGAAGGGCCGCTACGTGGCGACCGCGTCCGACTGTATCGCCTGCCACACCGCGCCGGGCGGCAAGGAGTTCGCCGGCGGCCGCGTGATCCAGTCGCCGATCGGTAATATGTACGCGACCAACGTCACGCCGGACAAGGAAACCGGCATCGGCAACTACTCGCTGGACGATTTCGATCGTGCGGTCCGCCACGGCATCGTGCCGAGCGGCGGCACGCTGTACCCGGCGATGCCGTTCCCGTCGTATGCCCGCATGAGCGACGACGACACGCGCGCGCTGTACGCCTACTTCATGCACGGCGTCGAGCCGGTCAAGCAGGCCAACCGCGACAACGAGATCAGCTGGCCGCTGTCGACCCGCTGGCCGCTGGGCATCTGGCGCAAGCAATTCGTGCCGGTGCAGGGCCCGATGGACCTGTCGAAGTACTCCGACCAGAAGATCGCCCGCGGCGCCTACCTGGTGCAGAGCCTGGGCCACTGCGGCAGCTGCCACACCCCGCGTGCGGCGACGCTGAACGAGCTGGCGCTGGACGAATCCGGTCCGGAATACCTGGCCGGCGGTCCGCTGATCGATGGCTGGCTGGCAGTAAACCTGCGCGGCGACAAGGTCGACGGCATGGGCAACTGGACTGCGCAAGACATCGTCGACACGCTCAAGACCGCCCGTAACAAGCACTCGGGCGTGCTGGGCGAGCCGATGCAGGACGTCGTCAAGCACAGCACCCAGAACATGACGGACGACGATCTGATGGCGATGGCGCTCTACATCAAGAGCCTGCCGGAGAGCGGTAACAAGAAGGCCAGCTTCGCGGCCTCCGATGCGACCGTGCAGAAGATCATGCAGGGCAATGACAGCGAACGCGGCGTCCAGCTCTACCTGGACAACTGCGCGGCCTGCCACCGCGTGGACGGCAAGGCGGCCGGCGACGTGTTCCCTGCGCTGCCGGGCAATCCGACGGTGCTGCAGGAAGACCCGACGTCGCTGATCCGCGTGATCCTGGCCGGCGCGCGCCTGCCGTCGACCCACACCGCGCCGTCGGACCTCGGCATGCCGGGCTTCGCATGGCGCCTGTCGGACGAAGAGACGGCGCAGCTGGTCACCTTCGTGCGTAACAGCTGGGGCAACAAGGCTTCGCCGGTGGGCGCGGCGGACGTGGCCAAGGTGCGCAAGCTGGTCAAGGAGCATGAACTCCATACGGCGGACAAGGGCGATACCAAGCACTGATCCGTCAAAGTCAACCTGGCTGTAGGCAGGGCCGTCCCCACTTCCTTAGGGGCGGCCCTTTTTCATGTAAAGAAGTGTAAGCCCGGCTCATTCGGCTTTTCGGGTGATTCGTTTCAAATCAATCACTTGCGAGATTTGGTGGCGCAAGAGGCGAGTTATTGTCGCCCGGTGTTTCCACGTGTTACGGTCGAATCCGTCACGTCAAATGGAAACACTGAGATGCCACCCACGACCACTTCCCGCAATCTTTCGATCGACGTCCTGCGCGGCCTGACGCTGGCCCTGATGATCGTCGTGAACACGCCCGGCAGCTGGGGCGCGCAGTATGCGCCGCTGGTGCACGCCCCATGGCACGGCTACACGCTGACCGATCTCGTATTCCCGTCCTTTCTGTTCGTAGTCGGTTGCGCACTGCGCCTGAGCTTGAAGAAGCTGTCGGCCATGGACGACGCGGTCTTCCTGCGCACTGTGTTCAAGCGCGGCATCCTGATCTTCGCGTGTGGCTTCTTCCTGTACTGGTTCCCGTTCTTCACGGCTGACGGCCAGTTCATCCACTTCGACACGGTGCGCGTGATGGGCGTCCTGCAGCGCATCGGCCTGTGCTACCTGGTCGCGGCCCTGGTCGTGCGCTACGGCGGCGTGCGCGGTGCGCTCGCGGCCAGCGCGGCGCTGCTGCTCGGCTACTGGTGGATGCTATGGCAGTTCGGCGACTACACGCTGGCCGGCAATGCCGTGCGTACGCTCGACCTGGCCGTGCTGGGCGCCTCGCATATGTACACCGGTGACGGCATTCCGTTCGACCCGGAAGGCATCCTGAGCACTTTGCCGGCCGTCGTCAATGTATTGGGCGGCTACCTCGCCGTTGCCTGGCTCGAACACAAGGGCCGCAGCGTACGGAGCGTGGTGGCGCTGCTGGCGGCCGGCGCGGCCTGCGTGCTGCTCGCGCATGGCTGGGATGTCGCCTTCCCGATCAACAAGAAGCTGTGGACCAGCTCCTATGTCGTGGCCAGCATCGGCTGGAACCTGGTGCTGCTGGCCGTGCTGGTGTGGGCGATCGATATGCGCGGGCTGCGCGCCGGGACCTATTTCTTCGACGTGTTCGGCAAGAACACGCTGTTCATCTACATGCTGTCGACGGTGGGCGTGGTGGCCCTGGTGCGCCTGCAGGTGGGCGACATGTCGCTCTATGGCTGGCTGTACGAGCGGGCGCTCTTGCCCTGGACCGAACCGTATCTGGCGTCTTTCCTGTTCGCGCTTGGGTATATGCTGGCCTGCTGGATCGTCGCCTACGTCATGGATCGGCGCCGCATCTACGTCAAGCTGTAAACACGTTCGGCATGATTGTTGCAATTGCGGCACAACGCTCTGTAATGAATTGTAAGGTTTTGAATATTTGTCTCACCTGAAATTCCACGTGCTTGTGATTTCTTGGCGAAAATCCGGCCCAACGTAAAGAAGTGTAAGCGCCGCCGCAAGGTTCAAAGAGAAAATCTATAAAAATCAGATGCTTATGATTATTTTGGATGCTCAGCCTCCCTCGTTTGGCCCGCCCCGACAACGGTGCTACTGTCAAAACATGCAACGAAGAAAGTGGAAACGACAGCAGCACACACGCAGGTGGGATCAATCGAGATGACGGGATCGACCGTCACGCTACCAAAAGGAAATGAGCATGCTTGAATCGAACCGCAGGAAGACCTTGATCAGTTCCGCCGTGGCTGGCGCCCTGGCGCTGCTGGCCGCGCCCGCCCTGGCGCAGGAGGCGGAGCCCCAGGCCCCGTCGCCCGACTCGGGCAAGATCCAGGAAGTGATGGTCACCGCCACCCGCTACAGCACCTCGCTGTTGAAGACCCCGGTCGCGGTATCGGCCGTGACCCAGGAAGAACTGACCCGCAAGGGCGTGGTCAACATCAAGGCGCTGACGGGCGACATTCCCAACCTGCAGCTGGGCGGCGCGGTCGATGGCAGCTCGGGCGTGCAGATCGCGATCCGCGGCGTGTCGAACTCGGACTTTACCGAGATCGGCAACCCGGCCGTCGGCCTGCACGTGGCCGGCATCTATTCGCCGCGGCCGCAGGGCGCGCTGGCGCTGCTGTTCGACCTCGATCGCCTGGAAGTGCTGCGCGGTCCGCAGGGCACGCTGTTCGGACGCAACTCGACCGGCGGCAGCATCAACATCATCCCGAACAAGCCCGTCATCGGCAGCTACGAAGGCAGTGCGATGCTGGACGTCGGCAACTACAACCAGCGCCAGCTCTCGGTGGTGCAGAACCTGCCGGTCAACGACCGCTTCGCGCTGCGTTTCACCGCCAGCGGCGTCAAGCGCGATGGCTGGATCACCCAGACCCGCGACGACTACGACGTCAACATGCCGCCGAAGGGCTTCTACGCCGACGGCATCCCCGACACCGACCAGCGCCTGGCGCGCGACGTGGGCAAGGGCGACTACTACACCAACCGCGACCAGTGGGCGGCGCGTATCTCGGGCCTGTGGAAGGTGACCGACAAGCTGCAATGGCTGGTCGCGTTCGAGAATTACCAGAACAACGACGCCGGCGACATCGCGATGAAGGATTGCGACCAGGCGGCAGGCACGCCGTATGCCTGCACCAAGGGCAAATACAACGTGGCGATCAACATCCCGGGCATCACCGATATGTCGATCCGCACCGCGCGCTCGAACCTGGTATGGAGCGTCAACGACCAGACCGACATCGAGTACAGCTACGCACACGCGATCCAGCGCCGCTTCCAGCAGCAGGACAGCGACGGCGGCTACCACCCGATCGAGGCCGACGTCGACGCTACCGCCACCAGCATCGGCGACCGCTGGCCGGTGTACGACAATGGCACCTATACGCTCGGTTCGAAATTCGCGTCCGACGTGCACGAGCTGCAGCTGCGCCAGAACTTCGGCGGCCTGCGCTATGTGGCCGGCCTGTTCTACATGAAAGAGAAGAACAGCCTCGATTATGGCCAGGACTTCCGCGGCGGCGGCCCGAATGGCTACCCGACGGCGAACTTCTACCACCAGCCGCACCGCATCTCGGAATCGAAAGCGGCCTTTGCCCAGGCCGACTGGGAATTCATCCCCAAGTGGACCCTGACTGCCGGCGTGCGCACCAGCCGCGACGAGCGCGAGGATGCCAACGGCCAGTTCTGGGAAGCCTACGGCACCGACTATTTCAACGGCCTGTACATGCCCGGCGCGCCGGGCACGCCAGGCTGGCAGGGCATCGATTCGAGCATGCTGTTGCCGGGCATGGGCGCCTATTACGGCAGCGGCGCCTTCCCGGCCGCGGCCTCGATCAGCAACCACAAGGATGGCTGGCGCAAGACCACCGGCCGCCTCGGCCTGACATGGCAGGTGGATAGCCGCAATATGTTCTATACCTCGCTGTCGACCGGCTACAAGGCCGGCGGCTTCAACGACCGCTTCAACCTGTGCGGCAATGCGCTCGACCCGAACGGCGTGCCCTATGATTGCGCCACCGGCCCGTCCGGCCCGCAGTATTCCTTCCTGCCATACAGCCCCGAGACCGTCACCAACCTGGAGTTCGGCTACAAGGGCAAGATGCTCGACGACCGTCTGACCCTGTCGGCCACGCTGTTCTACAGCCGCTACAAGGACATGCAGATGACCGGCCAGCATACGGTCGGCCAGAACAAGCGCCCGTGCGCGGCCGACGACCCGGGCTGCAATGCCGTGATCAGCTGGTGGTCGACCCGCAATATCGGCCGCGCCAACATCAAGGGCCTCGAGCTCGAAGGCCAGTATCGTCCATGGCGCGATGCTCGCATCACCTATTCGGCTTCGCTGCTGTCGGCCAAGGTGGCCGAGTATCACACCTTCAGCGACGACCTGGGTTGCGGTTCGCGCCTGAATCAAGGCGTCACGCCATGCCCGGATTACTACTCGGGCCCGGACACCTCACTGGCCCAGCTGCGTCCCTACAACGTGGTCGGCAACCGCCTGCCGTATTCTCCGCCGCGCACGATGAACCTGTCCTTCTCGCAGGACTTCTACTTCAGCAACGGCATGTCGCTCACCCCGTGGATCCAGGCGCGCTGGCAGGACAAGATGTTCTTCAACCTGCGCAACCTCGACGAAGCGCACCTGTCGAGCGTGCAGGGCGCCTATGCCCAGGTTGACGGTTCGCTGCGCCTGAACGGACCGGACGGCGACCGCTACCCGTGGTATGCCGAGCTGTATGTGCGCAATGCCTTCGACAAGCGCGCCAAGACCTGGGCCGGCATTGGCGGCCCGGACGAGCGCTTCACGGTCGCGTCGTACAACGACCCGCGCATGTTCGGCCTGCGGGTCGGCGCCTCCTGGTAATTTGAGGTAGCAGCATGAAGTAGAGGTAAAGTAAGCAAGCAGCCGCGCAACGGAGACCGCGCGGCTGCGCTCCTGAAACGAGAAGCATCGATCAAGGCGAAGCAAGGAATGGCCAACCAAAACAAACAACGCATGCACCTGTTCTTCCTGACGGCGATCTGCGGCCTTGGCGGGCTGCTGTACGGGATCGACATCGGGATCATCGATCCCGCCTTGCCCTATCTGCACCGCGCGACCAGCCTGACCGAGGGCCAGCTGTCGCTGGTGGTCGCCGCCGTGATGGCCGGCTCGATCCTCGGCTCGGTGGTGGCCGGCATGCTGGCCGACTGGCTCGGCCGCAAACCCATGCTGGTAGTAAGCGCGCTGCTGTTCGTCGGCAGCGTCACTGTCATCTGCCTGTCGCAATCGTTCGTGCCGCTGCTGCTCGGGCGCCTGCTGCAGGGGCTCTCGGGCGGCGTGATCGCGGTCGTGGTGCCGCTGTATCTCGCCGAATGCCTGCCGGCCGACCGCCGTGGCCGGGGACTGGCCTTGTTCCAGTTCGCGCTCACGGCCGGCATCGTGCTGGCCGCCTTCATCGGCAACCACTACCTGGGCAACGCCGAACTGGCGATCCAGGCTGCCGGCAGTGACCAGGTGGCCGCGACCGCGGCTGCCGACCACGCCTGGCGCAGCATGTTCATGGCGGTCGTGTATCCGGGCGTGCTATTCCTGCTGGGTTGCCTGTTTGTGTCCGAGTCGCCGCGCTGGCTGATGCGCCAGGGCCGTGCCGCGCAAGCGCGTGGCGTGCTGGGACGGCTGCGGCCTGCGGCTGCCTGTGAAGCAGAGGTGAACGAGATCCAGGCCTCGCTCGACGAGGAACGGGCGCGGCCCAAGCTGGCGCGCGGCGCGGCCCTGGCGGAAATGCTGACCGAGCGGCGCTATGTGCTGCCGTTCGTGCTGGCCTGCGTGATCCTCGGCTGCAACCAGGCAACGGGCATCAACTCGCTGCTGCAGTTCATGTCGACCATCCTGCAGCATGCCGGCCTCGATCCGGTGAGCGCGGCCAGCCACGGCACGGCGATCAAGATACTGAACATGGTGATGACGGTCGGCGCCATCATGCTGGTCGAGCGCAAGGGACGCGTGTTCCTGCTCAAGATCGGCACCGCCGGCATCATGGTGTCGCTGTGCCTGCTGGCGATCCTGTTCCACCGCTTCGAATCGCAGCGGGTCGACGTGCGCACCGAAGTAGCGGCGCTGATGCAGGGCAATGCGATCGACCTCAACCTGGTCGACGCGAAACTGGGCAATGGCGCAGGTCCCGTGCAGTTGACGATCCTGTACCAGTACGGCGATGCGCAGCAGGTGGCCGAAGCCTATACGCCGACCGCCGAGGCGCAAGTCGTGCTGGCGCGCGAGGCCGCGCTGGCGGCGACCCTGGCGCCGCCGCAGGGCGCGCTGCTGGAGGGCGCCCGCGCCGCCTGGGCTGGCCGGGGCGACCCGGCGGCGCTGGACGCTGCCCAGCAGATGATCGCGGGTTTGGCGCCCGAGGCGCGCGCCACGGTCGATGCGGCGCGCCGCGTGTACATGGCGCAGCGGGTATCGGTGCAGCCGCCGAAGGACGCGGCGGCCGGCGTGCCGCTTGAAATCGTGCGCGCCACTGTCGGACCGACGCCAGACGAAAAGAGCGGCCTGCTGGCGGCCGTGTTCATCGCCTTCTTCATCGCCTCGTTCTCGATCGGCCCCGGCGTGTGCGTGTGGCTGGCCCTGTCCGAGCTGATGCCGACCCGGATCCGGTCGGTGGGCATGGGCGTGGCGCTCCTGATCAACCAGGGCACGGGCACCCTGATCGCCGGCGCCTTCCTGCCGATCGTCGGCAACTATGGCTACCACATGATGTTCCTGTTCTGGGGCGCCTGCACCGCTGTGTACTTCATCACCGCAACCTTCTTCCTGCCTGAGACAAAGGGCAAGTCGCTGGAAGAGATCGAGCGGCTGTTCGCGGCGCCGAAGGAGAAGGCTGGTCCTGCGGGGCAGCACGGGTGAAGCGGATCTTGAGGCGCCTGCTCGGCGCGCTGCTGGCGGCGGCGCTACTGCCTGCCGCTGCCGGCACCCTGGTGATCGAGAGCTGGCGCGTGGACGACAAGGCATTGTGGGAAAACGTCCTGCTGCCGGCCTTCACGCGCCACCATCCCGACGTCAAGGTGACTTTCGCGCCGACCGCGCCCACCGGCTACGACGCCGCCCTCGGCGCGCGCCTGGCTAAGGGCACGGCGGGCGACCTGATCGCCTGCCGGCCGTTCGACGTGTCGCTGGCCCTGTACCAGGGCGGCCACCTGGAGCGGCTGGACGGCAAGCCGGGCCTGCAGAACTTCGATGCCTCGAGCCTGGTGGCGTGGCAGACCGACGACGGCAAGGACACCTTCTGCATGCCGGTGGCCTCGGTCATCCACGGCTTTTTCTACAACAAGGACATCTTCCGCCGGCTCGACCTGCAGCCGCCGCGCACGGCGGACGATTTCTTCCGCGTGCTCGACGTGCTAAAGAAGGCTGGCGTGACGCCGCTGGCGCTGGGCACGGCCGAGCAGTGGGAATCGAGTCAGATCGTCTACACCAATATCGGGCCGAACTTCTGGCGCGGCGAAGAAGGCCGCAAGGCCCTGATCGCCGGCCGCGCCAGGCTCACCGACCAGCCTTACGTCGATGCGTTCGCGTTCATGGCGCGCATGAACCGCTACCTGCCGCCAGGCGCCGCCAGGCAGACGTATGCCGCCAGCCAGGCACGGTTCGCGTCGGGTGGGGCGGCGATCTATCCGGCCGGCTCGTGGGACATCGCGCATTTCAGCCGTACGCCGGGCCTGTCGCTGGGCGTGTTCCCGCCGCCGGTGCCAAGGGAAGGCGCGGCCTGCCATATCTCGGATCATATGGACCTGGGGCTGGGCGTGAACCGCAATTCGAAGAACAAGGAAGACGCCTACAAGTTCATGGCCTGGGTGGGGTCGCAGGAATTCGCCGACCTGTACACCAATCGCCTGACCGGCTTCTTCACGCTGTCGCACCACCTGATCGCGGTGCGCGACCCGGTAGCCAAGCAGATGGCCGAGTGGCGCAAGCGCTGCGCGTCGACGATCCGCGTCAATGCGCAGGTGCTCAATCGCGGCCAGCCGAGCATGGAAGTCGAATTGTGGAACGTGACGTCGCAGGTATTGAACGGCAGCCTGGCGCCGAAGGACGCCGCGGCAAGGCTGCAGGAAGGATTTGCCAAATGGTACACACCAAGGCAAAAATGACGGCGCACCGGTCGGTGCCTTCGCCGGTGCGATTTTGATGAGCGCTCACGGGCGCGATAGGGAGACACTCTTGGGTAAAACAATGAATTGTGGCGGCGCGCTGGCGTCGACCTTGATGGCGGCACTGGTCGCATTCACGCTGCCGACGCAGGCGCTGGCAGCGCAGCAGGCGCCGGCATCGGCTGGCGCTGTGGCAAACGGCGCGAAGCTGCACCTGCAGTGGGAGTTGCAGCGCCCGGTGGCGGGCGCGCAGCTGGCGCAGGGCGGCACGCCGGCCCGCTTCACCCTGAGCAACCGCGACACCCAGGCGTTGCCTGCGCGGGGCTGGTCGCTGTACTTCAATGCGATCGACCGCATGCCGAAGGGCGTGCAGTCGGGCGGCCTGCTGCTCGAACAGATCGCCGGCGGCTACTTCCGCCTGTACCCCGGGCCCGACTTCAAGGGGCTGGCCCCCGGCCAGACTATCGAATTCAACTACCGGCATTCCGATTCGGTCTATACCTCGTCGAAAGCGCCGTCCGGCCCCTACCTGGTCTACGACGCCGCGCCGGATACGGGCGTCGCGCTCGACTACCAGGTCGTGCCACTGGCCCAGGCGCCCCAGGCCGGCGTCAAGGATAGTCCGCATTCGCTGGTCACGCCGCAGGACACCTACGAGCGCAATGCGCGCGCCGCGCTGCTGCCGGCCGCCGCGGTGCCCAAGGTCTTGCCGACGCCGCTGCAGCTCGATGCCGGCAAGGGCACCCTGGCGCTCAAGGGCATGCCGAAGATCGACGCGCCGTCGACCCTGGCCAACGAGGCGGCGCTGGCGCGCTCGCTGTTCCCGTCGACCCTGGCGGCCAGTGGCGGCCCGGCGCTGCGCCTCTCGGTGGGGAGCGTCCCCGGACAAAGCTCGCCCGAAGCCTACCGCCTCACCATCGCGGCCAATGGCGGCATCGCCATTGTCGGCAACAGCGCGGCTGGCGTGGCCCACGGCCTGCAGTCGCTGCGCGACCTGATGCCGCTGCCGGGAGCGAAGTCATTGACGCTGCCCGAGCTGACCATCGTCGATGCCCCGCGCTTCGGCTACCGCGGCTTCATGCTCGACGTGTCGCGCAACTTCCATGGCAAGGAAACGGTGTTCAAGTGGCTCGACCTGATGGCCCGCTTCAAGCTGAACAAATTCCACTTTCACCTGACCGACGACGAAGGCTGGCGCATCGAGATCGCCGGCCTGCCCGAGCTGACCGACATCGGCGCAGTGCGCGGCCACGCCGCCAAGCCCGGCGTGCGACTGGAGCCGGCCTACGGCTCCGGCCCCGACCCGAAAGACCCCAGTGGCAGCGGCTACTTCACGCGCGACGAGTACAAGGAAATCCTGCGCTACGCACATGCGCGCCACATCGAGGTGATCCCCGAGATCGAGATGCCGGGCCACGCGCGCGCCGCCGTGCAGGCGATGGAGTCGCGCTACCACCGCCTGAAGGCGGCCGGCGATAAGGACTACGCCAAATACCTGCTCAACGACCTCGAAGACCGCTCGGTGTACAGCTCGCCCCAGCTGTTCGGCGACAATGTGATCAATCCGGGGCATGAATCGAGCTACACCTTCATCGAGCACGTGGTGCGCGAAGTGGTGGCGCTGCACCGCGAGGCCGGCGTGCCGCTGGCGACTATCCACATGGGCGGCGACGAGCTGGCCCACGGCGCCTGGGGAAAATCGCCTGTGAGCGCCGCGATGATGAAGAAGCACAATCTCGAGACCGTGGTCGACCTGTGGGATTATTTCTATGACCGGGTCGACAAGATCGTGCGCCAGCACGGCCTGAACATGTCGGGCTGGGAAGAGCTGGCCGCGCGCCAGACGACGCTCGACGGCCGTCCGAAGCTGATCCCGAACCCGCGCTTCCCGGAGCGCGGCTTCTCGGCCTATGTGTGGAACAACACGGTCGGCAACGAAGACCTGGCCTACCGCCTTGCCAATGCCGGTTACGACATCGTCCTGACGCCGGTGACCCGCATGTACATGGACATGGCCCACAACGCCAATCCCGACGAGCATGGCGTGAACTGGGGCGCCTACGTCGAACTAGACACGGTGCACGACTTCATCCCGCTCGACATCAACAAGAACGCGTCCGCAGCGTCGCGCATTGGCAAGGACCGCCTGACCGACTACGGCAAGCGGCGCGTGCGCGGACTGCAGGCCAACCTCTTCGTCGAGACGGTGCGCGACCCGGCCCGCATCGACTACCTGGTGATGCCGCGCCTGGTGGCGGTGGCCGAACGCGGCTGGGCGCCGGATCCGGCCTGGGCGACCGAGACCGTTTCCGCCAAGGCCGCGCTGCTGCACCGCGGTGCCTGGACCGGCTTCGTCAACGCCCTCGGCCAACGCGTGCTGCCGCGCCTCGACCTGGACGGCTCGAAGGTCGCCTACCGCATCGCGCCGCCCGGCATGATCGAAGAGGGCGGGCGGGTGCTGGTCAATCACGTGCTGCCGGGGATCACCCTGCGCTACACGGTCGACGGCAGCCAGCCGACCGCCAGCAGCCCAGTGGTGGAGGGACCGATCGCCGCAAGCGGCACGATCCGCGCCGCGGCCTTCGACCGCAACGGCAGGATGGGGCAGGTCGCCAGCATCGAGCGGCGCTAGCAGTCTGCACCCTTGCCGCATTTGCCGACCTTGCTATATAGTCGGTGCTTTCAGCGGGACCGTTGGTGGATGCGTCGATGAAGAAAGTGGTGTGGCCAGGTGTCATGGTGGGTGCGTTGGTCCTGGCCGGCACCTGCTTTGCCACGCCGCCGGCCGAGCGTCCCGGCCTGCAGGTGCTGCACTGGTGGACCTCGCCCAGCGAACGCAAGGCCGCCGACCTGCTGGCATCGACCCTGGCCGGTGAGGGCATCGACTGGCAGGACGCCGCCATCCCCGGCGGCGCGGGCCTCGGCGCCGGCAAGGTCCTCAAAGGCAGGGTGCTGGCCGGCGATGCGCCCGAAGTGACCCAGTTGATCGGCCCCTCGATCGCTGAATGGGCCGACCTGGGCCTGCTGCTCGAACTCGACAACGTCGCCGACGCCGGCGACTGGCGCGCCTTCCTGTTCCCGACCATCCAGCAACTCGTCGTACACCGGCGCCACGTGGTGGCCGCGCCACTCGGCATCCATCGCGTCAATACGCTGTACTACAACCGTCCTCTGTTCGCGCGCCTTGGCCTGGCGCCGCCCGTCACCTGGCGCGAGTTCGAGGACGTGGCGCGGCGCCTGCGGGCGGCCGGCGTGGCGCCGCTTGCCCAGAGCAGCGAGGCATGGCAGGTGGCGGCGCTGTTCGAGAACCTGGTGCTGGCCGAAAGCGGGCCGGCCTTCTACCGCGAACTGTTCGTGCAGCGCAGCCCGGTGGCGGCGGCCGACCGCCGCACCCACGAGGCCTTGCTGCGCCTGCGCACCATCAAGGGATGGCTGCGCGACGAAATCGACGAACGTCCCTGGCCCGAAGTGGTGCGCCGCTTCGCGCGCGGCCAGGCGGGCATGATGATCATGGGCGACTGGGCCAAGGCCGAGCTGGCCGAATTCAAGGCCTTGCCGGACCGCGACTTCGGCTGCGCGGCAGCGCCCGGCACGTCCGACTACCACCTGTACAGCGTCGATACGCTGGCCATGTTCGCCGGCGACTATCGCCAGATGGCGGCGCAGGAAAAGATGGCGCGGCTGATGGTGGCGCCAGGCGTGCAGGCCGGCTTCAACCTGCTCAAGGGCGGGGTGCCGGTGCGGCGCGATGCCGATCCCGCCGCCATGGACAGTTGCGCGCGCCAGTCGTGGACCGTTTTCGCCCGGGGCGCCACGGTGCAGGCGCCCAGCCTGGTGCACCGCATGGCCCTGGACGAGGCCAGCCGCGACGCCATCATCGCCGAGGTGCACCGATTCTTCCTGGACGATGGCGTGAAGCCGGCCCAGGCCCAGCGCCGCCTCGGCGCGCTGTTCAGGCTATTCAATCTCAAACCTCTTGGAGTGGCAGGTGCGCAAGATACTGATCGTGGACGATGACCAGAAGACCCGTGAACTCCTCAAGACCTATCTGGAAAAGAACCAGTACGAGGTGATCCTGTCGCACGACGGCGAGAGCTTCCTGGCGGCGCTGCAGGCCCAGGCCGACGCCCTGTCGTTGGTGATCCTGGACGTGATGCTGCCCGATACCGACGGCTTCATGCTGTGCCGCCAGGTGCGCCAGCGCTCGAATGTGCCGATCATCATGCTGACCGCCAGCTCGGACGAGACCGACCGCATCGTCGGGCTGGAACTGGGCGCCGACGACTATATCGCCAAGCCCTATAGCCCGCGCGAGCTGCTGGCCCGCATCAAGGCCATCCTGCGGCGGTCGGCGGTCGACACGCCGGCCGCGCGCTACTACCGCTTCGTCGGCTTCACCCTCGACCTCATGGAGCGCAAGGTGCTCGATCCCGACGGCGCCCAGGTCGCGCTGACCGGACTCGATTTCCAGCTGTTGAAGTATTTCGTCGAGCATCCCGGCATCATCCTCGACCGCAGCCTGCTGTGCGAGGAGACGCGCGGGCGTGACTCGGGCCCGATGGACCGGTCGCTCGATGTCCAGATCAGCCGCCTGCGATTGCGCCTGCACGACGACGGCAAGCAGCCGGCCCTGATCAAGACCGTGCGCGGCGCCGGTTACGTGTTCTCGGCCGACGTCAGCGTGTCGAGTGTCTAGGCGCATCGCTCCCTGGCTGCAGCGGCTGGTGCCAGCCTCGCTGCTGGGCCGCCTGATGCTGGTGATGGCGGCGGGCCTGCTGGTGACGCAGGTGGCGGCCAGCGCGATCTGGGCCAGCCAGTTGCGCTATAAATCGCAGGTGGAGGCGCAGTCGTCGGCCAAATACGTGGCGCACAGCGCGGCCGGCGCGATCCGCTTCTTTCGCAGCCTGCCGCCGGCCTACCGCGCGCTCATCATCCAGCAGCTGCGAGAGATGGGCGGCACGCGCTTCTTCGTCAACCTGAACCACGCCTGTGTGCCGATCGAGAACATCGCGCCGCATCCTCTGGCCGACCAGGTAATCAAGACGGTGGCCGCCACGCTCAAGTCCGACCTGCCGAACTCTCCTGGTTTTCGGCTGGCCTTCGCCTGGCCTGACCGGCTGGTGGTGGCCGAGCACGACGTGCGCCTGGAAGACTTGCCGAATGCCTGGGTCCAGCACGTGCTGCTGCTGCAGCCCGACCCGGCGCCGATCCTCGTGATCCAGACCGAGATCGAGCCGGGCAACTGGCTGTACATGGCGGCGCTGATGCCGAATCCGTATTTCTTGAGCAGCAACGACCCGTTCAGCTGGGACCGATTGATGCCGCAGGCGCTGTCGCTGGCCGTGGCGCTGATCCTGTGCCTGCTGGTGGTGCGCTCGATCACGCGCCCGCTGGCCGCGCTGTCCGACGCCGCCGCCGCCGTCGGCCAGGGACAGGACGACACCAGTCCGCCGCTGCCAGAGACCGGCAGCCGCGAGTTCGTCAACACCGCGCGCGCCTTCGGCGCCATGCGCGAACGCATCGCACGCTACATCGAGGACCGCGAGCGCCTGTTCATCTCGATCTCGCACGACCTGCGCACACCGATCACGCGCCTGAAGCTGCGCGCCGAACTGCTCGACGACGACGCGCTGCGCAACGATTTCGAGGAAGACCTGGACGAACTGGACATGATGGTCAAAGGCGCGCTGCAGTGCGTCAAGGACAGCGACATCCACGAGAACCCGGCCGAGATCCGCCTCGACGCGCTGCTGGGACGAATGGTCAAGAGCGCGCGGCTGGCCGGCCACGAGGTGGGCTACCAGCCGTCCGGCGTCACCGTGCGCGGCAAGCCGCTCGCGCTCAAGCGCGCGCTGGGCAACCTGCTCGACAACGCGCTGTACTACGGCGCGCGGGCCGAGATCGCGGTGCGCGAGGAGCCGGGCAGCGTCGTGGTCGAAGTGCGTGACCACGGCCCCGGCGTGCCCGAGGACGCGCTGGCCAGCCTGTTCGATCCTTATGTGCGCCTGGCCCATGGGCGCGACCGCAACGATGGCGGCATGGGCCTGGGGCTGGGCATCGCGCGCGGCATCATCGAGGCCCATGACGGCCAGCTGGCGCTGCGCAATCATCCCCAGGGCGGGCTGGTCGCGCAGGTAAGGCTGCCGGCGCGCAGCACGGCCGTCGTTGCCGCCGCGTGACACGTCCAATCATTATTTGACGCTGGCGCGCGCAATGCTTTAGGATTAAAGAAACGACAACAGGCCATGCGGCATGCGCGACGCATCCTCGACCCGGTTCATCCGCTTCCACCTCAAGACGCGCCATCTGGTGCTGCTGGTCGAACTGGGACGTCACCCATCCATCCTGCATGCCGCCGAAGCGGCGGGGCTGACCCAGCCCGGCGCCTCGAAACTGATCGGCGAACTCGAGCATGCCCTTGGCGTGCCCCTGTTCGAACGCCTGCCGCGCGGCGTGGTGCCCACCTGGCACGGCAAGATCCTGATCCGGCGCGCCGGGGCGGCGCTGGCCGAGATGGACGCCGCCCACCAGGAAATCATGCAGGGCCTTGCCGGCGTCGACGGACGCGTATGCGTCGGCAGCGTGCTCACGCCGGCCTTGGCCTTGCTGCCCCAGGCGGTGCGGCTCCTCAAGGAGCGCAGTCCGCGGGTGCAAGTGGTCCTGAACGTCGAGAGCAGCGAGGCGCTGGTCGAGACGCTGCGCGCCGGCGACGTCGACATCGTGGTCGGCTACGTGCTCGACCCCGCGGCCGGCGCCGAACTCGATTTCGAACCGCTGGCCGACGAGCCGCACGCGCTGGTGGTGCGCGCGGGCCACCCCTGGCTGGCGCGCGCCGACCTGGAATTGTCCGACCTGGCCGGGGCGGCCTGGATCCTGCCGCCGCCGTGCCGCCTGCGCGATCAGCTGATGGCCCTGTTCATGGCCAGGGGACTGGAGCCGCCGCAGGACGTCGTCGAAACGGCATCGCTGCCGCTGCTGCCGCAGTTGCTGGCCAGTGGCGAGCGGGTGGTCGCCTTGCCGCCCGAACTGGTGCGCACCCAGCTTGACGCCGGCCAGCTGGCGCTGCTGTCGTTCGACCTCGGGCTGCGCGCCGACGTCTACGGCATCGTCACGCGCAAGCGCCATCAGCTGTCGCCGTCGGCCGAGGCGATGCTGGCGGCGCTGCACGAAGCGGCCGGCATGGCGCGCCGCGCGCGCCTGATGAATACGGAATTGGCATATCTCCCGCGCGTTTCGTTATAGGAGGCGGGCGGTTGGCGTTCGTATGATTCCTGTCACCACACGAGCAGCCGCCAACGGCGCCGAGGAGACAGCCATCCATGGACCACCGCTTGCCACTTTGCCTGGCCAGCCTGTGCGCGGCACTGTTGCCGTTGCCGGGCCAGGCCCAGCTCCTGCCACAGCCAGCATCGAGCTCGCTGGGCGATTTCCCCGACCCCTTCGTGCTGCCGCACGGCGACGGCTATTACGCTTACGCGACCAATGCAAATGGCAAGCACGTCCAGCTGCTGCATTCGGCCGACCTGCAGGCCTGGCGCGCACTGCCCGACGCAATGCCGGTGCTGGCGTCCTGGGTGCGCCAGCCGGTGCCGCACGTGTGGGCGCCCGAAGTCATCAAGCTCGGGGGGCGCTACGTGCTGTACTACACGGCCCACGACAAGGCATCCGACCGCCAGTGCGTCGGCGCGGCGGTGGCGTATTCGCCGCGCGGCCCCTTCGTCGATGGTGCTGCCGCGCCCCTGATATGCCAGGCGGAGCTGGGCGGGACCATCGACGCCAGCCCGTTCCAGGACGGCGGCCGGCTCTACCTGTACTTCAAGAACGACGGCAACTGCTGCAAGCAGCCCACCCACATCTTCGCCCAGGAGCTGCGGCCGGGCGGCCTGGGACTGGTGGGCCAGCCCACCAGGCTGCTCACCAACGGGCGCGCATGGGAAGGCAAGGTGATCGAGGCGCCGACGATGGTTCGGCGCGGCGGCAGATACACGCTGCTGTATTCTGCCAACGATTTCGGCGACGGCTCGTATGCGGCGGGCCACGCTAGCTGCGCCGGTCCAATGGGACCTTGCCAGCCGGTGGGCGACGGGCCATTCCTGAAAAGCCGCCCCGAGGTGGCGCTGATGGGGCCGGGCCACCAGTCGGTGTTCCAGGCCGGCGGCCGCGACTACATTGCCTACCATGCGTGGGAGCTCAAGCCGGACGGCAGCCGAGGCGGCCGGCGCTTTCTCTACATCGACAAGCTCGATTGGGTCGACGGCCAACCCGTGGTGCATGGCCCGACACTGGTCAGGTAAGGGCGCTGCGCCGGCCGATTGCAGTCCATAATAGCACCGGTGCATCGACAGGGAGACAGAGTGACAAAGCGCAGGAAACTACTCGCGGCTTCGATCCTGCTCGGAATGCCGGCGCTGCGTGCCAGCGCGCAGGCGCCGGTCGAGATCCGCATGTGGACGCTGCTCAGCGGCGGCGATGGCGCGCGCATGCGCGCGCTGGTCGACGCCTTCAACGCCAGCCAGCGCGCGGCGCGCGTGGTGAGCACCACGCTGAAATGGGGCGAGCCGTTCTACACCAAGCTGATTACCTCGTCGGTGGTAGGCGAGGGGCCGGACATCGCCACCATCCACCTGTCGCGCCTGCCCAACCTGGCCGGCGGCGGCGTGCTGCGCCCGATCGGCGACCACGAACTCAAGGCCGCAGGCCTGAAAGGCAGCGACTACTTTCCGCGCCAGTGGGAGAAATCGCATTATGAGGGCGCCAGCTACGCCATCCCGCTCGACCTGCATCCGCTGGTCCTGTACTACAACAAGACCCTGGCGGCCCAGGCCGGACTGCTCGACGACGCCAGCGTCCTCAAGCCCATCGAGGGCCATGCAGCCTTGAGCGCGGCCTTTCGCGGGGTGAAGCAGAAGACCGGCAGGGCCGGGCTGGCGATGGAGGCCAGCCAGAGCTCCTATGCGATCTGGCGCCTGTGGGTGTCGCTGCTGGCGCAGCGCAAGGCGCCGCTGATCGAGGACGGCCGCTTCGCCTATGGCGCCGCCGGCGTCGAGGAGCTGGCCAGGGTCAGCGCCTGGTTCACCGGCGGCTATGCCCAGGCGGGGCTGGACTACCCGGCATCGACCAGCCAGTTCATGGGCGGCGGAGCCGGCTTCATGGTCAACGGCGTATGGGAGGTGCCGGAACTGGTGCGCGCCACGCGCCAGCGCACGCTCGGCTTCGCATACGGCATCGTGCCGCTGCCGCGGCTGTACCAGGACGCCAGCGTGTGGACCGACTCGCATGCGTTCGCGATCCCCGCCAACGAGGGCAGGCCGATGGCGCCCGCCAAACTGCGCGCGGCGCTGGATTTCATGGCCTTCGTGAGCCGCAACTCGATGGGCTGGGCCGAGGGAGGGCACGTGCCGGCCTACCGTCCGGTGGCCGAATCGCCCGCGGCGCGCGCGCTGATGCCCAACGCCCTGTACGCCGGCGCGATCGCGAACGTGGTCTACGACCCGGGCGGCTGGTATATGGGCGCGGCCGGACCGGTCGAGGCGATGGCGTCCAAATACCTGCCCGGCGCCTTGTCCGGCCAGTTGGCGCCTGCGCAGGCACTGCGCATGTTCGAGAAAGAGGCGTCGCGCCTGCTGCGCAAGCGGCCGCCCCGTTATTGATTGATGGGTACCAGGAGCAAGGAAGAAGCAATGTCCAAACGCGTCGCAAACATGGAGCTGGCCCGGTCCGCACCGCCCACGGCGGGGCGTGCCGAGGGCCTGCCCGCGGCGCTGCTGCTGGCGCCCTTCTTGCTGGTCTTTCTCTTGTTCTTCTTGGGGCCGGCGGTCCAGACCTTCTGGCTGAGCCTGACCGAGAGCAGCCTGACGCGCACCAGCGCCTTCGTCGGCCTGGCCAACTACGCGACCCTGGTGCAGGACGAGGCGTTCTGGGCTTCGCTCGGCCACACCTTTTATTTTTCGCTGCTGACCGTGATCCCGCTGACCGCCCTGGGGTTGGTGATGGCGCTGCTGGTGCACCGCTTCGTGCGCGCTTCCAGCTGGCTACAGGGCGCTTTTTTCCTGCCCTACGTGTTGCCGATCTCGGTGATGACCCTGATCGCCGACTGGATGCTGCAGCCCTCGTCGGGCGTCGTCAACCACATCGTCGGTGGCCAGCGCGCCTGGCTCGCCGACGTCGATTGGGCCATGCCGATGGTGGCGATCGGTACCATCTGGTGGACCGTGGGCTTCAATATGCTGATGCTGCTGGCCGGCCTGCGCAATATCCCGGCCGAGCTGTACGAGGCGGCTGCGCTGGACGGCGCGCGCGGCTTCACATTGTTCCGGGCGATCACCTGGCCGGCCCTGCGGCCGGTGGTCGGCACCGCGCTCTTGCTGCAGCTGATCGCGTCGCTCAAGATCTTTGGCCAGACCTATATCCTTACCACCGGCGGGCCGTTCAACACCACCCGCGTGACCTTGCACTATATGTACGAGACCGCGTTCACCCAGAGCGACGCCGGCTATGCGGCGGCGATCGCGATGGCCTTCATGGTGGTCGTGATCGCGCTGTCGTTGCTGCAGCTGTGGCTGGGCCGCTCGTGGCGCCGGACGCGCGCGGGGAGGGGCGCATGAGGCATCCGTCGCAGCTCGGCTGGAGCATCGTGGCCACGGCGTCGGCCTGCGTGTTGGCGGCGCTGTGGGTCTTCCCGCTGCTGTGGGCCCTGTCGACCGCGCTGCGGCCCGAACTCGAGACCGTGTCCGCGACCTTCCACTGGCTGCCGCGCACCTGGACCCTGGACGCCTTCGCCAGGACGCTCGGCGCCGGCAACCTGCCGCGCTGGCTGTTCAACAGCGCGCTGGTGGCGCTGCTGGTGACGCTGGTGACGATGGCGATCAGCCTGACGGCGGCCTACGCGTTCTCGCAGCTGCGCTTCAAGGGACGTTCGCTCCTGTTCGGCATCGCCATGCTGGCCTTCCTGCTGCCTTTCGAGGCCTTGCTGGTGCCGCTGTTTCGCACCATGAACGGGCTCGGACTGATCAACAGCTACGCCGGCCTGGTGCTGCCGCAAGTGGTGTCGCCGGTGGTGATCTATGTGTTCAAGCAGTTCTTCGATGCGGTTCCCGCGGACTTTCGCGAGGCGGCGGTGATGGATGGGGCGGGGCCTTTGCGCGTGCTCTGGAGCGTCTACCTGCCGATCTCGGGCAACATCGTGTGGGCGATGGCGATCGTGACCTTCATCGGCGCGTGGAACAACTTCCTGTGGCCGTTCATCATCGTGACGTCGAACGACATGATGACGATTCCGCTGGGCCTGACCCAGACCTACGATGCTTTCGGGGTGCGCTATGCGCAGCTCATGGCGGCGGCCCTACTCGGGGCGCTGCCGGTGGCGCTGGCGTATGTGGTGTTCCAGCGCCGCGTGACCCAGGGCTTCCTGGCCGCCAGTGGCCTCAAGGGCTGATCGAAACAGAATGACGAATAGAGGCAGAACATGGCATCAGTAAGCCTGAGCGGCATCCGCAAGCGCTTCGACGACAACCTTGTGATCAAGGACGTCGACCTGGAGATCGCCGACGGCGAGTTCGTCGTCTTCGTCGGTCCGTCCGGCTGCGGCAAGTCGACGCTGCTGCGCATCATCGCGGGACTGGAGGACGTCGGCGAGGGCACGCTGGAGATCGGCGGCGTCGTCAGCAACGGGATCGAGCCGTCCCGGCGCGGCATTGCGATGGTATTCCAGAGCTACGCCCTGTATCCGCACATGAGCGTATTCGAGAACATGGGGTTCGCGCTCAGGCTGGCCAAGGTGCCGAAGGATGAAATCCGCGCACGGGTGGAGCGCGCCGCCGGCATCCTGCAGATCGACCACCTGCTCGAGCGCAAGCCGAAGGCGCTGTCCGGTGGCCAGCGCCAGCGCGTGGCGATCGGCCGCGCCATCGTGCGCAAGCCCGAGGTCTTCCTGTTCGACGAGCCCCTGTCGAACCTGGACGCCGCCCTGCGCGGCCAGACCCGGGTCGAACTGGCGCGCCTGCACCGTGAGCTGGGCAGCACCATGATCTATGTCACCCACGACCAGGTGGAAGCGATGACGCTGGGCCAGAAGATCGTCGTGCTCAATGGCGGCCGGATCGAGCAGGTCGGCAGCCCGTTCGAACTGTACGAGCGTCCGGCCAACCGTTTCGTGGCAGGCTTTCTCGGCTCGCCGCGCATGAATTTCTTCGACGCGACGCTGGTCGTGGCCCAGGCGCGGGGCGCCACCATCGAGCTGGCGCATGGGGTGCGGGTGCAGGTGGCGGCCGACGCCGCGCGCGCCAGGCCAGGCGACAAGGTGGTGCTGGGCGTGCGTCCGGAACACCTGCAGATCGTGCGCACGGGCGAGGGCGGCGGCATCGGCGCCAGCGTGGCCCTGGTCGAGTACCTGGGCGACGTGACCCTGGTCTATGCGCACGCCGACGGCGGCGGCGACATGGTGGCGCTCAAATGCGACGCCGACACCGCGCCGCCGGCCCCCGGCAGCCGCGTGACGCTGGCCTTCCCGGCCACCCGCGCCTTCCTGTTCGACAGCAGCGACCGGGCTTTCACGCCCGGCTGGGCCGACAGCGCCGCTGGTCAGGGCTTGCGCGAACCCATGACATGACGATTTCGGATAGCTCCCGCGCATTTCGTTATGGGTGACGCGCTCGAGGCGCTCTTAGTATGTGGCATGGACCCAAGCCGGCACTGACCGGCGGGCAGGACGAGATCCCTCGACCACCACACCAGGAGACAGGCATGACCCGATCGAACCTCAGGCCGATCTGCGCGGCCATCATGCTGCTGTCGGCGCCTGCCGCGCCGGCGCTGGCACAGTCGGAGCAGGCAGAGAAAGCGGATGCCGCGGCGCCGCCTGGTCCTGGCGGCGGCCCCACCGCCATCGTCGAAGTAACAGGCCTGCGCCAGAGCCTGCGCTCTGCCGAGACCATCAAGCGCGATGCGGTGCAGGTGGTCGACGCCATCAATGCCGACGACATCGGCAAATTCCCCGACCGCCAGGCCGGCGACGCCCTGCAGCGCGTGGCCGGGGTGCAGGTCGGTCGCGACCGCGGCCAGACCGACACCGTCATCATCCGCGGCCTGCCCGACGTCGCCACGACGCTCGACGGCAACGAGATCTTCACCGCCGCCGGACGCCGCCTTTCGTACCAGGACTTGCCGGTGCAGTCGATCGGCGGGTTGGAAGTGTATAAATCGGCCACCGCCAACCAGTTCGAGGGCGGTATCGCCGGCGCCGTCAACATCCGCCTGCGCGCGCCGTTCGACAGCAAGGGTTTCACGGCCAGCGGCTACATCGAAGACCGCCTGCAGCAGACCAATGGCAGCGACGCCACCAGGGACCGGCACAATCCGGGCGGCGGCTTCCTGGTCAGCAACCGCTGGCAGACGGATGTCGGCGAGATGGGCGCCCTGTTCGACGTCGCCGTCAACCGCGAGAACTGGGCCTATCCGGTGCAATGGGTCGACCGGCCGACCAATGTGTTCGCGGTACGGCCCGACGGCACCGCCACCCGGCTGGGCGAGCGGCCTCCGTTCGCGCTGGGGGAGAGCGAGGTGCTTGGCCAGTTACCGAACATCGGCGGCATCTACAACAGCGGTGAGCGCGAGCGCCAGAGCGTGCACGGCGCCTTCCAGTGGAAGATCAATCCGCGCCTGCAGGCCAGCGCGCAGTACCTGGGCATGGGCTACCAGGGCCGTAATGCCGTGAACTACATCCTGAACATCGTCACCTGGGCCCCGCGCCTGACGAACGTGGTGCTGGCCCCGCAAGGCCAGCACTGCAACACGCCGATGGGCGCCATCTGCCCGATCCTGGCCGCCAGCGCGCCGGCGGCGCAGTTCGGCGGCGCCTATGACTGGGACCCGTATACCGCCACCAGTACCTGGGGCCAGAACGAGCGCACCACCACGCATTACCTGAACCTGGGCCTCAAGTACGCGGACGGCCCCTTGAGCATCGATTCGCAACTGGGCTACACGCGCTCCAAGTTCGTCAACGACACGGTGATCGTCGACCAGCAGGTGCCGGGCGCGAGTTCCAGCGTGTTCGCCTCCGGCGCCAACGGCCACGGCGGCTACAATGCGGTGACCACGCCGGGCAGCGCCAACGCCCTGCGCGACCCAGGCCAGTTCGTGCTGCGCGGCCTGGTGCAGAACTGGAACGAGCAGGCCGGCTCGCAATTCCAGTGGCGCTCCGACGCCACCTGGCGCCTGGGCGGCGATGGCTTCTTCAGTGCGCTGCTGGGCGGTGTGCGCCTGTCGACGCGCAAGGCCAGCTACCATGGCGCCGAGGGCCATGCCGATTTCACCGGCCCGGTGCGGCCGACACCGGAACAGGCTTTCGGGCCGTCGTTCCAGCAGCTGTCGCCGGGCCTGGACCGCCTGGGCGGGCCGTGGGCGACACCCTCGGCCGACTTCCTGATCGACCATGCCAACCTGGTGCGCGAGGGCTACGGGGTGGGGCCCGGACGGGTGCCGGAAGACCCGACGCGCCTGTTCGACCAGCGCGAACGCAGCGCGACCTTGTACCTGGCCGCGCGCTGGGACACCGAGCTGGCCGGCATCGACATCAGCGGCGAAGCCGGCGCACGCGTGGTGCGCGTGAACCGCGAGCTGCGCGGGCAGACGCGCATCGGCGATGTGATATCCGATGTCGACCTGTCGACCTACGAGACCAACTACCTGCCCAGCGCCTCGGCGATCATCGGCTGGACCGACGACTGGCAGTCGCACCTGTCGGTGGGGCGCACCATCACCCGGCCAAACTTCAGCGCGCTCAATCCGGCGCTATCGCTGGTGCCGCCGACCGTCAACGCGCCGGGCAACGGCGGCGCGGGAAATCCCTACCTGAGCCCGACCCGCTCGACCAACCTGGACGCGACCCTCGAGTACTATTTCAAGAACAACGGCTACGCCCAGCTGGCGCTGTTCCACCGTGATATCGTCGGCTACCTGCAGAACTTCACACTCGACGAAACAATCGGCGGCCAGGTCTATCGCGTGACCCGCCCGCAGAACTCGGGCAAGGGTACCTTGCGCGGGGCGGAATTCGGCATCCAGAAGTTTTTCGACTTCTTGCCCGGACCGTGGAGCGGCTTCGGTGCCCAGTTCAACTACACCTGGATCGACGGCGACAACGAGAGCAAGACCGGGTTCGACAGCGATGAATTCACCACCACCGCGCTGGTGGGCGTGGCGCGCCAGAACTACAACGTGGCGCTGCTGTACGAGGGCCACGGCATCACCGGCCGCCTGGCCGCAACGCGCCGCGGGGACTACGTCGAGCAGATCGCCGAGCCGCCGTTCGACCAGGACCGCGTGGTGAAGGCCACCACCTTCGTCGACCTGAGCATCGGCTACGAGCTCAATCCCAGGGTTTCGCTGCAGTTCGATGCGATCAACCTGACCCGCGCCAAATTTCAGAGTTCGCTCGGTCCCTACCAGCCGCGCGATATCCGCTACAACCCGACGACCTATGGCGTAAGCCTGCGCTTCAAGATGTAAGCCGCACCTTCAGGAGAGACGATGCAGCGCACCTACCAGAACCCGGTGTATCCCGACGCCATGGCCGACCCCTTCGTGCTGAAGCACGAGGGAGTCTACTATGCTTACGGCACCGGTCCCGCCGGGGTTGACGGCCGCCAGGTTCCGGTGCTGCGGTCGACCGACCTGGTCGCGTGGACGCCGCTGGGCCACGCGCTGGAGCCGAACGGCGACGCTCACTATTGGGCGCCCGAGGTGGCCTGCGATGAGGGCCGCTTCTATATGTACTACTCGTCGGGCAGCGCGCCGGAAGGCACCGACCAGCGGCTGCGGGTGGCCCTGGCGGATCATCCGGCCGGACCGTTCGTCGACAGCGGGGCGGTCCTGGCGCCCGGTCAGCCGTTCTCGATCGACGCCCATCCATTCCGCGACCGCGACGGCCAGTGGTATCTGTACTACTGTATCGACTTCCTGGACCCGGAGGGCGACCACCGGGTCGGCACCGGCATCGTGGTCGACCGCCTGCTGGACATGCGCACGCTGGCCGGCGACCCGCGCCTGGTGGTGCGTCCGCACCACGACTGGCACTTGTTCCGAAAGGACCGCCACATCTACGACGCGGTGCGCGACTGGCACACGGTGGAGGGCGCCGCGATGCAGGTGCACGACGGCGCCTTCTACTGCTTCTACAGCGGCGGCGCCTGGGAGCGCGAAAACTATGGCATCAGCTACGTGACCGCCGACCATCCGCTCGGGCCCTACCGGCGTCCGGCCGGTGGCGACGAGGCGCTGCTGATGCGCAGCCGTCCCGGCGCGGTTGTCGGTCCGGGCCACAACAGCTTCACCAGCTCGCCCGACGGCAGCGAGACCTGGATCGTCTACCATGCCTGGGACGTGGCGCAGACCGCGCGCCGCATGTGCATCGACCGCCTCCAGTGGGAGGGCGGGCGGCCGGTGACGGCCGGTCCGAGCTTCGGCCCCCAGGCGGCGCCGTCGGACGGCCGTTAGAAGACCTCGGGAACGATGATCTCCGGCGGCACCGGCCGCCGCACATAATCGTCGTGATACTCGCGCTCCGGCAGCTCGATCGACGGCCGCTCGACCTCGACATACGGCATCTGCTGCAGCAGGTGATGAATGCAATTGAGCCGCGCGCGTTTCTTGTCCACCCCTTGCACCACCCACCAGCGCGCTTCGGGAATATGGGTCCGCTCGAGCATGATTTCCTTGGCCCGCGTGTATTCTTCCCAGCGCCGGCGCGATTCCAGGTCCATCGGGCTCAGTTTCCACTGCTTGAGCGGATCGTGGATGCGGCTCAGGAAGCGCGCATTCTGTTCCTCGTCCGAGATCGAGAACCAGTACTTGATCAGCTGGATGCCGGAGCGCACCAGCATGCGCTCGAATTCCGGCACGGTCTGGAAGAATTCGTCGTACTGGGCGTCGGTGCAAAAGCCCATCACGCGCTCGACCCCGGCGCGGTTGTACCAACTGCGGTCGAACAGCACGATCTCGCCCGCCGCCGGCAGGTGCGAGACGTAGCGCTGGAAATACCACTGGGTGCGCTCGCGGTCGTTCGGCGCCGGCAGCGCGGCCACCCGGCAGACCCTGGGATTGAGGCGCTGGGCGATGCGCTTGATGACGCCGCCCTTTCCCGCGGCGTCGCGGCCCTCGAACAGGATCACGACCTTGTGGCCGGTGTGCACCACCCAGTCCTGCAGCTTGACCAGCTCGGCCTGGAGGCGGAACAGTTCATGAAAGTATTGCCGGCGCAGATCCTTGTCCTGTTCGCTGCGGGCAGGGGCGGGGAGCAGCGTCTCCGGGTCGAGGTCGCGGTCGTCGAGCTCCAGTTCGAGTTCTTCGTCATAGCTGTCGGTGAGGTCGCGCTGCACGCGCTGGGTGAGGTTGGTGGTCTGGACGGTGGACATGGCGCCTCCTCGGGATCGGCTGAAAGACAGAAACCATGTCAGTCTAGCGCCGTCGCGTGTCATCGGCATGACAGGACACGTCGCAGGACCCGGTTCCGCACGTTCAGTGCCCACCGCTCCCGGCATTATTCCGGATCAGCCCTGGCACCGCATACAGCCCCCCGGTGACCTGGATCGCCAGTCTTTCGGCGTCGCGCCGGCGCACCGTCTCCATCACCCGGTCGCGCACACAGGCGTCGGGTTCGAGCAGGTCGAGCGCCTTGCCGGCCAGGGCCAGCGCCGACTCGAAGGTCTCCCGCACCTGCCAGTCGACCCCGCGCCGTATCAGCTCCAACGCGTGCTCGCGGTCGAAAGCACGCGCCAGCACCGGGATGTGCGGAAATTCGGCCTTGGCGAGCTCCACGATCCTGAGGCAGGCCTGGCGGTCGTCGATGGCTACGACGATCAGGCGGGCTTCCAGCGCGCCGGCCGCCTGCAGGATGTCAAGCCGCGTGCCGTCTCCATAATGGACCTTGAAGCCGAGCGGCTCCAGGTCGAAGATCGCCTGGGTGCTGGTCTCGATGATCGACAGCGAGTAGCCGTTCTCGAGCAGCGGCTGGCTCGCGATCTGGCCAAAGCGGCCGAAGCCGATCATCAGGATGTTGGCCGACAGGCCCGCCGGCGAGGCTGCCGACTCTTTCGATGGCGCCCATTTCGGCATCAAGGCGTCGTACAGCACGATCAGGAACGGCGTCAGGATCATCGAAACGATGACCGCGGTGGTGAGGATCGCGTTCTCGCGAGCGTCGAGAATGCCGGTCACGGTGGCAGCCGCGTACAGCACGAAAGCGAATTCGCCGCCCTGGGCCATCAGCACGGCGCGCCCGACCGCTTCACGGTTGTCGAGGTCGAACATGCGGGCGACACAATAGATGACGGCCATCTTGAGCAGCATATAGCCGGCCACGGCCAGCGCCACCTGTTGCCAGCCGATGGCGATCACGTTCAGGTCGAGCGTCATGCCGACGCCCAGGAAGAACAGCCCGAGCAGGATGCCGCGAAACGGCTCGATGTCGGCCTCGAGCTGGTGGCGGAAGGTCGACTCGGATAGCAGGACACCGGCCAGGAAGGCGCCCATCGCCATCGACAGGCCGCCGAGCTGCATCGCATATGCGGCGCCCAGCACGACCAGCAGCGCGGCCGCGGTCATGACTTCACGCGCCCGCGCCTGACCCAGCATCCTGAACAGCGGGTCGAGCAGGCAGCGCCCGGCAAGCACCAGGCCGGCGATGCTGGCGGCGCCGGTGGCCAGCGCCTCGACCCGTTCCCGGCCGCCGATACGCTCGGTGTCCGGCGCCAGCAGGGCGACCGCTGCCAGCAGCGGCACGATCGCGAGATCCTCCAGCAGCAGGATGGCGATCGTGCGCCGGCCGCGCGGCAGGCCGCGCACCCGCCGTTCTTCCAGCATCTGCATGACGATGGCGGTGGAGGTCAGCACGAAGCCGGTGCCGCCGACGAAGCTCTGGGCGAAGGGAAAGCCCAGCACCATGCCGAACGCGGTGAGCAAGGCGCTGGCGCCGGCCACCTGCGCGAACCCGAGGCCGAAGATTTCGCCGCGCATTGCCCACAGGCGCGAGGGCTGCATTTCCAGGCCGATCACGAACAGGAACATCACGACGCCCAATTCGGCCACGTGCAGGATCGCCTGGGGATCGTCCACGATCTGCAGGCCGAAGGGGCCGACGATCATGCCGGCCGCCAGATAGCCGGTCACCGAGCCCAGTCCCAGGCGCTTGAACAGCGGCACCGCCAGCACCGTGGCGCCGAGCAGGACCAGGATCGGCAGCAGCTCGACAGCCGCTGCCGGAGCATGTCCGGCGGAGGCGCTCATGGTGTCCGGATGCCCGGCGCCGGCTTGACCCGTGTCCAGAGGTCATTAAACTCGATCGCGTCGAAAAAAGCCCATACCCTGGCTATCCGTTCGTCTCGCATCTCCATGATCCAGGCGTAGGTATTGACGTAGGGCTTGCCGTCCACCGCCGTGCCCTGGGCGTCGAAGAAGACGATCACGGTATCGCCCTCGGCGACCAGCTTGCGCACCGTGGGGCGCAGCGGTTTTGCCATGCTCGCGTTGAACGGATGGATCACCTCATCCATGAAGGCGGCCTTGTCCGGATAGGTGCGCGCGGCCATCGACCTGCCGACGATGGTCCATTCGGCGTCGTCGGCGAGCAGGGCGAACGGGCCGCCGGTGCCCTCGGCCCAAGCCCGAAAGGCGGCCCGGACGCTTTCCTTGTTGCGCGATTCGGTCTGTGTGTTCATGGATGCACTCGCGTCGTTTGGCTGGAGCGATACCAGATCGCCAGCTGAGGCGCCGGCAGCTACCAGAAAGGCTGCCAGGCACAGGGTCGGGCCGAAGGTCGACATGGCTAGATCGTATTTTCCCAGGCGGCCAGCTGATGCTGCTTGAGCATGTCCTCGATCACCTTGGGCATCACGTTGCGGAACTTGCCGCTGTCGGCCGGGACGATCTCGATCATGCGGTCGATCATCTCCTTCGGATCCATCTTGCCTTCCGGCGTGGCGAAGAAGTCGTCGAAGCCCTTGCGCAACTGGGCGCGGCTGGTGAGATGCTTGCTTTCGTCGAGCCAGCGGAAGGGGTTGTCGGCCATGGTCTCGTTATAGCCAGTGTAGTACGCGCCGGGATTGATGGTCTGGATCCGGATGCCGTAGGCGGCGAGTTCCTGCTGCAGCGCCTCGGCAATCGCTTCCAGCGCATGCTTGGTCGAGACATAGGTGCCCCAGTTGGCCGGCGTGAACAGGCCCCCCATCGAGGAGGTAAATACGACCTTCTTGCCTTGTGGCCGGCCGGCGTCGATCCACTTGCGCACCACGCGCTGGGTGAGCGTGAGCGGCAGGAACACGTTCACCTCGTAGTTCTTGCGCACCAGGTCGATCGGGATTTCCCAGACCGGCCCGGCTTCGCCCATGCCGGCATTGTTCCACAGGACGTCATAGTCCCAACCAACGGCCTGGTCGATGTCGTAGGGGTCCGTCAGGTCGAGGCGCTCGACCCGGATGCGGTCGGCCAGGCCGAGTTCCCGCACCTGCTCGCGCAGGGCCGTCACCTGCGACGAAACGTGCACGGTGGCGATGATCCGGTGGCCGTTCCTGGCCATGCCGATGGCTGCGCCGCGGCCGAAACCCACGGCGGCGCCGGTAATCAGGATAGTCTTGGACATGTCGATACTCCTTATGGTGAGAACGAATGAAGGGATGGTGGACAAGGTCAGGCGCGCAGGGCTGCGGCGCCGGCGCGAACGATCTCCTGGTCCTCGCTGACCGCGCCGCCCGAGACGCCGACGGCCCCGATCAAGCCGCCGTCGGCGGACTTGAGCGCCATGCCGCCTCCGAAGGTCATGAGTCCTCCGTTGCTGAGCTCGAGACCGGGCGCCGGGGCGCCGGGCTTGCAGTATTCCCAGACGTCTTCGCTGTTGCATCCGAACAAGGCGGCGGTCCTGGCCTTGCCCGGTGCGACGTCGATCGATCCCAGCGGCGCGCCATCCATGCGCTGGAATGCCTTCAAATGGCAGCCTCCGTCGATCACCGAGACAACGACCGGCACGCCCAGGGCGCTTGCCCTGGCTTGCGCCGCCTCGATGACCGCTTGCGCCTGCCGGCTTGTGAGTGCCATAAGTAATCTCCTTATTGAACGACCTGGCGGGGCGACGGCGGGTGCCGCCACGGACAGATAGCGAGATCCGACGAAAGGCGGAGCGACGTTCCGGTCCGGCTGACGCCTGGCTGCGCCGCCGTCACCTGATACCGATTATCTTTAAAACATGGCTCCAAGCGTGGTAATTTATTGCTAACTTTTGGTACTGTCTTGCCGCGATCGGGAGGTCTCCATGCATCCTTCGCCTGTCCCCAACGACCGCCTGCTGGCCACGCCCGTGGCGTCCAGCCAGGACCGCCCTGGAGCGGCGTCGGCATCAATGTCTATGAGTGGAAAGCGGCCGGCAGGGTCGGCTCGGGCGTGCTCGACCAGGACGTGATCGGCATGCGCATCTCGGGTGTCGTGCGCCTGACGCAGGTGCGCGACGGCAAGACCCACAGCGCCATGATCGGTCCCGGCAATATCGGCATCCATCCGCGCGGCATGCCGTCCGAATGGGCCTGGGACGGACCTGGGGCGATCATGCTGATGCGGGTGCCGCCGGCGCTGCTGCAGCAGGCCGCCGAGACGGCGCTGCGCGGCGCGTTGCCGCGTACCGAACTGGTCAACTGTTTTTCGGCCCGCGATCCTTTCGTGGAGCGCATCGTGGCCCTGTTCCTGGCCGAGATCGAGCGCGCGCCGCATCCGGCCCAGGCCTACGTCAGCCAGGCTTTGTCCAGCGCGCTGGCGCTGCACCTGGTGCACCGCTTTAACTGCCAGCTGGCGCCGCCGGCGCCCGCGCCGCGCGGGTTGAATCCGCGCAGCCTGCAGCGGGTAATGGAGTTCATCGACGCCCATCTGCACGAAGAGATTGACCTGCAGATGCTGGCGGGCGTCGCCAACGTCAGCCGCTTCCATTTCGCGCGCCTGTTCCGGGCCAGCACCGGATGCAGCGCGATCGCCTACCTGGAGCGGGTGCGCATGCGGCGCGCGCAGGAGTTGATCCGGCACGGGCGGCTGCCGCTGGCGCAGGTGGCGGCGCTGGTGGGTTACGCCGACCAGAGCTATTTCACGCGCCGCTTCCGGCTGGCGCTGGGGGTGACGCCGGCCAGGTATGCGCGCCTGTGCGCCGCGGGGCGGGGCCAGGCGAACGCATGCTATACTTGAATCGTTCCGACTCACGCTTTGTATATGAGACGATTTTTCGTCATCTGCCTGACCCTGTTGCTCCCCCTGAACATGTTTGCCCTGGCCATGGCCGCATCCGCGATGCAGCCGTCCGGCGCGACGGAACACGTCACACCATCCGCAGTCCTCATCCACTCGGCAGCGCTCGAGACCGATGAGGCCATCCCCCTGTTTGCCGACGCCTACCTGCCTGGCCCTGCCGATTGCCAGGCCGGCTGCGAGATCGATCCCGACGAGCCGCCAGCCGGCGCCGACGTCCACGATTCCGTCTACGAAGACCTCGGCCTGCAACTGGGCGGCCGTCCGGGAGGGGCGATCGCGCCCCCGGCGCCGCCACGCCCCAGCCATTCCTCGTTCCCGCCCCTGAAACCGCCGCGCGCGGTCTAGGGCCTGCTTGCGCCGCGCATGCGGCGTCCCCGGCCGTCTTTCGATCGACCGCAGCGCGGCGTGCTTTGCCACGTCACGCCATGCCCCGATCGCGGCCGCACTCAACGCTGAAACGAATATAACGAGGTAAAACCAATGGAATGGCTATTTGACCCGGCAATCTGGGCGGGTCTGCTCACACTCGTTGTCCTGGAAATCGTCCTGGGCATCGACAACCTGATCTTCATCGCGATCCTGGCGGATAAACTGCCGCCGCACCAGCGCGACAAGGCGCGCCTGATCGGCCTGACCCTGGCCATGCTGATGCGCCTGGGCCTGTTGACCATCGTGTCCTGGCTGGTGACGCTCACCACGCCGCTGTTCGCGCTGGGGCCATGGTCGCCCTCGGGGCGCGACCTGATCCTGCTGCTGGGCGGCGTGTTCCTGCTGTTCAAGGCCACCGTCGAGCTGCACGAGCGCCTGGAAGGCGTGACCCACGTCCATACCCAGTCGAAGGTGTATGCCAGCTTCGGCGCCGTGGTGGCGCAGATCGTGGTACTGGACGCCGTGTTCTCGCTCGACGCCGTGATCACCGCGGTCGGCATGGTCGACGAACTGGGCGTCATGATGGCGGCCGTGATCATCTCGATCGGCGTCATGATCCTGGCCTCCAAGCCGCTGACCCGCTTCGTCAACGCCCACCCGACCGTGGTCGTGCTGTGCCTCTCCTTCCTGCTGATGATTGGCCTGTCGCTGGTGGCCGAGGGCCTGGGCTTCCATATCCCGAAAGGCTATCTGTACGCGGCGATCGGTTTCTCGATCCTGATCGAGGCCCTGAACCAGTTCGCACGCCGTAATTTCCTCAAGAACGAGGCGCGCGTGCCGCTGCGCGACCGCACCGCCGACACCGTGCTGCGCCTGATGGGTGGCAAGCGGCGCCAGGATGCCGAGGCGGATGCCCAGGACGAGCAGCCGGACGAAGCTCAGGCCTTCGGCGTCGAGGAACGCAATATGGTCAGCGGCGTATTGACCCTGGCCGACCGCTCGGTGCGCTCGATCATGACGCCGCGTTCCGAGATGTCCTGGGTCAACCTCGACGACGAGGCCGACGACATCCTGCGCCAGCTGCAGGAGTCGCCGCACAGCCTGATGCCGGTTGGCCGCGGCCAGCTCGACAACCTGGTCGGTATCGCCCGCACCAAGGACCTGATCAGCCAGCTGGTGCTGCAGGCGCGCATCGATGGCGACGCCGCGGACGGCAATGGTCCGTTGCGCCGGCCGATCCTGCTCCCCGACACCGCCGGCGTGCTCAAGGCCATGGACACGCTCAAGCGCGCCCACGGCCAGCTGGTGCTGGTGACCGACGAATTCGGCATCGTCCAGGGCTTGCTGACCCCGGTCGACATCCTGGAGGCAATCGCCGGCGAATTCCCCGACGAGGACGAGCAACTGGCGATCCAGCCCAAAGGCCCCGGCGAGTGGGAAGTCGACGGCGCCGCCGACCTGCACCAGCTGGAGCAGGTGCTGGAGACCGAGGGCCTGGTCAGCAACGACGATGACTACAGCTCGCTGGCCGGCTACCTGCTGGCGCGCCTGGAGAGCATGCCGGAGCCGGGCCAGGAGATCGAGATCGATGGCCTGCGCTACCGCATCCTGGCGGTCGAGGAGCGCCGCATCGCCAAGGTCCTGATCCAGCGCATCGTGCTGGACGAGTCCGAGCAGGCAGCTTGAACACCACTTTTTTACCGTAACCGTACCAAGAAGGACATCATGAAACGTACTCTCCTGTTTATCGCGACCAACCTGGGCATCATGCTGGTGCTGGGCATCACGGCCAGCCTGCTGGGCGTGAACCGCTTCCTCACCTCGAACGGCCTGGATCTCACCAGGCTGCTGATGTTCGCCGGCCTGATGGGCTTCGGCGGCGCCTTCATCTCGCTGCTGCTGTCGAAGCCGATCGCCAAATGGAGTACCCGCGCGCGCGTCATCACGCAGCCGTCCAATTCGACCGAACAGTGGCTGCTCAACACGGTGGCGGGCCAGGCCCAGCGCGCCGGCATCGGCATGCCCGAAGTGGCCATCTACGAGGGCGAGCCGAACGCCTTCGCCACCGGCGCGACCAAAAACTCGTCGCTGGTCGCGGTGTCGACCGGCCTGCTGCAGTCGATGACCGAGCAGGAAGTCGAGGCCGTGCTGGCCCACGAGGTGGCCCACATCGCCAACGGCGACATGGTGACGCTGACCCTGATCCAGGGCGTGGTCAACACCTTCGTGATCTTCCTGGCGCGCATCGTCGGCTACTTCGTGGACGGCATGCTGCGCAAGAATGACGAGGAAAACACCGGTCCCGGCATCGGCTACATGGTCACCGTGATCGTGTGCGAGATCGTGTTCGGCATCCTGGCCAGCATCATCGTGGCCTGGTTCTCGCGCCAGCGCGAGTTCCGCGCCGACCGCGGCGCCGCCACCATCATGGGCCAGCCGCAGCCGATGATCGCGGCCCTGCGTCGCCTGGGCGGCATGGCCGAAGGCGAGCTGCCGAAGAACATGAGCGCCTTCGGCATCTCGGGCAAGGGCAGCGCGATGGCGCTGTTCTCGAGCCACCCGCCGATCGAAGAGCGCATCGCGGCGCTGCAGTCGCGCTGATCCTGTCGCGCTGATCCTTATTGGGGAATACCGGGCACCCCGGCGCGGATGGCTTGCGAATAGTCGTCGGCGCCCGTGTCCGCCTTGCGCGCGCGGGCATTGATGTGGCCGCGCGCGCGCAACACTTCGTAGGGCAGGCCGGGCGTCAGGGCGCCCTGGTCGTAGGCATACTCGGCGAAGTGGCCGGAGGCCAGCAGCCGGTAGTCGAGCGGCAAGGCGGGATCGATGTGGCGCGCCAGTTCGAACAGGATCGTCGTGCAGTTGCTGGTGAGGGTGTTGTAGAACTCGGGCTGGCGCCGCAGCGCCTCCGCCCGTTCCAGGTATTCCAGCAGCACCGAGCGTAGTTGCGCCGGCGTCGCGCGCAGCCGGTACAGGTACACCTGTTCGCCGCGCGCATTGCTGCGGGTACGGATCAGGTCGCGCTCGTCGGCGGCGACGATCACCTGTTCGAACTTGCGAAAGAAGCCGCCGATCGCCGAAAACGACTCGTCGCGCTCCTTGCGGATCTCGAGCGAGAATACCAGCCGCTGGCCGTCGCTGAAGCCGAACGAGACCAGCGTATGGGCGACGTGCGGTCCCATCCAGTAGGACATGACCAGGTCGGCCGACTCGAGCCGCGACAGGTCGTAGCGCCGGGTTTCCCAGCGCGGCGTGTAGTCGGTCTCGGTACGCCACTCGAAGGCGCGCACATTGCGCAATTCCAGGCGGTCACCGTCGACCTTTGACTCCAGCATCCGCGCGACGTCGTCGGCCCACGGCCGATCGTGCGACGGCGCGAGCGACTGCCACCATCCCAGCATCGCGAGACCTGCCAGCGCGCCTGCCAAAAACAGCCTGCGTTCGTGCTTCCAGCCCGGCGCGCGCGACAGGACCAGCGCCACGGCGAGGCCAAGCAAAGCCCAGGCGCCGCCCAGTGGCAGGGAGATCGCCGGCGCCAGCTGGAACCACAGCGCCAGCGATCCCCACGCCGTCACCAGCACGACCAGCAGCGCCAGCGCGCACCTGGCCAGCCGCCGCCAACTCACTGCGCGTCCTTCGGTGCCGCCGCCTGCTCCGGCAGGAACCAGTTCAGCAGCAGGGCGCACAGACCGCCGGTGGCGACGCCCGATTCGAGCACGTTGCGCACCGCGGACGGCATATGGGCCAGGAATTCGGGCACCTGGGACACGCCCAGGCCCAGCGCCAGCGAAACCGCGATTACCAAGAGCGCGCGGCGGTCGAGCGTGACGCTGGCCAGGATGTTGATGCCGGCCGCGGCGACGGCGCCGAACATGACCATCGCCGCGCCGCCCAGCACCGGTTCCGGCACCGCCTGGATCACGCCCGCGACCGCGGGGAACAGGCCCAGGATCACCAGGAACAGGGCGATCCACATGCCGACGTGGCGGCTGGCGATGCCGGTCAGCTGGATCACGCCGTTGTTCTGGGCGAAAATCGAGCTGGGGAAGGTGTTGAAGATGCCGGCCAGCAGGGAGTTGGCGCCGTTGACCAGCACGCCGCCCTTGATGCGCTGCATCCACAGCGGACCTTCGACCGGCTGGCGCGAGACCTTGCTGGTAGCCGTCACGTCGCCGATCGCCTCCAGCGAGGTGACCAGGTAGATCACGATCATCGGGATGAACAGCGACCACGAGAAGCCGAGGCCGAAGTGCAGCGGCGCCGGCACCTGGAACAGCGGCGCCTCGTGCATGCCGGTGAAGTCCAGGCGGCCCATCCAGCCGGCCAGCGCGTAGCCGACCGCCAGCGCGATGACGATGGCGGCGCTGCGCATCCACACCACCGGCACCCGGTTCAGGATCACGATGATGGCCAGCACCACGCCGGAGAGCAGCAGGTTCTCGCCGTTGGCGAAGCTGCCGTTGGCCATGGCCCCGTAGCCGCCGCCCATGCTGATCAGGCCGACCTTGATCAGGGTGAGGCCGATCATCAGCACCACGATGCCCGTGACCAGCGGCGTGATCAGGCGCTTGACGAAGGGCAGCACGCGCGACACGCCCATCTCGATGAAGGAGCCGGCGACCACGACGCCGAAGATGGCCGCCATCACCGCCTCGACCGGCGTACCCTGCTTGACCATCAGCGCGCCGCCGGCGATCAGCGGCCCGACGAAGTTGAAGCTGGTGCCCTGCACGATCAGGAGGCCCGCCCCGAACGGCCCGAAGCGGCGGCATTGCACGAAGGTGGCGATGCCGGAAACGACCAGCGACATCGAGACAATCAGGTTGGTGTCGCGGCTGGACACGCCCAGCGCCTGGCAGATCAGCAGGCCCGGCGTGACGATGGGGACGATGATGGCCAGCAGGTGCTGCAGGGCGGCCAGCATGCCGAGCAGCGGGGGCGGGCGGTCGTCGAGTCCGAGGATCAGTTCCGAGTGGGGCTGCTGGGAGGGTGGTGTCGACATGGCGAAGGCAGACGGCTGGGCCGGGCAAAGACGCGATTCTACAGGCAGATGGACGGCGCGTTGTAGAATGCCGCCTTTCACGGGAGGGCGCAGGGCATGGAAAAGAGGGCGGGACTGACGATATCGAGGATCCTGCACGCGGGGTACGTCTTCGAATGCGAAGGCAGCCGCATCGCCTTCGACTCGATCTTCGAGAACCCGTTCAGCCGCAACTGCCACGCCTTTCCCGACGTGCGCTTCGACCTGGAGGCCATCCGCAGCCAGCGCTTCGACGCCGTCTTCATCTCGCACTTCCACGACGACCACTGCTCGCTCGACAGCCTGGATCTGCTGGAGCGCGCCACGCCGATCTACCTGTACTGCCAGTTCGAGGCGCTGTTCGACATGCTGCGCCAGCTGGGTTTCACGCACGTCCACGCGCTGGCGCTGGATCGGGCGGTCGAGGTGGGGCCGTTCACGGTCACGCCGCGCGAGGCGATGGACGTCGACGTCGATTCGATGTTCCAGGTGCGCGCCGCCGGCATGAACGTGCTGAACGTGGTCGACTCCTGGATCGACGAGCACACACTCGGCACGCTGGTCGCGCAGGCGCCGTGGGACATGGTGCTGTGGCCGTTCCAGACCATGCGCGAGCTCGAGGTGCTGGCGCCGTCGCGCCACGCCGCCGCGCCGCCCGGCCTGCCGCAGGAATGGCTCGACCAGCTGCGGGCGCTGGCGCCGCGCTATGTCGTGCCGAGTTCATGCCAGTTCGTGCAGGAACCCTGGTCCTGGTATAACCGCGCCTTTTTCCCGATCTCGTACGCCCGCTTCGCGCAAGAGGTGGGGGCGGCGCTGCCGGCAGCCCAGGTGGTGCGGCTCGATCCTTCCGTTTCGCGCCGGCTCGACGCTGCCGGCCTGCACCCGGCGCCGCCGTTGCCGTGGGTGATCCCGGTCGGTGACCAGGACGTCGATTACGCCTACGAGGGCAACGCCGCGCCGCCGTCGACCGCCGAAATCGCCCGCCATTTCGCGCCGCTGACGCAGGAAGAACAGGCGCGCGTGACGGATTACTGCCTGCACGGGCTGGCGGCCAAGTATGGCGACACCGAGGCCGATTCGGACTATTTCGACCGCCCGCGCACCTGGCGCCTGTCGGTGTTCGACCACGCGGGCCAGGCGCGCGACTATCACTACCGCCTTGACGGTGAACGCGCGACGCTCGTGGCGGCGGGAGAAGGCCCTCTTGGCTGGACCACGGAAGTCCCGGCCGCCAAGCTGTATGCGGCGCTCGCGCTCGGAGAATCGCTGACCTCGATGTACGTGCGCATCAATGGCACCGTCTTCGATGCCGTCACCGAACGCGCGTTGCTCGACGCCGAGCTGGTCGACGATCCACTGGTCCGCTGCCTGTTCGGCGACACCTTCGGCGCCTACCAGGCGGCCCAGCTGCGTCGCTTGCTGGCACGGTCCTGATATTGGCGCTCCTACGGCCGTCTGGTGGCGACCGGCGCGCTGTCGGTCGTTCCCCGTCAGTTTTGTATCCTGTGAGAAATGACTCTTAAAATATTGCTGACATCCACGCAATTTAGCCACTACAATCGGAACGCATCCTGTTGTGTCGATGCACCCGTCAGCGCCCGCCACCATGCGGGCGCTTGTTCGTTGTGCCTCGCATGCGGCTGGCATATCCGCCCCGGCGGAGATGGCATCGCGGGTTCCGTTCGAAAGGAAGTGGCATGCAATCCCACATCAAGTCATCTGTCATGGAGGCCATCGGCAACACCCCGGTGGTCAGGCTCGGCCGCGTATTCGCGGACGCGAACGTGGTGGCCAAGCTGGAATTCATGAATCCCGGCGGCAGCATCAAGGACCGCATGGTGCGGGCCATGCTGCGCAAGCTGCCGGCGGACACCGAGCGCGTGGTCGAGGCGTCTTCCGGCAACACGGGCGCGGCCCTGGCCATGGCCAGCGCCGTGCTCGGCCTCGATTGCGAGGTCGCCGTCCCCATTGCCACCAGCCGTGAAAAGATCCGGCGCATCGAAGCCTATGGCGCCACGGTGCGCGTGTGCGACGGCGAGCGCGGCCCTGACTACCAGGAGATGGCGCTGGGCATCGCCCGCCAGGGCGGCGCCCACCACCTCGACCAGTACCGTTCCAACCTCAACAGCCAGGCCCACTACGGCGACACCGCGCCCGAGCTGTGGGCGCAGA
The DNA here is from genome assembly GCA_002339265.1 of Massilia sp. UBA2604. GTDB lineage: Bacteria > Pseudomonadota > Gammaproteobacteria > Burkholderiales > Burkholderiaceae_D > Telluria. The sequence goes on along the minus strand of DDKG01000178.1, from coordinate 91,516 downwards.
TGGACGGCCAGATCGACGTCTTCGTGTGCGGCGTCGGCTCGGGCGGCACGATCTCGGGCATCGGGCGCTACCTGAAGGAGCGCAACCCGGCGATCAAGGTAATCGGAGTCGAACCGCTGGATTCGGCCTACCGCAAGCTAGTGACCGACCTGCCGGCGGGCGGCGAATTCTCGAGCGCGATCGAGGGCGTCGGCAAGAGTTGTCCGTCGCCCGTGTTCGATCCGGCCGTGGTCGACGACGTGGTCCAGGTACCGGATGAAGAAGCGCTGGCCTGGATCCACCGCCTGGCGCGCGAAGAGGGCATCCTGGCCGGCGGTTCGAGCGCCTGCGTGGCGGCCGGCGTCGCCCGCCTGTTGCCGCGGCTGGGCCAGGCCCGCATCGTCACGATCTTCCCGGACTCCGGCGCCTTTTACCTGTCGAAGTACTTCTAGCGGCCGTCGCGGCCTGGGTCCTGTTCGCCCTCGGCGCTTTCTGGCGCGCGCGCCGTGGGCAGGTGCCAGCCGTAGCGGATCGCCGCCAGGCGCAGGCCGAAGCACAGCGCGGCACCGGCCAGCGCCGTCGGCGTGCTGGGCAGCCCCAGGGCGTCACCAAGCACCACCACCGTGGCCCCGGCCAGCGCGGCGACGGCGTAGATGTCCGACCTGAACACGGCCGGCACGTTCGACAGCAGCACGTCGCGCGCGACGCCGCCGCCGATGCCGGTCAACATGCCGAGCAGCGCCGCCATCACCGGCTCAAGGCCGAACACCAGCGCCTTCTGGGCGCCGGCGACGCAGAACAGGGCCAGGCCGGCGCCGTCGAACAGCAGCACCGGATGGCGCAGGCGGTGCAGGACGGGCGACCAGAAGAAGATCGCCACCCCGGCCAGCAGCGACACGCCCAGGTAGCGCCAGTCGGTGAAGGCGGCCGGCGGCGTGGCGCCGATCAAAAGGTCGCGCACGATGCCGCCCGAGGTCGCGGCGACGAAGGACAGCACCAGCACGCCGAACAGGTCGAGCTGGCGCCGCAGGCCGGCAGTGGCGCCGCTCAGGGCGAACACGAAGGTGCCGACCAGGTCGAGCGTCAGCACCAGGGTCTTCATTGCGGCGCCCATGTCGAGGGCGGAAACGGGAAACACGGCGTACCTCTGAACATGTAAGGTGCAATCCGCACCGAGGATGCGGATTCTATAGCACCAGGCCCGTCCTTGCCCGTCCGTCGCCGGTGGAGCGCGCCGTCAGGCGCCTTCGCTGCCCTGCACGATGGCGCGCGCCACCCCGTCGCCATAGGCCGGATCGCACATCGTACAGTTGGCGATGTGGCGCGCCTTGACCTCATCCGAGGCGCCAGCGATCGCACGCGCCGTGTTCTGGAACAGCGCTTCGCGCTGGGCCGGTGACATTTTCCTGAACAGCAGCGCCGGCTGCGAGTAATAGTCGTCATCGACCCGGTGGTTCCAGTGGTCGGCGGCGCCTTCGAGCGACAGCGGCGGCTCCTTGAAATCGGGCTGGTCCTGCCATTCGCCATGGCGGTTCGGCTCATACGAGGTGGTGCCGCCGCGGTTGCCGTCGACCCGCATGGCGCCGTCGCGGTGGTAGCTGTGCACCGGGCAGCGCGGCGCGTTCACCGGGATCTGGTGGTGGTTCACGCCCAGCCGGTAGCGCAGCGCGTCGCCGTAGGAGAACAGGCGGCCCTGCAGCATCTTGTCGGGCGAGAAGCCGATGCCCGGCACGATGTGGGCCGGGTTGAAGCCGGCCTGCTCGACCTCGGCGAAGTTGTTCTCCGGGTTGCGGTTCAGCTCCAGCACGCCGACCTCGATCAGCGGGTAGTCGGCGTGCAGCCAGACCTTGGTCAGGTCGAACGGGTTGTATCGATACGTGGCCGCTTCTTTCTCGGGCATGATCTGCACGTACAGGGTCCAGCGGGGAAAGTCGCCGGCCTCGATGCTGTCGTACAGGTCGCGCAGGTGGCTTTCGCGGTCGCGGCCGATCAGGGCTTGGCTTTCCGCGTCACTCAGGTTCTGGATGCCCTGCCGGGTCTTGAGGGTGAACTTGACCCAGAAGCGCTCGCCCCCGGCGCTGATGAAGCTGAAGGTATGGCTGCCGAAGCCGTGCATGTGGCGAAAACTCCTGGGGATGCCGCGGTCGCTCATGACGATCGTGACCTGGTGCAGCGCCTCGGGAAGGCTGGACCAGAAGTCCCAGTTGTTGTCGGCGCTGCGCAGGCCGGTGCGCGGATCGCGCTTGATGGCGTGGTTCAGGTCGGGGAACTTGAGCGGGTCGCGCAGGAAGAACACGGGCGTGTTGTTGCCGACCAGGTCCCAGTTGCCCTGTTCGGTATAGAACTTGATCGCGAAGCCGCGGATGTCGCGTTCGGCGTCGGCGGCGCCGCGCTCGCCGGCCACCGTCGAGAAGCGCAGGAACAGCTCGGTCTTCTTGCCGACCTCGGAGAACATGCGCGCCTTGGTAAAGCGCGTGATGTCGTGGGTCACGGTGAAGGTGCCGTGGGCGCCGCCGCCCTTGGCGTGCATGCGGCGCTCGGGTATCACTTCGCGGTCGAAGTGGGCCAGCTTTTCCAGGAACCAGACGTCCTGTAGTAGGGCCGGGCCGCGCGGGCCGGCTGTCATCGTGTTCTGGTTGTCGACCACGGGGGCGCCCGCGGCGGTGGTCAGCTCTTTCATGGCATCGTCCTCTTGTTGGTGGGAGCGCTCAGCCGCGCACGAAGGCCAGCAGGTCGGCGTTGACCTGGTCCTTGTGGGTGTCGGTCAGGCCATGCGGGGCGCCCGGATAAACGATCAGCTGCGCGTGCGGCACCAGGCGCTTGGAGGCGCGACCGGCGGCGTCGATAGGCACGATCTGGTCGTCGTCGCCGTGGATGATGAGGGTCGGGATCGTGAATTTCTTCAGGTCTTCGGTGAAGTCGGTTTCCGAGAACGCCTTGATCGAGTCATAGGTGTTCTTGTGGCCGCCCTGCATGCCCTGCATCCACCAGGACTGGATCAGCCCTTGCGAGACCTTGGCGCCGGGCCGGTTGAAGCCGTAGAACGGGCCGCTGGGGATGTCCAGGTAGAACTGGGAGCGGTCGGCCAGCTGGCTGGCGCGCAGGCCGTCGAAGACCTCGAGCGGCAGGCCGCCCGGATTCGCTTCGGTTTTCAGCATCAGCGGCGGCACCGCCGAGATCAGGCCGGCCTTGGCAATCCGCGCGGTCCCGTGGCGGCCGATATAGCGCGCCACTTCGCCGCCGCCGGTCGAGAAACCGAGCAGCACCGCATCCTTCACGTCCAGGTGGTCGAGCAGCTCGGCCAGGTCGTCGGCGTAATGGTCCATGTCGTTTCCGTCCCACGGCTGGCTCGAGCGGCCGTGGCCGCGGCGGTCGTGGGCGATGCAGCGGTAGCCCTGGTCGGCGAGGAAGATCATCTGCGACTCCCAGCTGTCCGAGCTCAATGGCCAGCCGTGGCAGAACACGATGGGCTGGCCGCTGCCCCAGTCCTTGTAATAGAGATCGACGCCTTCGGTGGTGGTGTAGATGGCCATGCAGGGTGCTCCTCGGTATGAATGGTGGTGGGTGGTAATGGATGGGAAAGGCGAGCTCTGGGCACGCCGCCCCGCAATGGTCAGTAGACGCGAATTCACACGCCGGCGACACTTGACTGAAGGGAGAGGCCACAGTCACACGATCGGTGGCGGCGCGCGCCGGCAGTCCTTTCTCCGCAACGGCCGCCTGGGCTTGTGTATTAACTTCTTGTCATCTGGCCGGCAAAGGCTTAAGGTAGAGAAGTATTGACGGGCGATCCATTGGCCGCGCCGGGCGGCGCCCGTCCCGCCCGCCGTGCGATACCTTCGTGCGATACCGACCGAATGCATACCGACACTTTCATTGCGCCGCCCCGGCCTGCTGCCGCGACCCGTGTCGGCCTGGCGCCGGCAGGGCCCGACTGCACCTTCGGTCGTTTCGCGCTCCATGCGGGACGCAAGCTGCTGGTGTGCGGACCGGACGAGCGTCAGGTGGCGCTGGGCGGGCGCGCCTTCGACTTGCTGCTGGCCCTGGTCGCGCGTGCCGGCGAGGTCGTTGACCACGATGACCTGGTCGCCGCCGTGTGGCCCAGTTCCGTGGTCGAGGACAATGGCTTGCGGGTGCATATGTCGGCCTTGCGCAAAGCGCTCGGCGACGGACCGGCCGATCCCTACATCCTCACTGTGCCGGGCCGCGGCTACCGTTTCGTCAAGCCGGTGTGCGCCTGTCCGGGCGCAGCAAGGCCATCGGCGTGCGGCCTGCAGCCGCCGGCGCAGCTGTACCTCTTCGACGACTTTCTCCTGCTGCGCTCGCAGGGCGAGCTGGTCCAGGGGACGACGCCGGTGCGGCTGGGCAGGCGCGCGTTCGCACTGCTGCTGGCGCTGGTCGAGCGCGCCGGCGAGGTGGTCAGCCACGCCGAGCTGGAGCGCACGGTCTGGCCCGGCGGCATCGTCGACGACAGCTGCCTGCGGGTCCACGTCGGCGCGCTGCGCCGGGCACTGGGCGACTGCGCCGTCGCCCCGCGCTACGTCGCCAACGTCCCGGGACGCGGCTACAGCTTCGTGGCGCGGGTCGAACGTCGCGTGGCTACCTGCCCGTGAGTTCGTCGGTGGAGCGCATGTCGGCGTAGGCAAAACCCAGCGCCGCCATGAATGCGGCGTGGGCGTGCGCCGCCGGCACCGTGACGCCGCCGAATTCGAGTTCGCGCGACGCGCAGGCGTCGTGCGCCACCGTCACCTGGAAACCGAAATCGTTCGCGGCGCGGGTGCAGGCGTCGACGCACATATGGCTCATGGCGCCGCAGATCACCACCTCGTCCGCCTCATGGCCGCGCAGGATGTCGAGCAGCGGCGTGTCACGGAACGAATTGATATGGTGCTTGAGCAGCACCGGCTCGCCGTCGGCCGGCGCCGCCGACGGGTGGATCGCCGCGCCCTCGGAGCCGGGTGCGAAGAAGGGCGCGCTGGCCGCGTCCGGGAATTCGTGGCGGATATGGACGACTGGTGCGCCCAGTTCGCGGTAATGGCGCAGCAGCCGGCCGACGTTGGCGCTGGCGGCGTCCATCCTCGCCAGTTCCCAGCGGCCGCCGGGGAAGTAGTCGTTCTGGACGTCGATGACGATCAGGGCTTGCTTGCTCATGATGGACCTCTGCTGGTGAAAGTGGTGAAAGTGATGAAAGTGCAGCACGGCGGAGCGGCGCCATGCTAGCGGTTGACCTTGCCCGGCAAGCTCAGTTTCCCGGACGCGACCTTGAACACGTCAGCGACGCACAGCAGCGGACTGTGGACGCTGGCATTGACCCGCAGCGCCGCCGTGACGCCGTCGAAGCTGGCCGCCTCGACCACGCCGATATCGTCGAACGGCACCTTGACTTCGAGCGAGTCGCCCTTGAACAGCGGGCTCCAGCCCGGGCTGTCGAGCAGGATCGGAAAGCCGGGCCAGGTCTTGGGCAGGCGCGGCTTGCTCCCCTCGGGAATATCGACCACCTTCAACGCATCCTTGCCGCAGGCATCGTCCTTCGTGAGCACGACCCAGTGCGAGTGCCACAGGTTGCCGTCATTGCCGGTGTCGCCGTCGCCATTCTCGTCGTACAGCGGGGTATCGTCGAAATCTGGATGGGAGGTGACGGCGAATGCCAGGATGCCGGCCTTGCTCTCGAAGCCGACCGCATAGGGGTCGATGGTGGTCGGCCACACATAGGAAAACACCGCGCTGCCGCCCAGCTTGCCGGTCTTGGTCGGATAGGTCTTGCCGGCCTTGCCCGATACGGCGATGTGGAAGGTAGCGACGTTGCCTTCGCTCGTGATCTTGGTGTGGACGATGTCGTAGTCGGCCTTGACGGCCTTGGCAGAGGCGCTCTGGATGCCGCCCTGGTGGGTGCTTTTGCCCTGGTGGGCGCCAGCCGACAAGGCGGACAGGAGGAGCGTTGCGGCAAGTAGGGTGCGCTGCGAGGTCATGGGGACTCCTTGTTCTGGTGGTGGTCGGACGTTCCGCTGCTGGAACCGTGATCGAGCTTAGCCGCGGCGCGCGGCGGCGGGTGTGAATTCCTGTGATGAAAGCGGCTGCGCCGGGGCGTCTGTGGCGAATGGGAGAGGTCGCTTCACTGCCTGCGGCTGGTTTCACAAGGTTTCACTACCTGGGGCGGCAGACACCGCCGTAGTATCGGCACTGGTCCGGACGGCCGGATATCGATACGGGAGAGACGCCATGCAGGTCAAGGATTCCATCGTGCTCGTCACGGGCGCCAATCGCGGGCTGGGCCGCGCCTGGGCCCGCCTGCTGCTCGAAGCCGGCGCGCGCAAGGTGTATGCCGGCGCGCGCGATCCGCGCGGCATCGGCCTGCCGGACGTCATTCCCCTCGAGCTCGACATCACCCGCCCGGAGCAGGTGCGGCGGGCGGCCGCCGAATGCGCCGACGTGACGCTGCTGGTGAACAATGCCGGCATCGTGCGCGGCGGCCATGTGTTCGACGACGAAGCCGCCGACCGCGCGCGGCAGGAGCTCGACACCAACCTGTTCGGCACCCTCGCCATGTGCCGCGCCTTCGCGCCGGTCCTCGGCGCCAATGGCGGCGGCGCCATCGTCAACGTGCTGTCGGTGCTGAGCTGGATCAGCATCCCGGGCGCCGCCACCTACGCCATGTCGAAGGCCGCCACCTGGTCGATGACCAATGGCGTGCGCATCGCCGTCAAGCCGCAGGGCACGCAGGTGCTCGGCCTGCACGTGGCCTTTATGGATACCGACATGACCGCCGGCATCGACGCGCCGAAGGCGACGCCCGTCGACGTCGTGGCCCAGGCCATCGCCGCCCTCGAGGCGGGGCAGGAAGAAGTGCTGGCCGATGCGCTGACGCGCGACGTCAAGCGCGGCCTGTCGCTCGAGCGCGGCGTCTACCTGGATGCGGCGGGTTGATGCAGGGGCGGGCTTCATTCCGTGCTGGCGCAGCGGCCCTCGGTGCACTACATTGAATCAAGACGGCCGCCGTCCGGCGGCTGCGACGCATGGGAGCGAACAGATGACAATTTCCGTCCAGGCGAAACGGCGCGGGGAAAAATCGCGCCGGCAAATGCACGACGATATGCCGGCGCGCCAGGACCCGCACGACGAAGCGGCGCTCGACGAAGCGCTTGCCGAATCCTTCCCGGCCAGCGACCCAGTCGCGGTCTCCATCAGCACCGCCGCTCCAGGCGCGGATCGACGCGTTGCACGATCCTCCGAACCGCCATCCTGACCCTCAAACGTGCGCCTTTTCGGCACGGCTGACTCTACACTTGGTACTCGTTCAAGGAGCACATACGGTCACTTTCCCGCATCGTTGCCAGGCGGGTGACCGCCACCGAGGAGGAGTTTTTACCGTGTCCACCATCACCATCAATGGAAACGCCGTCGCCCTCCCGGACGACCCGCGCGTCTCCCTGCTCGATTTCCTGCGCGAGCACCTGCACCTGAGCGGCACCAAGAAAGGCTGCGACCAGGGCGCCTGCGGCGCCTGCACCGTGCTGCTCGACGGCGAGCAGCGCATCCTGTCCTGCCTGGCCCTGGCCGTGCAATACCAGGGGCGCGCCATCACCTCGGTCGAGGGCCTGGCCCACGACGGTCAGCTGCACGCCTTGCAGCAATCGTTCATCGAGCACGACGGCTTCCAGTGCGGCTATTGCACGCCCGGCCAGATATGCTCGGCGCTGGGCATGGAGGCCGAGCTGCGGCGCGGCGTGCCGAGCTACGTCACCGAAGACATCGGCGCGGAGTCGATCGCGTGCAGCGAGGACGAGGTGCGCGAGCGCATGAGCGGCAACCTGTGCCGTTGCGGCGCCTACAACGGCATCGTCGCGGCGGTGACCGAACACCACGTGCAGCTGCGCGGCAGGGCTGTGGCCGGGGAGGGCTCATGAACCCGTTCACCTTTGCACGCGCGCACGACGCGCAGGACGCCGTGCGCCAGGGCGCGGCGGCAGGCAGCCGCTATCTGGGCGGCGGCACCAACCTGGTCGACCTGATGCGCGAGACCATCGAGCGGCCGGCGCAGCTGGTCGACGTCAGCGGCCTGTCGCAGCAGATCGAGGAACGGCTAGATGGCAGCCTGCTGGTCGGCGCCGCCGTCAAGAACACGGCGCTGGCCGAGCACCGCGCGGTGCGCACGCGTTTCCCCCTGCTGGCGCGCGCAATTTCATCCGGCGCGTCGGGCCAGATCCGCAATATGGCCAGCGTCGCCGGCAACGTCCTGCAGCGCACCCGCTGCTCCTATTTCTATGACCGCGACGGCGCCCACTGCAACAAGCGCAATCCGGGCGAGGGCTGCGACGCGCAGCAGGGCGTGCACCGCATGCACGCGGTGCTGGGGGCCTCGAGCGCCTGCATCGCCACCCATCCGTCCGATATGTGCGTGGCGCTGGCCGCGCTCGACGCCGTCGTCCACCTGCAGGGCATGGGTGGAGAGCGCCAGGTCCCGTTCACGGGTTTCCACCTGCTGCCCGAAGACCATCCCGAACGCGAGACCGTCCTGCAGCCGGGCGAACTGATTACGGCGATCGAGATCCCGGCGCTGGCCTTCGGCGCCAACTCCACCTACCGCAAGGTGCGCGACCGCGCCAGCTATGCCTTCGCGCTGGTGTCGGTGGCGGCCGCGCTCGAGGTCCGGGACGGCGTGGTCGTGGACGTGCGGCTGGCGCTGGGCGGCGTGGCGCACAAGCCGTGGCGGGCGACGATGCTGGAACAGATGCTGCGAGGCCAGCCGGCCGATGCGGTCCATTTCGAGGCCGCGGCGCGCGCCGAGATGGCCGACGCCCGGCCCTTGCGCGACAACGCGTTCAAGATCCCGCTGGCCCAGCGCACGATGGTGGCCGTGCTCGGCCGCCTTGCCACCGTCCATTCCTGAGGAGATCGAGCATGAAGATCGTGCAGAACATCCAGAAGGCCGGCCAGGCGATCATGCAGAAGGCGGTCGCGCTGGCGCCCGACCGCTACGTCACGGGCGGCAAGCCAGACCCCTTGGCGTCGAGCGACGACCCGCTGATCGGCGCACCGCTGTCGCGCCTGGACGGGCCGCTGAAGGTGAAGGGCGAGGCGCGGTACGCGGCCGAATTCGCGCTGGACGGGATGACTTACGCGGCCCTGGTCCACAGCACCGTGGCCAAGGGCCGCATCGCCGGCATCGACACGGCTACGGCCGAAGCCGCGCCCGGCGTGGTGCTGGTGATGACCCACCATAACGCGCCGAAGATGGCGCCGCCGCCCGTGATGATGCGGGAACCGATGGGCGGCAGCGGCGATGCGCTGCCGGTATTCCAGGACGACCGCGTGCACTGGAACGGCCAGCCGGTGGCCGTGGTGCTGGCCGAGAGCCGGGAACAGGCCGACCACGCCGCCAGCCTGGTGCGGGTGCGCTACGAGAGCGAGGACGCGGTCACGACCATGGAGGCGGCGCGCGCGGCCGGCATCGAGGTCGGCGCCTTCATGGGCGAGCCGCTGCAGGACGTGATCGGCGACGCCGAAGCCGCGCTGGCGACGGCGCCGCAGCGGATCGACGCCGTGTACCGCACGCCGCGCCAGAACCACAATGCGATCGAGCTGCACGCGGTGACCGTCGCCTGGAACGGCGACCAGCTTACGATCCACGACGCCAGCCAGGCGATCGACAACACCGCCTTCACCCTGGCCCAGGTGTTCGGCATCGAACAGGAACAGGTGCGGGTCACCTCGCCCTTCGTGGGCGGCGGCTTCGGCGGCAAGCTGGTGTGGCAGCACCATATCCTGGCCGCGGCCGCCGCCAGGCTGTCCGGGCGGCCGGTGCGCGTGATGCTGTCGCGCGAGGGCGTGTACCGGATGGTCGGCGGCCGCACCTGCACCGAGCAGCGGGTGGCCATCGGCGCCGACCGCGATGGCCGCTTCGACGCGCTGATCCACGCCGGCGTGGCCGTGATGACCGACTACAACGCCTTTCCCGAGCCCTTCATCCACAATGCGCGCGTGCTGTATGCGGCGAAGCACATGAAACTCGAGGTGCAGAAGGTGCACATGAATATGGTGGCCAACGTCGCCATGCGCGCGCCGGGCGAATCGGTGGGCTCGTTCGCGCTGGAGAGCGCGGTGGACGAGCTGGCCGACCGGCTGGGCATCGATCCCATCGTGATGCGCCGGCGTAACGAGCCGGTGCAGGACCCGACCAAGGGCACGCCGTTCTCGTCGCGCCACCTGATCGAGGTCTACCGCGCCGGCGCCCAGGCCTTCGGCTGGCAGGAGCGCCACCAGAAGCCCGGCATGCGCCAGGAAGGCGAGTGGCTGGTCGGCCTGGGCTGCGCCAGCGCCGTGTTCCCCTATTACCGGATGGATGGCGGCGCGGCGCGCATCGTGCTGGGCCGCGACGGCCGGGCGCGGGTGACGGTGGCGGCGCACGAAATGGGCATGGGCACGGCCACCGCCCAGACCCAGTTGAGCGCGGCCCGTCTCGGCCTGCCATTGGAGAAGGTCGAGTTCGGCTATGGCGATTCATCGATGCCGGGAGCGGTGATGGCGGGCGGCTCCCAGCAGACCGCCGTCATCGCGGCGGCGGTCAAGGCCGCGCACGAGGCGCTGTGCGCCGAGCTGCTCAAGCTGGCCGGCCGCGATTCCCCGCTGGCGGGCTTGAAACCGGAGCAGGTGCGTGCGCGCGACGGTGGGCTGTGCAAGGTCGACGAGGCCAGCCGCTGGGAGAGCTATGCCGACATCCTGGCGCGCGCCGGGCGCGACGAGGTGGACGTGACCGCCAAGGCGCCGCCGGCGCAGGAGAGCGTGCACTGGTCGATGCATTCGTATGGCGCGATCTTCTGCGAGGCACGGGTCAATGTCGTCACCGGCGAGCCGCGCGTCACGCGCCTGCTCGGCTCCTTCGATGTCGGGCGCATCCTCAACGCCAAGACCGCCGCCAGCCAGCTGCGGGGCGGGATGATCATGGGCCTGGGCGCGGCGTTGATGGAAGAGACGCATTTCGACGAGCGCAACGGCCGGGTCGTGAACGCCAGCCTGTCGGAATACCACGTGCCGGCGCACCTGGACGTGCCGGAGGTGGAGGTGATGTGGCTCGACATCCCCGATCCGCATGCTCCGGCCGGCATGCGCGGGGTCGGCGAGATCGGCATTACCGGCACGATGGCGGCGATCGCGAATGCGATCTACAATGCCTGCGGCAAGCGGGTGCGGGAGTTGCCGATCACGCTCGACAAGCTGATGTGATCGGTTGGTGGAGGGCGCGCCGGTCTCATCCGGGGCGCCCTGCGCCTGGCGCTTACTTCGAAATGCGCAGGATGGCCGAAGCCAGGCGCGAGAAGCAGGGCGTCAGGTCGGCGTCGGTCGCGGCGTAGCAATACATGCCGACTGGCTGGGCCGGATTCTGGCAGCGTTTCGGTGCATCGACCGTGTTCGCCATGCATTTCAGGATGGTTTCGCCATTGCTGGTCGTGTCGCTCGCTTCGACGTCTTTCAGTCCCGACCCGAAGCCCAGCGTGAAGACGACGATGCCTTCGCTCCGCGCCTTGGCCGCCGCGGCTTCGGCGAGGTTGCGCGATGCGCGCAGGATATTGCGTTCGTAAAGCGCCGGCGTGCTGATGTCCGCGGTGACCTGGCGTGGCGTGTCGGTCACGACGGGAAACTCGCGCACCGAACTGCTGCGCCCGTTATACCACTCGGGCAGGCGTCGCACCGTCGGCACCGGGGAGTTGCTCCAGGTGGAAAGATTGAAGGCCATGCGCCAGGTCTTGCAGCCCTCGCTCACGTATTTCTTCTCGCTCGACCCCAGGTCGGCCAGCCCGGCTTCCCTGAGCACACGGTCGATCGCGCCCGGGGTCTTGCAATCGTTCGCGTTGATGAACTCGGGGAGGGCGCCAAAGGCCGTCGGCGCGCCGTCCGAGAAGAACACGATCACGCGCATCGTCGAGCGGTTGCCGGAAGAAACAAGGTTGAGCTGGCGGCGCGCTTCCCACATGCCTTCGAAGGACGCGGTGCCGCCGTCGAACACATAGCCATTGATCGCATTATTCATTGCGGTGCGGTTGAATCCGCGTGCCGATGCGTTGATGGGATTGTCCGCTTCCACCCCGGAAGCGAAGTGGACGAGCGCCACCCGGTCCTGGGTGACGTTGAACTTGCTGAGGAAACTCTTCGAGGAAGCTCTCACCGTCGCAGCGGAATCCTTGAGCGAACCCGAGGTATCGATCACCAGCGCCATGTCCAGGTCATTGCGGATGGTCTGGGCATTCGCCACCGGCGTCAGCGACGCGAAACCCATCACCTGCATGATCGACAACGGCATCTTCGCATCCGCCTCGACGTCGATGAACGCCTGGCCGCCCTTGAAGGTGACATTGGTGCTCAGGATCCTGGGCGACGATAGCAGGTAGTTACTTGGAATATTGGCCGCAAAGAAATCTGCCGCTGCCGTGCGCGCATTGGCGGTCTGTTCGGCCTGGTTATTGCCGGTGGTGACGGCCCGCGCCCCGGCCAGGGCGGCCGAGTCGACCGCGGCGTTCAGGCGCGCCTTGACCAGATAGGCCAGGCCGGCATCGATGGTCAGGCCCACCACGGCGAGCAGCACGAGCATGGCGATGGCCACCATGATGGCGACAGCGCCGCGCTGCCGGTGAAGAATCGGACGCATATCAGAACACACTCATGGAATACAGGTCGGGCCCGAAGGCGGGCAGAGCATTTTCTTTGAACGTAAAGGCGCTGACCAACATGTCGAACTTGTAGAAAGTCTCGACCACATAGACGATCTCACCATCGTCGAGCTTGCCCGTCAGCACCGGTGCGGCCGGCCGCGAGCTGCTGCTGACGCTGGAGCACTTGCCCGCGCTGCTCCACGAGCCGCAGGAATAGATCCGGCTGGCCGGCTGGTAGGCGCTCTTGCGGGCGCCGAGATTACGCTCGGCGTCGTCCCAGCGGTACTGGTCCAGCACCACGCTGCGCGTGCCGCCGGTGCCGGGCACGCCCATCACGCGCGTAATGTACATCATGCCCTGCTGGTTGACGTTCAGCGGTGGCGCGCTCGCCATCACCGCATAGATGATGTCCTGACTGCCGTCCTCGAGGTCGGTGCCCCCGCGCGCCGCCAGGTTGGCGCCCTCGCGCGCGATATTGGTCATGATGATGTTTGCCTGCAGGGCGCGGGCGCCGTCGATGGCGCACAGCGCCAGGATCACCAGCATCGGCAGCAGCAAGGCGAACTCGACCGCCGCAACGCCGCGCTCGGATTTGCGGTTTTTCGGTACAGTCATGACGGTTTTGCGCGTTTCAGGTTGCATCAAGGGAATATCTCGTTGCGCATGGTGGCAGCGACGGAAAAGCGGTAGGTGCCATCCGTAAAGAAGCTCGACAGCAGGGGCGTCGTCACCGGCCAGCTGCAGTCGAGCTGGATGACGAGGATGTCGCCGGGCGCGCCGAACATGCCCTTGCCGTAGCTGGTGTATTTGGTGCCGTTGACAGAGACTTGGGGCGCCGTGCGCTCATACATGCCGAGCGCGTTGCTGCGGATCCTGGCGATGACGGCGGCGGGATCGGCGGTCTCGCCCGTGATGGCGTAGCGGCCGCCTTCCCGCACCGCATACTGCATGGTGAGGGTCGCGAAGAACATCATGCTCAGTTCGATGATCGCGACCAGCACCAGCAGGAACACGGGTGCGATGATCGCCATCTCGACGAGTGTGGCGCCGGACTGACGTCGGGGAAGGGAACACATCGTAATCCAGGAAATTTTACGGAAAGTATGACCAGGCATGCGGTAAGCTTCGGGGATTCTACAGGGCAAAAATCATTTCCCGCATCGCTTTTAGAAAGGATTCAACGCCTCTGTCGGCGCCGCACAACATGAATTGGCTAGCTAGCATCGTCCCATCGCTTCTTCGTTCATCGGTCCGCCCGCGCGCGGGCCAGTCCACCGCCGAGCAGCGCGTGGTCTCGGCCGACGCCGAGGTCTGGATGGTGTTCGGCATGCGCGTGCTGCTGGCCGTGTCGGCGCTGCTCACCCTGTACATCGGGCCGGGCGGCGTCACGATCACGGGCGAATGGACCTGGGCCGTGTTCGCGGCCTATGTGCTGCACAGCCTGACCCTGCTGGCGATCGCCGGCTACCGCGCCGGCTTTTCGCACGGTCCGCTGGTGTACTGGATCGACATCGCCTGGTATGGCCTGATCGTCTGGGCCAGCGGCGGCAGCGCCAGTCCCTTTTTCTCGTTCTTCTTCTTCGCCATCCTGGCGGCGTCCTTCCGCCATGGCTTCGACGCCGGCGCCAAGCTCACGCTCGGCTCGGTCGGCGTGGTGGCAGTATCGGTGCTGGCGGCGCAGGGCCTGGCGTCGCTGCACATCCTGCTGCTGCGCGCCACCTTCGTGCTGGCGCTGGGCTATATGGTCGCGTTCTGGGGCGGGCTGGCGGTCGACCAGCGCCGCCGGCTGGCGTTGCTGCGCGACGTCAGCCGCCTGTCCAATCCACGCTTCGGGGTCCAGCACACGCTGGATTCGCTGATGGAAAAAATCCTGCGTTTCTATGGCGCCGACAGCTGCGTGCTGCTGATGCAGGACAGCCACGAGCGCTGGGTCATGAGCACCGCCCACCATCCGAAGAGCGCTCGTGCAATCAGCCGCAGCCGCCCGGATGCGGCCGACATCGAGCCGCTGCTGGCGCTCGAGGATGGCGCCAGCCTGTACCAGGCGGCGCCGCGCCATTTCGGCCTGTTCGTGCTGGGCCGCGCCACCGCGCTGCGTCAGGGCAAGGACACGCGCGACTGGCACCGGGCCGACCGCGACGCCTGCGGCCACGTGGCCGACCTGCTCGATGCCGAAGGATTCATCAGCGTTTCGCTCCCCCTGCGCAAGGGGAGCGGCCGCATCGTCGTCACCGGCGCCAGGCTCAAGCGCAGCGATGCCAGTTTCCTGAAACACATCGTGCAGCAGGCCTTCCCGGTCATCGAGACCATCGACCTGCTCGATCGCCTGGCGTCGGAGGCGGCGTTCCGCGAGCGCCAGACCATCGCGCGGGACCTGCACGACAGCACGATCCAGCCTTATATCGGCCTGCGCCATGCGGTGGCCGCGATCCGCAACCAGGCCGGCGACGACAGTCCGGTGGCGCCCGAGCTGGACCGCCTGATGGCGATGTGCTCGGGCGTGATCGGCGATATGCGCGATTTCGCCCAGCGCTTTCGCAGCGGGCGCCAGGAAGAACCGGAACTGCTGATCGCGCTGCGGCGCCAGCTGCACCAGGTGGAGACCTTCTATGGCCTGGACGTGATGCTGGAAATGCATGCCGACAGCGCCATCAACGACCGCATGGCGGCCGAGGTGTTCCAGATCGTCACCGAAGGCATCAGCAATATTTGCAAGCACACACGGGCGCGCACGGCCGGCGTCGTGGTCGAGGAAGAGGGCGGCACGCTCGCCATCGACATCTTCAACCCGGCGGCCGTGGCCGGACAGGCCGCCGCGCCCTTCGTGCCGCGCTCGATCGCCGAGCGGGTCCAGGGCCTGGGCGGCAAGCTGGAGGTGGAGGCCGACGGCCGCCAGACCCTGCTGCGCATCCGCATTCCGATCTGAACACGCAAAGTTTCAAGGAGAGACATGACCATTCGTATCTTGCTGGTCGACGACCATAAAACCATGTTGTGGGGCCTGGAACGCCTGATCCAGGCCGAGGGCGACGCCTTCCAGCTGGTCGGCAGCGCCAGCGACGGCATCGAGGCCAGGACCTTGTGCGCCGAGTTCAGCCCTGACATCGTGCTGCTGGACCTCGACCTGAAGGGCAGCAGTTCGATCGATTTCCTGCCGGCGCTGATCGGGAACGGCTGCACCAGGGTGGTCATCCTGAGCGCCAACCGCGACCACGCGACGCTGGCGGCGGCGGTCAAGGCCGGCGCCCGCGGCGTGGTCAGCAAGGAGGCGCCGACCGACGACGTGCTGGCGGCGGTGCGCAAGGTACATGGCGGCGAGCTGTGGCTCGACCAGACGCTGATGCAGGTCCTGCTGGGCCAGCTGGTGGCCCCCGCGCCGAAAGCCGATCCGGAAGCCCAGCGCATCGCCTCGCTCACGGCGCGCGAACGCGAGGTGATCGGCATGATCGTGCAGGGCAAGGGCGCCCTCAACAAGGACCTGGCCGAGCGCGCTTTCATTTCCGAGCGCACCTTGCGCAACCACTTGACCACGATTTACCAGAAGCTGGACGTGGCGAACCGCCTCGAACTGTACGTCTACGCCACCAAGCACGGCCTGTCCTGACCGTCTCCCCCGGCGCCTTCCCAGGGCGCCACCCCCTCGTAAGCACCCTCCCACACAGCGTCTAGGACATATGTCCTAGACCGCCACGGCAACAAGTCCCCCTCAAAAAGGTAGTTTTGACGGATGGCAACAAAACTGCCGATCCGTAAGATTCAACTCATGCGCTGCGTATCGATTCATACGGTACGGCGGCAAGAGGACAGGAGCGAACGTGTACGACATCGAACAGAAGCGGGAAGACAACCCCGAGCACCACTACGAAAGAAGCGGCAGCCCGGCAATGTCGTACCTGGTCCTGAGCGTCCTGCTCGCAGTCGTCTGCTTCATTGCGGCATTGGCCGTGTGGACGAGCGCATAAAGCCCAACTAATTTATATCACTGAAAGGAATTACCATGAACTTCATCAAGAACCTGATCAAAGAAGAAGACGGCGTCACCGCAATCGAGTACGCACTGATCGCCTCGCTGATCGCCGGCGTCATCATCGCAGGCGTCACCCTGCTGGGCACCAACATCAACACCCTGTTCGACGCACTGGCCAAGAAGATCCAGCAACCGAAGGCAGCCTAAGCACGGCGCCCGGCCGCCGCGCCTGGCGGCCCCGATCCGGAACACCGTTCGGCGTTCCGGATTTTTTTTCGACCGGAGTCCACCTTGTCAACTCTTCCACTGATCGTGCTGTTCGCCTTGCTCGCCGCCGCCGTGTTCCACGACGTGCGCGCGCGCCGCATTCCGAATGCGGTGGTATTCCCGGGCATGCTGGCGGCGCTGGTGCTGCACGCCGTGCTGCCGGCGGGCGATGGCCTGTTCGCCGCACAGATGGGTGGATCCGGACTGCTGCAGGCGCTGGGCGGCCTGGGCCTGGGCCTGGCGCTGCTGCTGCCGATGTACGCGCTGCGCCTGATGGGCGCCGGCGACGTCAAGCTGCTGGCGATGGTGGGCGCTTTTGTCGGCGCCGGCCAGGTCCTGACCGTCGGCCTGGTCACCCTGGTGGCCGGCGGCGTGCTGGCGCTGGCGTTCGCCGCCTGGCAGGGCAGCCTGCGCCGCCTGGTGGGCAATGCCTACCAGATGGCCATGCACACCACGCTCTCGGCGCTGGCCGGCAGCATCGCCGCGCCGGTCACGCCGCCGCAAGCGGCCAGCGGCCGCCTGCCGTACGCGGTGGCGATCGCGGTCGCGACCGTCGGCTGCGTGCTGTGGATCCGTGCGTACGGGGAGCTGCCGCTGTGAACGACGCGTTGCTGGCGCCGGCCAACGCCCGTGCCCCGCGCACGGTCGACGACACCGGGCTACCGTTCCTGTTCCTGGCCGAGCTGATCTCGAAAGTGCTGTTCCAGCGCGGGCAGCTGCGCCTGGCGGAACTGGCCAGCCACCTGAAACTGAACGTCAGCGTCATCGATCCGCTGGTCGCCTTCCTGCGCGTCGAGAAGCTGTGCGAAATCGCGCGGGTCGGCAACAGCGGCACCGACGCCGACCTGTCGTACATCCTGACCGACGCCGGCCGCGCGCGCGCCGCCAATGCGGTCGCGCGCAACGCCTATGCCGGCCCGGCGCCGGTGACCTTGGCCGCCTACACCGCCCAGGTGAAGGCCCAGAGCGTGGCGGCGATGCAGGTGACGCGCGCCGCCATGGCGGCCGCCTTCGAGGGCGTCGTGGTCAACCCGCTGGTCCTGGATCAGCTGGGCGCGGCGATGAACTCGGGCCGCGCGATCTTTTTGCACGGCCTGGCCGGCAGCGGCAAGACCTACCTGGCCGAGCGCCTGCGCGACCTGCTGGTCGGCACGATCTCGGTGCCGTACGCGCTGATGGTGGATGGCGAGGTGATCCCGTTCTTCGACGCCGTGCAGCACGTGGCGGCCGAGGACGGCGTGGCCCTCGGCACCGGGCTGGATCGCGGCAGCGCGCCGGACGCGCGCTGGGTGCGCGGCGTGCGCCGCCCCGCGGCCCTGGCCGGCGGCGAGCTGACGCTGGACATGCTGGACCTGCGCTTCGATCCGCACACCCGCCTGTACCAGGCGCCGCCGCACCTGAAATCGAACAACGGCATCTTCATCATCGACGACCTGGGACGCCAGCGATGCACCCCGGAAGCCCTGATGAACCGCTGGATCGTGCCGATGGACCGCAGCGTCGATTACCTGACCCTGCACACCGGCCACAGCTTCCAGATTCCGTTCGACGTGATCGTCGTGTTCTCGTCGAACTTCGTGCCGCAGCGCCTGTCGGACGGCGCTTTTCTGCGCCGCCTGGGCTACAAGATCGAGGTGCCGGCTGCGTCGGACGAAGAGTACGCGACGCTGTTCCGCCAGGCCTGCGCGCAAGCCGGCGTGCTTTTCGACGGCGCCGCTTTCGACTACCTGCTGGCGCGTCACGACGAGCGCAAGGTGCCGCTGCTGGCCTGCTACCCGCGCGACCTGGTCCGTCAGCTGCGCGACCTGGCGCGCTATGAAGAGCGCGCCCCAATACTTAACCGCCAGACCATCGACTGGGCCTGGGACAACTATTTCGCTGCCGGCGCCGCCGGCCGCCCCTTGGAGCTTGAACGCCGTGAACGCGGCGTCGTGGAGTACAACAATGCGTAATTCCGTCACCCGTTCGCGGGCCTTCCTGATCATCGGCGTGGCCATGGTGCTGGCGCTGGGCGCGGTCGTGATGGCCGCCAAATGGATGGGCGAGCAAGGCCCGTCCGGCACCCGCGTGGTGGTGGCGGTCGCCAACATCAACCAGGGTTCGCGCCTGGCCCCGACCAGCCTGCAACTGGCCGACTGGCCGGCCACGTCGGTCCCGCCGGGCGCCATCACCGACCTCAAGGCAGTCGAAGGCCGCATCGCACGCGCCGAGATTCTGGTCGGCGAGCCGGTCACCGAATCGAAGCTGGCGCCGAAAGGCACGCTGGGCGGCCTGTCGGCCGTGGTCAGCGCCGGCAAGCGCGCCATGACGGTGCGCGTCAACGACGTGGTGGGCGTGGCCGGCTTCGCGCTGCCGGGCAACTACGTCGACATCCTGGTCAACCTGCAGGCCACCGGCAGCGACCTGGCCGCCTCGCCGTCGATCTCGAAGATCGTGCTGGAACGGATCCTGGTGCTGGCCGTGGCCCAGGAATCGACGGTCGACGACAGCAAGCCGCGCGTCGTGAACGCCGTCACGCTCGAGCTGACCCCCGACCAGGTCGAAAAACTCGACCTGGCGCGCTCGATCGGCGAACTGTCGCTGGTGCTGCGCAACCAGGTCGATCCGCAGCCGGCCGCCACCACCGGCGCCACCCGCGAGTCGGTGCTGGGCCTGCCGGAACGTACGACCGCGCCGGCGCCGGTCGCGGTGCAGGAACCTGTGTATCAGCCAGCGCCACATGCGCCGGCCCCGGTGCGCCAAAGCGCGCCGCGCGGCGACGGCGTGCTCGTGATCCGCGGCCTGGACGCCGCTTCGCAAAGCTTTTGATTGAAGACCCCATCATGAATCCATCGTTCAAACAAACTCTGCTGGCCTCGAGCCTGACCCTGGCGCTGGCCTTGCAGGCTGGCGTGGTATCCGCCGCCGACTGCATCGACCTGCGCAGCGACGCCGCCCCGCGCCTGGAGCTGGTGCGCGGCAAGTCGGTCATCAAGCGCTTCTGCACGCCTGCCAGCCAGGTCACGGTGGGCGACCCGCAAGTGGCCAATGTGGTGGTCCCGAATTCGGGCGAGGTGGTGATCGTGGCGCGCAGCGTCGGCACCACCAACCTGATCGTGTCCGGCCGCGACAAGAAGTCGACCGTGATCGACATCGCCGTCGGCGTCGATACCTCGGCCCTACGCAGCCAGGTCGACACGCTGTTCCCTCAAGAGAAGGACATCCGCATCGGCAGCAGCGGCAACGCGCTGATCCTGTCGGGCATGGTGAGCGACGCCGCCGTTGCCAGCCAGCTGGTGGAACTGGCGACCGCCTTCCAGGCGATCGGCGCGGCCGCCGCTGACTCGAATACCGGCGCTGGCAGCCCGTCGCCGGCCGGCGTCGGCGCTCCGGCGTCCGCAAGCAGTGGCGGCGCGGCCCCATCGACCGGCGCCAAGGTGCTGAACATGCTGTCGATCGCCGCCCCGCAGCAGGTCATGCTCGAAGTGAAGATCGCCGAAGTGTCTAAATCGCTGGTCGACCAGCTGGGCGCCAAGGCCGGCTATACCAAGA
Source organism: Massilia sp. UBA2604 (assembly GCA_002339265.1). GTDB lineage: Bacteria > Pseudomonadota > Gammaproteobacteria > Burkholderiales > Burkholderiaceae_D > Telluria. Next base: position 71,128 of record DDKG01000178.1, on the reverse strand, counting down.
CCAACGGCAGCTGGACCTATGGCGTCGTCTCGAGCCTGCTCAGCGGCGGCGCCGGCAGCATCGGCGGCGTCGGCACCGGCATCAAGGAACTGACGATCGACGGCGAGAAGCGCGACGGCCTGGTCAAGATCCTGGCCGAGCCGAACGTGATGGCCGTCAGCGGCCAGGAAGCCAGCTTCCTCGCCGGCGGCAAGATCTTCATCCCGGTCGCCCAATCGTCGGGCACCGGCACGCCCACCATCACGCTCGAAGAGAAGGAATACGGCGTGGCCGTGAAATTCACGCCGACCGTGCTGGCCGGCGGCCGCATCAACCTGCGCGTGGCGCCGGAAGTGTCGGAACTGAACCGCGAAGGCATCGGCATCACGTCGGCCACCACCGGCAACGCGAGCGCGATCCTGCCGTCGTTCACCACCCGCCGCGCCTCGACCACGGTGCAGCTGCTGGACGGCCAGAGCTTCGCCATCGGTGGCCTGATCCGCAATAACGTGACCAGCAATATCAAGCGCTTCCCCTTCCTGGGCGAAGTGCCGGTGCTGGGCACGCTGTTTCGCAGCAGTGACTTCCAGAACGACCGCACCGAGCTGGTGTTCATCGTGACGCCGCGCCTGGCCAAGCCGATGGAAGCCGTGCCGGCGCTGCCGACCGACCACTACGTGCAGCCGAGCCGTACCGAGTTCCTGCTCGGCGGCCAGCATGAAGGCAAGCGCGCCGCCACTTCGAAGGAATAAACATGAAAACCATCCTGTGCGCCAGCCTGCTGGCTTCCCTGACGATGCTGGCGGGTTGCGCCACCGAAGGCCCGGCCACCAATGGCGACAGCGTGCGCGCCATGATCGCCAGCCAGGCGATCCCGCCTCAGCCGCGCGTGGAGCGGGGCAGCGATGCCCGCGCCGCCGTTGCGGCCTATGCCAACTACCAGAATTCGTACGTGACCCCGACGTCGCAAGGCGACGCCAGCGCCTTCGGCAAATAACAGCAGAGAGCCACCATGAAGATCGCAGTCCTTTCGCGCGACGAGCGCCACCTGATCGAGCTGTCGCGCCAGTTGCGCGCCCGCCCGGGCAGCGATGAAGTCGACATGATCGCCGGCACCCCGGCGCGCCTGGCGACCATGGCCGACGAAGCCGCGCCCGACCTCCTGATCGTCGATGCCCCGCGCGCCGACGAGGGTGAGCTCGACCAGCTCGAGCGCCTGGGCCACCTCTTCCCGCGCATGGCCTTCATCGTCCTGTCCGAAGACCTGTCGCAAGACTTCCTGCTGCGCGCGATGCGCGCCGGCGTGCGCGAAGTGCTGGCGGCCCGTCCTGCGCCTGCAGAACTGGTGGCGGCGGTCGACCACGTCGCCGAGAAGTTCGGCAGCCAGGGCGCGGCCCAGGGCCGGGTGCTGGCTTTCATTTCGTGCAAAGGCGGCAGCGGCGCGACGTTCCTGGCTACCAACCTGGCCTATGCGCTCAGCGCCGGCGGCGCCAAGCGCGTCGCCCTGATCGACATGAACCTGCAGTTCGGCGACGCCTCGCTGTTCGTCTCGGACAGCAAGCCGCTGGCCACGCTGTCGGATGTCGCGACCCAGATCCACCGCCTGGACCCGTCCTTCCTTTCCTCGAGCATGGTCAGCGTGACGCCGAACTTCAGCGTGCTGGCCGCGCCGTCCGATCCGGCCCACGCCAGCGATGTCAAGCCCGAGCACATCGACGCCATTATCAAGCTGGCGCGCCGCCAGTACGACTTCATCGTGCTGGACGTCGGCCGCAGCCTTGACCCCGTCAGCATCCGCGCGCTGGACCATGCCGACACCATCTATCCGGTGCTGCAGACCACCTTGCCGTATATCCGCGACGGCAAGCGACTGTTGACCGTGTTCCGCAACCTGGAGTACGGCAACGACAAGGTCGAGCTGATCGTCAACCGCCACGACAACAACAGCGATATCCGCTTGAAGGATCTCGAGGAAGCGTTCGACACCACGCACCTGCGCACGATGCCGAACCACTACGACGCCGCCGCCAAGTCGGTCAACCAGGGCGTGCCGGTGACGCGCCTGGCGCCGGACAGCCAGCTGAGCATGGCCCTGATGACGATGGCGCGCAGCCTGACCGGCGAAGCCGAGCCCGTGCAGGCCGCCGGCATGATGGCGCGCCTGTTCAAACGCCGCAAGTCGGACAAATGAGCAGACAACTGAGCTGACGCCCGAACTAAAGAGAGACCGAGATGAACATGATGCCCCCATCCTCCCTGCGTGAACGCCTGGCCAGCATGAACGGCGATGCCGGCGCGGGCAGCGTCGCCCGTCCCGTCGCCCAGCGCGGCGGTCCGATCGACAACCGCGCCTACCACCAGCTCAAGGCCCGCATCCATGAGGCGCTGCTCGACCGCGTCGACCTGGAAAGCATGCAGCGCCTGAACCAGGACCAGATCCGCCAGGAGCTGCGCCTGCTGGTCGAGCGCCTGCTCGAAGAAGAGATGGTCGTCATCAACGACGCCGAACGCAAGACGCTGACGCGCGACATCCAGAACGAGATGCTGGGCTTCGGCCCGCTGGAGCCGCTGCTGGCCGATCCGAGCGTGTCGGACATCCTGGTCAATACCCACAAGCAGGTCTACGTCGAGCGCCGCGGCAAGCTGGAACTGACCGACGTCACCTTCACCGACGACGCCCACCTGATGAAGATCATCGACAAGATCGTCTCGCGCGTGGGCCGCCGCATCGACGAATCGAGCCCGATGGTCGATGCGCGCCTGCCGGACGGCTCGCGCGTGAATGCGATCATCCCGCCGCTGGCCATCGACGGGCCGGTGATGTCGATCCGCCGTTTCAGCGCCGATCCGCTGCGCCTGGCCGACCTGGTCTCCTACGGCAGCATGACGGCCGACATGGCCGAGGTGTTGCAGGGCCTGGGCAAGGCCAAGGTCAACATCCTGATCTCGGGCGGCACCGGCAGCGGCAAGACCACGATGCTCAACGTGATCTCGGGCTTCATCGGCCACAGCGAGCGCGTGGTGACGGTCGAGGACGCGGCCGAGCTGCAGCTGCAGCAGCCGCACGTGGTGCGCCTGGAAACCCGCCCCGCCAATATCGAAGGCAAGGGCGAAGTGAGCCAGCGCGCGCTGGTCAAGAACGCGCTGCGGATGCGTCCCGACCGCATCATCCTGGGCGAGGTGCGCGGCGAAGAGGCGATGGACATGCTGGGCGCGATGAACACCGGTCACGAAGGCTCGATGGCGACCATCCACGCCAACACCCCGCGCGACGCCCTGACGCGCCTGGAAAACATGATCAGCATGGCGGCGCCGAACCTGCCGCCGAAGGCCATGCGCCAGCAGATCGCTTCCGCGGTCGGCGTCGTCGTGCAGGTGTCGCGCCTGACCGACGGCAAGCGCAAGGTGCTGTCGATCTCGGAAGTGACGGGCATGGAAGGGGAGGTGATCACGATGCAGGAGATCTTCACCTTCCGCCAGACCGGCGTGGCCGACGACGGCGCCGTGATCGGCCAGTCGACTGCCACCGGCGTGCGTCCGCACTTCGCCGAGCGCCTGCGCACCTTCGGCGTGAACCTGGCGCCGCATATTTTCGAACCGCGCTGATCCCGGATTCGCCATGGATACCACTTTTATCCTGTTCATCCTGATGCTGTTCGCGGCCGTGCTGCTGCTGGTCTGGGGCGTCTACGCCGCCTGGCAGGCCAGCCGCGATCCCGAGGCCGAGCGCGTCGCGCGCCGCCTGCGCAGCGTCATCAAGAGCGATACCCGCCAGGAAGACGTCACCATCACCAAGGACCGCCGGCTGTCCGACAATCCCGACCTCGAGCCGCTGCTGCGCCGCCTGCCGCTGGCGCGCCGCCTCGACCGCATGCTGGTGCAGGCCGGCAGCGCCCAGCTGCTTGCTTCGCTGCTGGCGGTGTGCGCGGCCTGCTTCGGCGCCGGCCTGGTGGCCGCGCTGGTGCTGCGCCTGCCGCTGCCCGCGGTGCTGGGCTGCGCCGTGGGCGCGGCCGGCCTGCCGCTGCTGCGCCTGATCCGCGCGCGCGATCAGCGCATGGCCCGCTTCGAGCGCCAGCTGCCCGAGGCGCTGGACATGATGGGCCGCGCGATGCGCGCCGGCCATGCCTTCCCGACCGCGCTCAAGCTGGTGGCCGACGAAGCGCCGGCGCCGCTGGGCGAGGAATTCAAGACCGCCTTCGACGAAGTCAACTTCGGCGTCTCGATGGCCGATGCGCTGAACAACCTGGCGCAGCGCGTGCCGAGCATGGACTTGCAGTACTTCGTGGTCGCGGTGCTGATCCAGCGCGAGAGCGGCGGCAACCTGACCGAGCTGCTGTCCTCGATCTCGGGCATCATCCGCGACCGCCAGAAACTGGCCGGCCAGGTGCGCGTGCTGTCGGCGGAAGGCCGGATCTCGGCCTGGGTGCTGTGCCTGCTGCCGTTCGGCGCCGGCGCGATGATGTACATGGTCAATCCAGGCACGATGGGCGTGCTGGTGAACGACCCGGTGGGTCGCCAGCTGAGTGGCGCGGCGCTGGGCATGATGGCTTTCGGGGTGCTGGCGATCCGCAAGATCGTGCGCATCCGCATGTAAGAACTTTCAGGATTCAAGACAATGACGATGCCTCAAATCGTGATGCTGGTGGCGACCTTCGTGCTGGTGTTCGGGATTGCCGCCATGGCCATGCTGCTGCTCACGCGCGATCCGGTGAAGGCGCGCCTGGTGGCGCTCGACGAACGCGACACGCCGGCCAGCCGCCGCACCGACGGCTGGCGCGAGCGCCTGGCGCACCTGGCCGAGCCGCTGGCCCGGCTGTCGGTGCCGGCCGAGGGCTGGGAAACCTCGCCGGTGCGCCTGCGTTTCATCAACGCGGGCTGGCGCGCGCCGTCGGTGCCGGGACTGTTCCACGCGGGGAAGACCGCGCTGACGATCGGCCTGCCGCTGATGGTGTATATCGCGCTGCCGCACCATAACGAGCGCCCGATGATCCTGACCTTCCTGTACCTGGTGGGCTCGGCCGCCATCGGCTACTACGTGCCGGACATCGCGCTCAAGCGCCGCATCGCCAACCGCCAGCGCGAGATCTTCGAGAGTTTCCCGGATGCGTTGGACCTGATGACGGTGTGCGTCGAAGCGGGTCTTGCGATGGACGCCGCGCTGGCGCGGGTCGGCAGCGAGATCGGCCTGAAAAGCCCGGTGCTGGCCGAGGAACTGCAACTGGTGACGCTCGAACTGCGCGCCGGCAGCAGCAAGGAAAAGGCGCTGCGCAACCTGGCCCTGCGCACCGGCGTCGAGGACGTCGACGCGCTGGCCAAGATGCTGATCCAGGCCGAGCGTTTCGGCACCAGCATCGGCACCGCGCTGCGCGTGCAATCCGAACAACTGCGCACGCGGCGCCGCCAGCTGGTCGAGGAAAAGGCGGCAAAAATCGCGACCAAGCTGCTGTTCCCGCTCATTTTCTGCATCTTCCCGGCGTTGCTGGTCGTGCTGCTGGGGCCGGCAGTGTTGCAGATCATGCGCTCGGTGATGACGGTGGCGACCTAATCCGCTTGGCAAGGCGGGGAGAGGCGTGTAGCGAGATAGAGGTTTCGTGAATGGCGATCATCATGGATCGCAATTTGATTTCTATCTGGGAGAGCGCATACTGGAGTCATACCAGCCCACATACGAAAGAGAAGATCATGTCCACCCTGTCGCTCCGTCCAAGTCTCGCAGCCCAACTGTCGGCCTTCGCCGCCACCCTGGCCAACTTCGTGCGTGCGAAGGCGGCGCCGGGCGCCGTCGCGCGCAGCGCCGATGCCGGCGACGTCTGGGCCCTGTACCGTATGACCCGCGGCGCCGACGCCGTTTCGCCGGCAGTCGCCCGCCGCCTGGAAGCGCACGCGCAGTCGTAATCTTCCAGGGTTCGCACAAGGCAAACGCCCCGCTTCGAGCGGGGCGTTTGCTTATTGGACTTCCGAAGGCTCGTGGAACTCGTCGGCGCGCGAGAACAGGTCCCAGGCCGCGATGAACAGCGCCGCGATCACCGGCCCGATGACAAAACCGTTCAGGCCGAACAAGGCCATGCCGCCCAGGGTCGACAGCAGGATCACGTAGTCCGGCAATTTGGTGTCCTTGCCGACCAGGATCGGGCGCAGGATGTTGTCGACCAGACCGATCACCAGCACGCCGTAGGCGGCCAGCACGACGCCCTGCCAGATATCGCCGGTAGCCAGGAAATAGACGGCCACCGGCGCCCACACCAGGGCCGCGCCGACGGCGGGCAGCAGCGACAGGAAGGCCATCACGACGCCCCACAGCAGCGCGCCGCTGACGTCCAGCGCCCAGAAGATCAGGCCGCCCAGCGCACCCTGCGCCATCGCCACCAGCACATTGCCCTTGACCGTGGCCCGGATCACCGTCGTGAAGTTCTGGAACAGGCGGCCCTTGTATTCCACCGACAGCGGCACCGCGCGCTGGATGCGCGCCGCCAGGATGCGGCCGTCGCGCAACAGGAAGAACAGCAGGTAGAGCATGATGGTCATGCTGACCACGAAGTCCAGCGTGTTGCGGCCGATATTCAGGGCGTAGTGCGCCGTGGCCTGGCTGATCTGGGCCGCGCCTTCGGTGATCTTTTCCTGCAGCGAAGCCAGGTTGGTCAGTTCGAAGCGCTCGAGCAGCGAGATCGCCCAGTCCGGCAGCGCGCGGATCACGAGGTTGAAGTAGGAGGCGACGTCCACCTGGCCGGCGCTGAAGCGGGCGTAGATGGCGGTGACTTCATTGATCAGCGACGAGGTGATCAGTGCCAGCGGAAACAGCACCATCAGGATGATCACCAGCAGCGAGAGCAGGGCGGCGACGGTCGGCCGCCCCTTGGTGGCGCGCAGCAGCCGCGATTGCAGCGGCGCGAACAGGATGGCGAACACCACGCCCCAGAACACGGCCCCGGAGTAGGGCAGCAGCACCCAGAAGAAGGCGATCGTCACGATCGCCAGTAACAGGAGGAAGGAGTTCTGCGGCAGCGTGTATTGCTTCATCGGCGGGACGTCAGGCGAAATGGTTAATGTTTCCTGATGATAAACCATGCCATCGCCCAGACGGCCGCCTTTTGTGTCGCGCCGTACGCCAGCTAACATATGTTTCGACTTTTGGTGAAGTGTCGCTAGTTGACCACAAAGTCATTTCAATCGTGCGCATTGTTTAAATGACATCTTGCGATAATAAGTGTCGCCACGTCAAGACGTAGTCTGGCGGGCGTTGAATAACATTTTGATCGGAGAGTCCCCCATGTCCTGCACCGCGTCGCGCACCACCCTGTCCACTACGCATACCACTATCGTCACCGCGCTGAAGGGCGCCATCCTGCTGGGCGCCGCAGCGGCCGGCATGGCCCAGGCCCAGCAATCGCCGGCCCTCGACCGCATGAGCATCTCGGCCGGCGCCTTCTATGCCGAGCCGAAGATCCACCTGGGCGGCGACACCCGCTACGGCCGCGTCGACACGCCCGACGAAAAAATCGACGACGTCACCCTGCCGCGCGTGAAAGCCGAGATGCTGATCGGCGACAGCCATGGCCTGTCGTTCGACTACTTCCGCTTCGACGAAGACTGGGCCGGCAGCGCCAGCGGCGACACCGTCTACGAAGGCCGTCCGGTCAGCGGCACCATCACCGCCGACGCCGACCTGCGCCTGGAAATGGCCCGCTTCGCCTACAAATGGTGGATGGGCAAGGAAAAGAACGCCTTTGGCGTGGGCCTGGGCGCCGCCTACCTGCGCGCCAAGATCTCCGGTTCGGCCGACGCCAACCTGAGCGCCTCGAATCCGGTCGAGAACTATTCGTGGAGCGGCTCGGCCTCGGGCAGCGACAGCGTCTGGGCTCCGACCGTCGAACTGGCATGGCGCCACCAGCTGAACGAGCAATGGCGCATCTATGCCGACGCCTCGGGCATCAAGAAGAATGGCGGCACGGTCGAGGGCCATATCTGGAACGGCGCCGTCGGCGTCGAGTGGTTCCCGCACAAGAACATCGGCCTGGTGCTCGACTACAACGTGCAAAAGATCGGCCTGCACCGCAACGGCGAGCGCACCGCCGACCTCGACCTGAAACTGAAAGGACCGTCGGCTTTCGTCAAGGTCCGCTTCTGATCCGGGAAGCGCACGCGATACCACTGCACGCTCAATTGCTTCCGGTCATAATGCATAGTGCAAAAGCACTAAAGCAGCAGAGCGAGGAGAGCGATTGAGCGCGGAGCATCTGATCGGTTGTCATGATTGCGGTTGCCTGTACCACCGGGAGCCGCTGAACTCGTGCGAGCGGGCGCGCTGCGCGCGCTGCCGCCACGAACTGTACCGCTGGCATGCCGGCGGGCCGCTGCGCCGCGCCGATTCGCTGGTGGCGCTGACCCTGGGCGCGGTGCTGGTCTACCTGCTGGCCCAGAGCTTTCCGATCGTCACGCTCGAAATGGGCGGCATGACGTCCGGCGTGACCCTGCTGCAAGCGGTGGGCGTGCTGTGGAACGAAGGGATGCAGGTCATCGCGGCGCTGGTGCTGTTCTGCGCGATCGTGTTCCCGGGCCTGGAACTGGCCTCCTTGCTGTACGTCGCCGTCGGCCTGCGCCGTGGCCGGCGTGTCGCCGGATTCAATATGGTGCTGCGGGTGGTCCAGGGCGCACGCCACTGGGCCATGACCGAGGTGCTGATGATCGGCATCCTGATCACGGTCATCAAGATGACCAGCATGGCGCGGGTGGTGCCCCATCCCGGCCTGTTCGCCTTCGGCGTGCTGACCATCCTGTGCGCGCTCGTGATGCGCTACGAACCCAAGGCACTATGGGAGCTGGCCGACCGCCTGGCGCCGCGTCCACGCCAGGAGGCGGACGCGCACGCCGTGGCCCACGCACCCGACATGCTGGTAGCCTGCGGCGCATGCGGCCTGGTCAACGGTTATCCCTGGCAGCGCGCAAGGAACGGGGCGGCGCACTGCCGCCGCTGCGGCGCCGCGCTGCACCGCCGCATTCCCAACAGCATCGGCTGGACCTGGCTGATGCTGGTCGCGGCCACTTTGCTCTATATCCCGGCCATGGCGCTTCCCGTGATGTATACCCGTACCATCGGCGGCGGCGCCGAGGGTGACACCATCATGAGCGGGGTGCTGCTGTTCTGGAACACCGGCTCGCCCGGCCTGGCCGTCATCATCTTCATCGCCAGCGTGGTAGTGCCGGTGTCGAAGCTGGTGGCGCTTGCCTGGCTCAACGCCACCGCCCAGCTGCGCTCGCGCGCGGCGCCGCTGGCGCGCACGCGCGCCTACCGCGTGGTCGAATTCGTCGGTCGCTGGTCGATGCTCGACATCTTCGTGGTCACGCTGACCGTGGCGCTGGTGCGCTTCGACGCGCTGGCCACGATCACGGCGGGCCCGGGCGCGATCGCCTTCGGCTGCGTGGTGATCGTGACCATGGTCGCCTCGCACCAGTTCGACCCGCGCCTGATCTGGGACCCTATTGAATCGAATGGAGAACGACATGTCTGAACCGGACGGAGCACGACCGCCGCAGGGGCCGGCGGCACCAAGGCCCGCCTCGCCCGACGTCGACCGCCCGAGCCGCTGGCTGCCCTCGCTGATCTGGCTGATCCCGCTGCTGGCGGCCATCATCGGCGCCTGGCAGGTGGTGCAATGGATGACCAACAAGGGGCCCACGGTGTACGTCTATTTCGCCACCGGCGAGGGCCTGGAAGCGAACACCACCCGGGTCAAGTACAAGGACGTAGACATCGGCCGCGTGGTATCGGTGACCCTGGCCGAGGACGGCAACCGGGTGGTGGCAAAGATCGAGATGGCCAAGGAGGCCGGCCGCTTCACCGCGAAGGACTCGCGTTTCTGGGTGGTGCGGCCACAGATCGGCGCCAGCGGCGTGTCGGGGCTGAACACCTTGCTGTCCGGCCCCTACATCGGCGCGGCGCCCGGCGCTTCCGAGGATTCCAGCAACGCGTTTACCGGACTCGAAGCCGCGCCGCCGATTCCGATCGGCCTGAAGGGCCGCGAATACCTGCTGCATGCCGAGAGCCTGGGTTCGCTGGCCCCGGGCTCGCCGGTGTATTTCCGGCGCGTGCGGGTCGGCCAGGTGGCCAAGATCGAACTGGACAAGGCAGGCCAGGGCATCGACATGTCGGTGTTCGTCGAGGAGCCGTATATCGGCTTCGTCGGCCCGGACACGCGCTGGTACCACGCCAGCGGCGTCGACCTGCGCCTGGACGCCAGCGGCCTCAAACTCAACACGCAATCGCTGGCGGCGCTGGCCACCGGCGGCATCGCCTTCGAATCGACCGACGGCAAGAAGCCGGCCGCATCCGCCCCGGCGGGCAGCCGCTACCGGTTGTCCGAGGACCGCGCCGCGGCCCTGCGTCCGCCCGACGGCCCGGCCACCAGCGCGGTGCTGTACTTCGACCAGACGCTGCGCGGGCTGGCGCCGGGCGCGCCGGTCGACTTCCGCGGCGTGGCGCTGGGCGAGGTCCGCACCGTCGGCATCGAATGGGACCGCGAGCGTCGCCGCTTCAACATGCCGGTGACGATCGACATGTACCCCGGCCGCCTGGGCCAGGACTTCATGAACGCCTTGAACCAGGGCCGCGAGGGCAGGGACATGATGGGCATGATGGTGAGCCGCGGCCTGCGCGCGCAGCTGCGCAACGGGAACATCCTCACCGGCCAGCTGTATGTGGCGCTCGACTTCTTCCCCAACGCGGCCAAGGCGACGATCGGCCAGCAGGGCGAACTGGTGGTGCTGCCGACCGTGCCGGGCCAGCTCGACGAGCTGCAGAGCCAGGTGGCGCGCATCGCCAATAAACTGGACAAGGTGCCGTTCGACGAGATCGGCGCCAACCTGAACCGCACGCTGGCGCAGGCGAATGCGACCCTGGCGCGTCTCGAGGGCCAGGTGCTGCCCGAGATGACGGGCACGCTCAGCGCCGCCAAGGGCACGTTCGCGCGCGCCGAAAACCTGCTGGCGCAGGATTCGCCGCTGCAGTCCGATCTGCGCCAGGCGCTGCAGGAAGTGACGGACACGATGGCCAAGCTCAATACGCTGGCCGACTACCTCGAACGCAACCCGCAGTCGATCATCCGCGGCAAACCCCAGGAGAAGAAGTGATGACGTCGTTCCCAATCCCTCGCCGCGCCATTGCCTTCAGTGTGTTTGTCGCGACCCTGGCGGCCTGCAGCAGCACGCCGGTCGACCGCTTCTATACGCTGGGCGGCGGCGCGGCGACGGTCGCGCCGCCTCCAGCCACAGCCGGACTTGCGCCGCTGTACTTCGAGATGCGGCCGGTGACGGTGCCGGCCCAGTTGCGCCGCCCGCAAATGGTGGTCAGCACCGGCGCTGGCACCATCGACCTCGAGGAACATCACCGCTGGGCCGGCCCGCTGGCCGAGGAGATCGGCAACAGCCTGTCGCTCGGGATCGCTGCCCGCCTTGGCGGGGTGGACGTCTACCGCAGCGCGGCGCCGGACGGCAGCACGCTGTACCGGATCGGCGCCGACGTCCAGCGCTTCGAATCCCACCCCGGCAGCCATGCGCTGGTCGATGCGGTATGGAGCGTGCGCAGGCTGGCTGACGGCCAGCCTGGCGGCGCGATGCAGACCTGCCGCAGCGTGTTCCAGGAACCGGTGGGCATGGGCCACGACGCCCTGGTGGCAGGCCACCGGGCGGCGCTGGACAAGCTCTCGGCCACGATCGCGCGCGCGGTGCGCGCGCAGGCCGAGGGGCAGGCGCCGGCCTGTCCGGCCGGCTGAGCGTCAGGGAATCAGGCGCTCGGCGCGCAGGCGCGCGAACAGGTCGTGGAACGAGTCGTCGGTAGCCTGGTAGGCGGTAAAGCCCAGGCGCCGGCTGTTGGCCATGTCGGTCATCACCTCGAGCGGACGGCCCAGGTCGAGGTCGGTATGCCAGGGCGAGGCCAGCCGATCCAGGTCGGCCTCGACCAGGCCATGGCGCGTGGCGATCTCGCGCCACAGCGCGTGGTCGTTGGCCATCGCGACTTCCAGGGGCTGGATCGTGCCGTTGAAGCCCGCCGCCTCCACACCGAAGAACGCGGCCAGTTTCGGCCACAGCCAGCTCCAGCGGAACACGTCGCCATTGACGATATTGAAGGCTTCGTTGCGCGCGGCGTCGGTATCGGCGGCCCAGACCAGCTGTTTGGCCAGCATGCGCGCATCGGTGACGTCGGACAGGCCGTTCCATTGCGCGCTTGAACCCGGGAACTGGAACGGGCGGCCGGTCTCCTTGCAGATGGTCGCGTACACGGCCAGGGTGGTGCCCAGGTTCATCGCGTTGCCGACCGCCAGCCCGATCACCGTGTGCGGGCGGTGCACGGTCCAGGTGAAGCGGTCGCGTTCGGCCGCGGCATAGACCTCGTCTTCCTGCGCATAATAGAAATTCTCGAGCGGCAGGCGTGGCTGGCTTTCGCGCAGCGGAGTGTCGGGCAGCGTGCCCGAGCCGGCATAGGCTTCGAATGGGCCCAGGTAGTGTTTCAGGCCGGTGACCAGTGCGACGTGGCGCACGCTCTTCTTTGGTGACAGGGCGTCGAGCAGGTTGCGCACCAGCGCGGCATTGACGCGGATGTTCTCGGCCTCGGTGTCCTGGCGCATCCAGGTGGTGATGAAGACGTGAGTCGGCTCGACGTCGGCCAGGGCAGCGGCCAGGCCTGCAGGGTCGAGCAGGTCAGCGGCCACGTGGCGCACGGCGGGCAGGTCTTGCGGCGCGCGGCGCGACAGGCCGACCACGTCCCAGCCCGCTGCGAGCAATTCGCGTGCGACGTGGTTGCCGCCGATGCCGGTGACGCCGACGACCAGTGCGGTTCGTTTCATGTGTTTACTCCCGATGTGACAATTGACCCCCATTCTACCGGGCGCCAGAAATCGGCGTTGCGGCCCAAAAGCAACGGGGCGCCGCATCGCTGCGGCGCCCCGTCCGGGTCAACGCTTCAGGACATCAGAAGCGGTAACGCAGGGTCAGCGAGGTGTTGCGTGGTGCGCCGTAAGTGATCTGGTTGAAGGCGGAGAACATCGCGAAGTGGGTCTCGTCGGTCGCGTTGTTCACGTTGAGCTGGGCCGACAGCTGCTTGCTGAACTCATAGCGCGCCATCAGGTTGACCAGCGCGAACGAATCCTGCTCGATGCGGCCGTCGATGCCAGGCGCCACAGTGCCGTCGATCGTGTAGGTGCTGCCTTCCCAGCTGACGCCGCCGCCGATGGTCAGCTTGCTCCACGCGCCCGGCAGGCGGTAGCTGACGAACGAACGCAGCGTCTTGCGTGGATAGATCGAGTTGAAGTCGACGCCGGTTTCATCCTTGGCGCGATAGATGGCGTAGCCGATGCTTGCGTTCAGGCCCGGGATGATCTCGCCCGAGACATCCAGCTCGATGCCCTTGCTGGTGGCGCCGTCCACGGCGCGGTAGTAGGCCTCCGGCAGTTGCGGGCCTGCGCCGTCACGGTCGATCTCGCCGGCCCGTTGCGCCAGGCCATCCTGCTTGAGGTGGAACACCGACAGCGAGGCGTTCACGCGGCGGTCGAAGAATTCGCCCTTGATGCCGGCTTCGCTGGCCTTGCCTTCGATCGGATCGAGCAGATTGCCGTTGAAATCCTTGTTGTTCTGCGGCTGGAAGATGCTGGTGTGGCTGGCGTACAGCGAGTAGGTGTCGTTCAGGTCGAACACCAGGCCTGCGTACGGGGTGATTTCGTTATCGTACTCGAGCAGGTACGGGACCGCGCCGGCCAGGCCGCCGGTCTTTTCGTACTTGGTCACGCGGGCGCCCACGATCGCCTTGAGGCGGTCGGTGACCGAGAAGCGCGCCATGCCGTACAGGCCTTGCTGGGTGACTTCGTTGCCTTCGTAGAAGCCCTGCGGGCCCCACACCGGCGTCGGATAGCTTGCCGGATCCCATTGTGGGAAGTTGGTTGCCGCGGGCGCGAAGCCGTCTGCGGTGGTCGGGAAGCTGGCCAGGCGGTTGTTCGACGTAAAATCGGTCTTGGCATGCAGGTAGCCGAAGGCGGCCTGGTGCTCGCGGCCGAACGCCGAGAACTGACCGCTGGCGTGCACGCCGAAGTCCTTCTGCTTGGTCTCGATCACGTAGGAGCCGGCGAAGGCGCCCAGGGTGCCGGTGGCGCGGTCCGGCACGCCCGACAGGTACAGCAGGCGCGAGTCGCCGTCACGGGTAGCGTCGGTATAGGTGAAGCGCAGGTTCCAGCCGTTGGCGAAGCGGTGTTCGTAGTCGGCGAAGAAGTTGTCGTACTGGTTGTCGAAACCGGCCCATGGGATGCCGGTCGTCAGCGAGCGGTCTTCAGGGATGACCGAGCCGTCGGTGAAGCGGTATGGCAGGCCGCCCCACATCGGCGCGCGCGGGCTCATTTTCTGGCGGCTGAAGCCGGCCGAGAAGGTGCCGTCGCGGCCGATGTCGGCTTCGATCGTGCCGTAGAAGGTGCGGTCCTTGTTCTCCATGTTGCGGATCCAGCTGTCGCTGTCGCCGTACTCGCCGACGAAGCGGCCACGTACACTGCCCGATTCGTTCAGCGGGGTCGAGACGTCGGCCACAATGCGGCGCTTGTCCCAGCGGCCGACGGTGGCTTCGACCGAGCCGGCGAGCTTCTTGCTGAAGGCGCGCTTGCGCACCAGATTGAGCGCTGCCGACGGCGTGCCGGCGCCGGTCATCAGGCCGGTGGCGCCGCGGACTACTTCGACGCGGTCGTACAGCGCCAGGCTGCCCAGCACTTCGCCGGCGCTCCACTGCGCATCCCAGGTCGTCGGAATGTTGTCGATCTGCAGGTTGGTGACTTCGAAGCCGCGCGAGGTGAATGCGCCGCGGTGGGTCTCGTACTGGTTGACCGAGACGCCGGTAACGTTGTTGACCACGTCGGTGATGGTGGACAGGTTCTGGTCTTCAATGCGCTGCTGCGTGATCACCGAGACCGACTGCGGCGTGTCGCGCAGCGACATGTCGAGCGGGGTCGCGGTGCGGGTGCGGCCGATGGTGTACGAACCGACGTCGTCAGCCAGCTTCTGGGCCTGGACCTGCACTTGCGGCATCGAGGTGGTGCCGGCCGCGGTGTTGCTGGTCTCGGTGGACTGCGCCTGGGCGACGAAGGGGAGCGCGAGGGCCACACAGACCGTCAGGGTCTTGAGTTGACGACGTTCGGTGGCGCTGACCTGCTTTTCCATCTTTTCTTCCTGTTTTTAACGATGAGTGGGCGGCGGACCAGCGCTCGCGGCGCCTGCATCTGCCTATGACATTTGAACACGATTAAGAATGATAACGATTCTCATCTAGTTATGTCAATGTGTTGCAGTGCAATGTTTGTTATTTGAAGGATTGTGCGGCTGTATGGATAGTATTGGCAGCGAACGGGGCTGTATTTGGGTGACGCGACGGGCTAAGCTGGCGTCACTTCAGAAATAGAAAGGTACATGACATGGACAAACCAGAATTCTTCGTGACCCCGGGCTATGGCGAAATGTTCTACGAGAAGCTGGGCTACTCGCAGGCCGTGAAGGTTGGTAACCGGGTCGAGATTTCAGGACAGGGCGGGTGGACGGACGACCTGCAATTCCCGGAGCGGCTCGAAGACGAGATCGAACTGGCCTTCAAGAACGTCGAGCGCGTACTGGCGGCTGCGGGCGCCACCTGGGAGCACGTGATCCACGTGAACTCCTACCACGTGGGCGGCTTTCCTCCCGGGGTCAACGAGACGATGGCAAGGTTGTTCCGCCAGTACATGCCGAACCGGGCGCCGATCTGGACCGAACTGGGCGTGTCGGAGCTGGGCGCCCCGGGCATGCGGATCGAGATCCGGGTGAGCGCGATCATCGATTGAAGCGCCGCTAGTTGCGGAAGGTCTCGATCAGCCAGTCGACGAACACCGTCATCCGCGCACTCTGGTGACGGTTCTGCGGGTAAAGGATGTGGAAGGGCATGGCGGGCCGGTTCCATTCCTGCAGGATCGGCGCCAGTTCCCCGGCATCGATCGCCGGCTGCACCATCCGTGTGAAATGCTGGCCGATACCCATGCCGGCGCGCAACAATGCCAGCAGGCCGTTGCCGTCGTTGGTGGACAATTCGCTGGCCTCGATGTCCAGGCGCTCACCGTTGCGTTCGAACACCAGCGGATTCGGCTTTGTCGTGGCTGCGAAGAAATAACCCAGGCGCACGTGCTGATCGAGGTCGGCGGGTGTGCGGGGCGTGCCCGCGCGTTCCAGATAGGTGGGCGATGCATATGTACCGTAGCGCAGGTCGAGCAGCTTGCGGCCGACCATCGACATTTCATTGATTTCACCTGCGCGAATGACGCAATCGACACCTTCGCCGACGATATTCGCGGGCCGGTCGCTGACACCCAGCGCCAGGGTGATGTCCGGATACTCCCGATGAAAGGCAGGCAGCGCGGGAATCAGCAGCGAGGTGGCGAACGAAGCCGGAGCATCGATCCGGAGATGACCGCGCGGCTTGCGTTTCTGGCCGCGCATGGCATGGTCCATCGCGTCCAGTTCGGTGAGCAGGCGGGTGGCTTGCTGGTAGTACTCGATCCCTTCGGCCGTCGCCGCCACGGTACGTGTGGTTCGGTGGATCAGTTTGTTGCCGAGATGGGACTCCAGGTCGCCGACCAGCTTGCTGACCGTGGAGCGGGGCAGGCCGAGTTGGTCGGAGGTGCGGCTGAACGAGCCGGTGTCGATCACGCGGACGAAGGCGCGCATGGCAAGGAGCTGGTTCATCAGCGGGAGTTCGGGACATGGCAATTCATGGGCTGCCATTATCCATGAAAGTGAATAATGGCGGCCAGCTCACCCAGCCCGCTCACGCGGGCCATGCCCCGCTCAGGCGACTTCTTTCTTGTTCGCCTCGGTGATGGTCCAGTAATAGATGGTACGGCCATCCACCTCGACCGTCTTCTCCGCCGGCCACTCCGATCCCATATCAAAGGCATGCGACACCACGCGCGTCCCCACCTTCAATTGCTTCCACAACTGCGGACGCAGTTTGGCGTTAATCGTCGGCAGCAGGTACAGGGTCACCACGGTCGCGGTCGAGAAATCGGTCTTGAACAGATCGCCGACCCGGAACTGCGCGCGGTCGGAGACGCCGGCCTTCTTGGCGTTTTCCTTGGCTTCCGCAATGCGGGTTGGATCGATGTCGATGCCGGTGCCGCGCGCGCCGCGTTCCTTGGCGGCGGTGACGACGATGCGGCCGTCGCCGCAGCCCAGGTCGAACAGCGTGTCGTTCTTGCCGACCTTGGCCAGGTCGAGCATCTTGTCGACCACCTCTTGCGGGGTCGGGACGTAAGGCACGTCGAGGCGCGGCGTGGCGGCGGTGGCGGCGGTGGCCTGGGCCAACGCGCGGCCGAACGGGAACATCATCAGGCCGGTGGCAGCGGCGGTGGACAGCAGCAGGGTACGACGGCGAGGTTGCGGGTTCATCAACACATCTCCTTGGTCAGGTTTGGACTTGGGGGTAAAACGGTTGGAATTCAGTGTTCGCCCTTCGAGCGCAGCAGCATTAACAGCACGATGCCGATGGCCAGCACGGCGACGCCGATCCAGGCGGCGTTCAGGCCGCCGAGCTGCTGGCTGTAGACGTATGACAGGCTCGACCACAGCATATAGGCGCAGCTGGCGCAGAACAGCAGTGGCAGCACCGGATACAGCGGCACCTTGAACGGCCGCGGCGTATTTGGCTCGCGCCGGCGCAGCACGAATAGCGAGATGCCGGTGAGGAGGAAGAACAGCCAGAACACGGGCGCCGTGAATTCGACCATGGCCTTGAAGCCGCTGCCGAGCGCGGCGCCGGTTGCGACCAGGGCCAGGGCGGCCACGCATTGCACCGTCATGGCGACCGTCGGCGTGCCGCGCTCGCTGTCCCACTCGGCCAGTCGGCCCAGTTTTTTCCAGTCAAGACCGATGGCATAGCTGGTGCGGGCGCCGACAATCATGGTGGCGTTGATCGATGTGAGGGCCGAGATCGCCACCAGCACCGAGATGATTTTTTCGCCGGCCGGGCCGAAGGCGACCTTCATGACGTCGGCCGCCACCGCCTCGGAGGCGGACATGCCGTCCATGCCGAGCACCTTCCAGTAGGCCCACGTCACCATCAGGTAGAGCACGGTGATGATGACGATGCCCATGGTCAGCGCCTTGACCATGTCGCGCGGGCCGCCGCGCATTTCGGCGCTGATGTAGGCGGCCTCGTTCCAGCCGCCATAGGTGAGCAGCACGAACACCATCGCCATGCCGAGGGCGGCGGTGGTCGCGCCGGTTGCGCCGGCGTCGGCCGTTGCTGCGACCGTGGCTGCCGGCGCCGGATCGGTGAACAGCGCGGCGGCGCCGACGATCAGCAGCAGGCCGAGGATCTCCGCGACCGTCAGGAAAGTCTGGGTGCCGGTGCCGGTGCGGATGCCGCGGAGGTTGAGCGCCGACAGGCCGGCGATCACGGCGATGGCGTACACGGTGCTGCCCCAGCCGGCCGGCAGCATGGTCAGGGGAATCGCCTGCTGCATATAGTCGCCGAAGACGAAGCCGAGCAGGGCAATCGAGCCGGTAGTGATCACCGAGAAGCGCGCCCAGCCGAACAGGAATGAGACCGAGCGGCCGTAGGCGCGGTGCAGGTAGTGGTAATCGCCGCCGGCGTGCGGATATGAGGTGGTCAGTTCGGCATAGCACAGGGCGCCGATGAGCGAGACCACGCCGCCCATGACCCACAGGGTGAACATGGCCGGCGCGTCGCCGCTCATGCTGGCCACGAGGGACGGAGCCTTGAAGATGCCGGCGCCGATCACGACGCCGACGATGACGGCGACCGCTTCGCGCAGGCCGATGGTTGGGCGGGGGCGGGTGTCGTGAGGGGCTGAGACAGTGCGTTCGGCTTCTATGGCATCCATGTCGTGATCGGTAAGGTACGTCACTGCCCTAGGGCCGCGGCATACTTGGTTGCACATGGGGAGCCCATCAATACACTGTCGCTCACCCGCTTTTCGGTACTGGATGTTATCCAGACTGCAGAGCAGATGGCGCGCGATTGAATTGCTACAAAGATAAATACAGTATGGCGCTGGAATGCGGTGCGGGTCGGCAGCATGTCGCGGCAGGGCGCCGCGCCATGTGGGTACTTCTAGTCCACTGCCGGGGAAGGATCAGGCGTCTGGATTGGCAGTGACTGCCGGCAGCGCTGGTTTGTATCCATGATTCGATGCAGTCGCCAGCGCGGGCGAGCCGAGCCACTCGAAAATGGCCGGCCAGATCGCAGCGTGCGCGCTGCGGCCGACCAAGACACCCACGTGCTGCAGGTTGACGCCGACGTCGCCCCCGTATTCGAGCACATGCTTGCGCTCGCTGCTGGCGGCTTCGTGGAAGGGCAGCACGGATTCGGGCGGAATCACCTTGCTGCGGAAGTCGACCACGCACAGCAGCGGGGCACGCAGATCGCGCGGACCGATCGTGCGCCCGCCAATGTCGAGCCGGCCCTGCATGAAGTCGTCGTTGCGGTACAGCGACTCGACGATCTCGGTGAACAGCCGGCCCGGCAGCGGGAATTCGTCGTGGGTCCAGCGCTCGACCCGCATATGGGTGGCCAGCGCCTTCGGGTCGAGCAGCGACAGCCAGCGGTCGGCGATCCGCTCCCACTGGAAGGCTTGCGGCTCGGCCATGGCGCTCATCATATTGAGATAGACACCAGGCACGTGGCGGAAGGCGTCGGCGATGCCGCGCGCGTCCTGGGTGGCGTTGACCAGCGGCGAGAAGCAGCAGCTGGCCTGTTCGAAATGCAGCGGCGATTCGAGCAGGATGGTCGCCGCCACGCGCTCGGGATGCATGCAGCTGTAGATGGCCGCCAGGATTCCGCCCAGCGAGTGACCGACGATCGTGATGCGGTCTTGGGCACTGTCCTCGGCGATCGCGCGCTGGCAGTCGGACAGCAGACGGTCGCCGTAGTCGTCCAGGCCGACGTCCGGGTCGCCATCAGGCATCGGCAGCCACTCGGCCAGATAGACCCGGTAGCCGCGCTCGCTCCAGCGCTGCACCACGCTGATGTCGGGCGCCAGGTCCCAGATGTAGGAACGCTTGATCGGCGCCGGCACCAGCAAGACCGCCGGCCCCCCGGCGGGGGCGTCGTGGTAGCGGCGCAGGTTCATGCCGGGCTGCTCGAGGATCACGGTCGATGGGGTCTGCTGCGGCCCGTAACCGGCGCGCTCCAGCATCTTGCCGCGCGCCTGGCGGCTGCGGTCCATCTGCTTGAGGGCCTGGGTTCCCAAGTCCTTGAATGCGTCGAAATTGACCCCGAAGTTGTTCCAGTTGCTGGCGTACATGGATGGCGATCCCGTCGAATTGGCGATCACAAGACTCTACGCCAACTACTGCCGGGCTCCAACCGCGCACGCTTCGAATCGCAGGCCTATTTGCGCTAGGTAAAACTCTGCGCGTATAGATATGGCTTCGTGGAACTTACTCATGCTTATAAGTATTTGACCCAGGCCTTGCCGCTGCTGCGTTTGTAGTTGCCGAAGCGCTTCGTCGGCCAGTACAGCAGCGCCGCGAGGACGAACGCGCCGAGCCAGACTTGCCAGACATGGTCGAAGTCGGCGCGCGGCACGCCCAGGGCGCCGGCCGCGATCCTTTGCGCGACCAGCAGCAGGTACAGGTGGAGGATATAGAAGAACAGCGGCGCGCCGCCGAATACCGCCGCCACCCGCACCCAGCCGGCGTCGACCTGTTCGATCCAGGCCAGCACCAGCAGGCCCACGCCCAGGGTCAGCAGCAGGAAGTCGAACGAGGGCGGATACTTGGTGAAGTTCAGCCACGACATTGCGCTGCGCAGCAGGTCGTCCTGCGCCGTCCAGGGCAGGGTCTCGCCATAGATGTTCCAGGTGCGCAGCACCAGCAGCAGCGCCAGGCAGGCCAGGCCGCCGGCCACGAGCCAGCGGCGCCGCAGCGCGGGTTCAAGGGTACGGGCGTACAGCGGGCCGCAGGCGTAGCCCAGCAGGATGACGCCGATCCAGGCCAGCAGCGGATAGCTGATGCGCACCCTTACCGGGTCTTCCAGCAGGTAGCCGCGCTGCTCGAGGATGGTCCAGGCGGTCGCAAGCCAGGAGCCCGGTTCGAAGGACAGCCCGGACAGGGCGTTGTGGCCGCCGACGATGAGCACGCCGACCGCCGCCAGCAGCGGCAAGGGCAGCCGGTGCAGCAGGGCCAGCGCCAGCATCGACAGTCCGATGGCCCAGATCACCTGCAGGTAGACGGTGTGCGGCGTGAAACTGCCGGTCCAGGCGAAGTTGATCACGACGATTTCGAGCAGGATCAGGAAGGCCCCGCGCTTGGCCAGGAAGCCCGTTGCGCTGCGCGGCCCGTTCGCTGGGTTGGCGTACAGCCAGGCCGACAGGCCGGTGAGGAACACGAACATCGGCGCGCAGAAATGGGCGGCCAGGCGCGAGAAGAACAGGCCGGGATCGGTCGCGGATACGTCCATCGGATCGCTGACCTGGTGCTGGAGGAAGAAGGTCTCGCGGACGTGGTCCACCGTCATCAGGAGCATGACCAGGCCGCGGGCGACGTCGATGGAGGCGATGCGCCTGCCGGCGCCGTCCAGGGGATGAGGGGAGGTAATGTGCTTCATGTCGTTCTGCTTGCAATACGGTGTGGCGCGCGTGCCGGCGCACGCAGCGCGCGCGGCCTCACGACCGTGTGGGAAGAACGCGGGCCGCTGAAAGGGCAAGCGGCCAGGCGTTGTCTAAGCGGAGAACGATGAAGCGGGTGGAGCGTGTGGCTGCGGCAGCAGGTAGCCGGCGAAGCGGGGCGGGCGCGCGGAGATCGCGGCTGGTGCGAGCACCTGCGCCAGCACCCACGCACCGGCGGCCGGCGCGGCCGGCAACGTCGGCGGCGCCGCATGCGACTGCGCCTGCACGGAGCAGGCGACGCAATCCTGGAAGGTCGGCTCGCTTTCGTGATCGTGGCCCACCGCCGCGAACAACTGCAGCAGGAGCACGATCGCGCCGACCCACAGCAGCAGCCGGCCGCGCGCGGCGGCAAGTGGCTGGTGGTGTGTTCGGCGTGCGGTCATCGTCGTCGGATCGTGGTCAAGGCCTGCGATTGTACTGGAATCTGGCATACTCGATCCATCGACAATGACCGGCAAGGCCAGGTATTTACTGATGAAACCAGAGATTCTCATGTTGGGCGGGGCGTGGTCGCAAGAGGTGCGTGAGCAGCTTGCGCGAGCTTTCCAGTGTCATGACAGGGCGGCGATCCCGGTCGCCGGCGACCCTGCATTCGACGCCATCGCCGGCGGTATCCGCGCCGTCCTCACCACCGGCACGATCGGCGTGACGCCGCAGCTGGTGGCCAGCCTGCCCGCGCTCGAGATCGTGTCGGTGAATGGCGTCGGCGTCGATGCGGTGCCGCTGGCGCTGCTGGCCGGCAAGGGCATCCACGTGACCAACACGCCCGACGTGCTCACCGACGACGTGGCCGATTTCGCCGTCACCCTGCTGCTGTCGACGGTGCGCCGCCTGCCGCTGCTGGACCGCTACGTGCGCGCCGGCGGCTGGCCGGCCAGGGCGCCGCTGACCCACGCCCGCAGCCTGAAGGGCAAGGTGGCGGGCATCGTCGGCTTCGGCCGCATCGGCCAGGCGGTGGCGCAGCGCCTGCAGGCATTCGGGATGGAGATCCGCTATTACCAGCGCAGCCCGGGGCCGGCGCCGGAACGGCGCAGCGACTCGTTGCTGGCGCTGGCCGGCGAGAGCGATATGCTGGTGCTGTGCATGCCGGGCGGCCCTGAGACCCGCCACATGATCGGGCGCGACGTCATCGAGGCGCTGGGGCCGGAAGGCACCCTGGTGAACATCGCGCGCGGTTCGGTGGTGGACGAGGCGGCGCTGGTCGCGGCCCTGCAGGACGGGCGGCTCGGCGCGGCTGGGCTGGACGTGTTCGAGGACGAGCCGAACGTGCCGGCGGCGCTGTTCACGCTCGACAACGTGGTGCTCACGCCCCATGTGGGCAGCTTCACGGTGGAGGCGCGGCGCGCGATGGGCGCCCTGGCCGTGGCCAACCTCGTTGCGCACTTCAAGGGTGAGCCGTTGCCGACGCCGGTCTCATAGTCACGCCGGCCGCTACACGCGCGGCCGGGCCTGCACGCCATCGAAGAAGATGCTGGCCAGTTGCCGGATCCGTGCGGTTGAACCGCCTTCCTGCTCGATGGCCAGCGAGATCGCCGTGATCATGTACACCAGATCGTTGAACGCGATGTCGCTACGGACGCCGCCGCTGTCCTGGGCCTGGCGCAGCAGCGTAGCGCCGGTCTCGGAGATCGCCGCGCAGCCGGGCGTGCCGCTCTGCAGCACGATGCCGATGGATGCCGCCAGGCCCCGGTATATATTGATGTGGACGACCAGGCCTTCGACGAAAGCGCGCAGCGCGTTGACCGGGTCTCGCTCCGACGCTGCAGTGTCGGCGCGGGACGACACCGCGAACGCCAGCAGGCGTTCGCTATAGGTGGCGGCGAGCAGCTCATCGCGCGTTGGAAAACGCCGGTAGAGCGTGCCGATGCCAACCCCTGCGCGTTTCGCGACTGCTTCGAGCGACGCGCCGCCTCCCTGTTCCGTGAATACCTCTTCCGCCGCCGCAAGAATGCGTGCGCGGTTCTGGCGCGCATCGGCGCGCAGCGGTTCTTCCCTCTCAGTCACTGGCTCACTCACTATTCTGCTTGCTAAGTGGAGGATACCTCCATATGATAAGTGGAGCAATCCTCCACTTAGCCTGAAAGGTGATGCAAGATGAAACGATTCGACAACAAGGTGGTCGTCGTCACGGGCGGCAGCGATGGTATTGGCCTGGCAACGGCCAGGCGGTTCGCGGCGGAAGGCGCGCACGTCTATTTCACGGCCCGCAGGCAGGAGCGCCTGGACCAGGCGGCGGCGGAGATCGGGCATGGCGCCGTCGGCGTCCGGGGCGACGTCGGCAGCGGCGCGGACCTGGACCGGTTGTTCGACACCATCCGGCGCGATCACGGACGTCTGGATGCGGTGTTCGCCAATGCCGGCATTTCGGAATCCGCCGCGCTCGGGGAGATCGACGAAGCGCACATCGACAGGCTGTTCGACACGAACCTCAAAGGAACGGTGTTCACGGTGCAGAAAGCCGTGCCGCTGATGCGCGCGGGCGGCGCCGTGATCCTGGCGGGGTCGGTGGCAGGCAGCAAGGGCTACCCCGCCTTGTCGATGTACAGTGCTACGAAGGCGGCGATCCGTTCGCTGGCGCGCACCTGGACCACCGATCTCAAGGCATCGGGTATCCGCGTCAACGTCGTCGTTCCGGGCATGATCCTCACACCGGCGATGGCGGCCTATTTGCGGGACAATCCCGGCGCCGAAGAAAGCATGACGCAGGCAGTCCCGTTCGGCCGGCTCGGAGAAGCGGATGAAATCGCCAGCGCCGTGCTATTCCTGGCATCGGAAGAAAGCAGGTATATGGCGGGCGCAGAACTGCTGGTGGATGGCGGCTTCGTCGCGGTCTGACTTCTTGCGTTGCAGCGCCTCGGCTTAGTCGAGGTGCTCGTGGTGGTCGGCCACGCCCTGCTTCCAGTAGGCCGAGATCCGGCCCGCCTGGCGCGGCAGGCCCTTGTCGACCAGCAGTTGGCGCACCTGCGCCATCAACGAGGCCTCGCCGCCGCCCCAGGCCAGGCCGGCGCCGCCCTGCAATGGCAGGTCCTTCAGCACCTGCAGCAGCTCCTCGTTCGACGCCACCCAGTGGACATCGGCGTTGGCCTGGGTGGCGAATTCGCGGCGGTCGGCGGCATCGACCAGCAACACCACCTGGGCCCGCGCACCCTGCGGCAGCTCTTCCAGGCGCCGCGTCACCGCCGGCAGCGCGCTGGCGTCGCCGACCAGCAAATGCCAATCCATTTCCAGCGGCAGGATCATCGAGCCGCGTGGGCCGCCGATGATCGCCTTCGAGCCCACCTGGGCATTGCGCGCCCACTCGGCGGCGGCGCCGTGGCCGTGCAGGGCGAACTCGAGATCGACCTCGCAGGCTTGGCGGTCGAAGCGGCGTGGCGTATAGTCGCGCCGAACCTGCTGGCCATCCGCGCCATCGAACATGAACTTGACGTGGTCGTCGAACGACAGCGAATTAAAATCCGAGAGTGCGGCGCCCTTGAAGGTGATGCTGGCAAAGCCGGGGCTGAGCTGCTCGATGCGTGCAACCTCGACCTCGCGCATCTTGAGGTCGTGGCGAACACGCTCGATGACGGGAATGCGGGATTCAGACATGCTACACTCCAGAATTAGTTGATAGTATCCACCATTATGCAAAAAGAAGTTGATAGAGTCAACCAAAACCAAGGCAATCGTGCGGACGATCCCTTGGAGACGATGCACGCGATCGTGCATCTGTTCCGCTCACGGCAACTGCGCGGCCTGCGCGGCGGCCCGCACGAGCTGGCGCATATGGAGAT
This sequence comes from Massilia sp. UBA2604, assembly GCA_002339265.1. Lineage (GTDB taxonomy): Bacteria > Pseudomonadota > Gammaproteobacteria > Burkholderiales > Burkholderiaceae_D > Telluria. Next base: position 45,699 of record DDKG01000178.1, on the reverse strand, counting down.
GAAGGCGCTAGGCTATTTTGCCCGCCATCCGGGCGCCACACAGAGCGATCTGGTGGCGCATTCGGGAAGAGACAAGGCCCAGGTGGCGCGGCTGATCCGGGCGCTGCGCGAAACACAGCTGCTGGAAGCGGCCGCCGACGAGCAGGACCGGCGCAGCACACGGCTGACGCTCAGCGCGGCCGGCGAGGAAGTATTTGCGGGACTGCACCACCAGAGCGGTGCATTGCGGGACGCGGCGCTGGCCGGGCTGTCCGACGATGAACAGGCCCAGCTGATGGCGCTGCTGGCGCGGGTGCGCGCCAATCTGGAAGAGAAGCGGGCGGACCAGGCCGCCCCGTAGGCCGGGTTTACTCGACCCAGCCGAAGCCGTCGCGCGCCAGCAGCGCGAACGACTCCGCCGGACCCCACGAGCCGGCCGCATAGCCATGCGGCTTCTCGTTCAGGGTTTCCCAGCCGTTGATGATTGGCTCGACCCATTCCCAGGCCGCTTCCAGTTCGTCGCGGCGCATGAAGTGGGTCAGGCGGCCGCGCACCACGTCGATCAGCAGGCGTTCATAGGCTTCGGCGCGGCGCTGCTGGAAGGCCGATTGCAGGTCGAGATTGAGCGCGACCTGCTGCATCTGCATGCCGCTGCCGGGCTGCTTGGCGAACAGCTGCAGCTTGATCGCTTCTTCGGGCTGCAATTCGATCACCAGGCGGTTGGCGACGCCGCCCGGGGTTTCCGGGAACAGCGGGAACGGCGGATTGGCGAATTCGATCACGATCTTGGACGAGCGGCGCTGCATCCGCTTGCCGGTGCGCAGGTAGAACGGCACCTTCGACCAGCGCCAGGTATCGATGTGCGCGCGCAGGGCGACGAAGGTCTCGGTGTGGCTCGCGGCCGGGACGTTGCTCTCTTCGTGGTAGCCCTTGACTTCCTGGTTGCCGCTCACGCCGCGCGTGTACTGGCCGCGCACGGTGTCGCGCGCGATGTCGGCCAAGGTCATTCGGCGCAGCGAGCGGATCACCTTCAGCTTCTCGTCGCGCACCGCGTCCGGCGACAGCGAAGTCGGCGGTTCCATGGCGACGATGCACAGCAGCTGCATCAGGTGGTTCTGCACCATGTCGCGCATCGCGCCGGCGCTGTCGTAGAAGCCGGCGCGGCTGCCCACGCCCACTTCCTCGGCCACCGTGATCTGCACGCTCGCGATGTTCGGCGCGCGCCACAGCGGTTCCAGGATCGAGTTCCCGAAGCGCAGCACCATCAGGTTCTGCACGGTTTCCTTGCCCAGGTAATGGTCGATGCGGTAGATCTGCGATTCGGCGAAGTGCTTGCCGACCGCCTCGTTGATCTCGACTGCCGAAGCCAGGTCGCGGCCCAGCGGTTTTTCGAGCACCACGCGCGCATTGGCGTCGACCAGGCCGGTGGCGGCCAGCTTGTCGCAGATGGTGGTGAACAGCGACGGCGCGGTAGCGAGGTAGAACACGCGCTGGGCGCCGTCGCGCGAGGCGTCCTTCAGGGTATCGAAGATCTCGGCGGCCGAGACGTCCAGGCGCACGTAAACCAGCAGGTCGAGGAAGCCGGCCCAGCTCTTCTCGTTGAAATTGGCGGCGCTGATGAAGGAGCGCGAATGTTCCTCGACGAAGGCCAGGTAGGCGGCGCGATCGTAGTCCTGGCGGCCGGTCGACAGGATGCGGGTCGAGGGCGGCAGGTTACCGTGCAAAAAGGCCATGTACAGGGCGGGCAACAGCTTGCGCATGGCGAGGTCGCCCATGCCGCCGAAGATGGTCATGTCGAGGGGAAGGCCGTTATCTTGCTCGTTCGAGGTGCTCATGTCTCTTTCGCTATCAGGTTGTATAGATCGCTTGCGTCGTGCGCTCGCCTGGTTGGTCTTTGATTGTAGCCTAGGTGAAGAAAAACGGCTGGCAAAAGCGGCAAGATTGCTGTCGCCGAAGGCGATCGGACAGCGGGACGAAAAAAGGCCCGCGCAAGCGCGGGCCTGAAGCCACCAAGAGAAGAGAGAAAACTTAGAACTTGTAGCGCAGGCCGAACAGGTACTCGCGGCCGGTCACGTTGTTGACCACCACGCTGTCGCGCTGGCGGCTGATGAACTGGTCGTTTTCTTCGTTGGTCAGGTTGACGCCTTCGAGCGTGAACTCGAGGTTCTCGTTGACCTTGTACGACAGCGACAGGTCGACGTTGAACGTTTCGTTCTTGCCTTCGACGTCGTTGTTGTTCTGGCCCGGCACGCGGGTCACGAAGCCCGAGCGCTTGGCGCCCGAGATGCGTGCGCTGAACTTGCCGTCGTCATAGAAGAAGGTGGCGTTCCACGATTTCGGCGACAGGTTCAGCAGGTCGTCGGTGATGGTTGCGCCGCCGGTCGGCGAGACCAGGTATTCGATCTTCGAGCTCACCTTGGTGTAGTTCAGCAGGGTGCCGAAGTTCTTGCCCCAGCCCGGCAGGAAGGTGAACGGCTGCTGGTAGCTGATCTCGAAGCCCTTCAGCTTGCCGCCGTCGGTATTGACCGGCAGCGTTTGCTGGAACACTTCCTCACCCGTGAAGTTGGCCGGCAGCAGCGACAGCGGCAGGCCCGACTCGCGGAACGGCACGTTGGTGCGCAGGCTCTGGATATAGGTGTCGATGTTCTTCTGGAACAGGCCCAGGCCCACGAACGCCTTGTTGGCGAAGTAGTACTCGAAGCTGCTGTCGAAGGTCTTGGCGCGGAACGGCTTCAGGAACGGGTTGCCCGAGTTGATCGACAGGTTGCCGGTGGTGGCGATGCTGCCGCCCGGCGACAGGAAGCCCAACTGCGGACGGGTCATCACCTTGGCCGCGCCGAAGCGGACGATGAACTCGTCGGTCACGTTGGCGGTCAGGTTGAACGACGGCAGGGTGTCGGTGTAGTCGTGCTCCACTTTCACCGCGGTGCCGCCGCCGGCTGCCTGGTAGCCGATGGTTTCGAGGTCGGTCTTCACGTAGCGCACGCCGATGTTGCCGCGCACGGGAATATTCCACAGGTCGTGGCGGAACTCGCCCATCAGGTAGACGCCGTCGCTCTTCTCGGTGACCGAACGGTTGTTGCCGCGTGCATTGCCGTTTTCGATCGACGACAGGGTGAAGTCGCCAGGGCCGCCGGCAGGACCGCTCTTGATGCAGTTGCAGTAGATGTCGTAGGCGGCGGCGATGGCGCCCAGGTTCGGCATCACCCAGCCGGTGGCGTTCCCGGCCGGCATTCCGAGCTGGCTGCCGAAGCCGGTCATGTTCGAGGTCAGGCCGGTGGCGCCGGCAGGCGGCGCGAAGATCGTGTCGTTCTGGTTGACGCGGCGGAACTCGTAGGTCTCCGAGGTGTACTTCTTGCTGTTGATGCCGCCCTTGAAGGTCAGGCTGTCGCTCGCTTCCCAGGCCAGGTCGAACTGGGCGACGTTGTTGACGTTGTCGGTGCCCTGCGGACGGATGCGGATCTCGCTGGTGGTGGTGTTCGGCACGGTCGTCGGCTGGGCGCCGGTGGCGACCTGCGGCACGCCGATCAGGCCGAGCGGGCCGCCGTTGACGTCGAACGGATACGTGATCAGCGGACGGCGGCTGTCGCCGCGGAAGTCGATGCTGTAGCCGTCGACGTTCAACGCGTCGAGGGTGACCGTGGTCTGGATCGGATTGCGGAACTTGGATTCGGCGCGGCCGTACTTGGCGCTCATGCTCCAGGTGTCGGAGAGCTTGTGTTCCAGGGTCAGGGTCGGCTGGGTGAAGGTGGTTTTCAGTTCGTCGAAGCGCTGTTCGGAGCGGATGTCGACGTTGTTGTAGCGGCCGTACAGCAGCGAACCGTTCGGCGCGTACTGCGCTTCCAGCACGCCGACCTGCGGCTTGCCGCCCTGGCTTGCACTGCGGCTGAACGACGTCGCCTGCAGGAAGTCTTCCTGGCGGGTCGCGTCGAGCTTCGAGTACAGCATGTCGAAGGTCAGCAGGGTGCCGCGTTGCGGACGCCACTGCACCGAGCCGGTCAGGCCGAGGCGGTCCTGGTCGTGGGTCAGGCGGCCATAGCGCGGCAGGCGCGGATGGAAGTTGTTCGGGTCGCTCGCATTGTTATAGGCGGCGATGTTTTCCGGCGTGCCGGGCAGGCGCTCGGCGCCTTGCGCGGCCGGGCCGCAGGTGGTTGCGGTCGAGTTGCTCGGGTTGGCGGCCATGCCTTGCGGCGCGCACCAGCCGCCCGACGACGGGCCGTTATCCCAACGCACGGTGCTGAAACCGTCTTCCAGCACGCGGCGCTTGGAATAGGCGCCCGAGAACAGCACGCCAACCTTGCGGTCGAAGAAGGTGTTCGAGACCATGAAGGCCGCGCGCGGATCGGTTTTCTCCGAGCCGTCGTTATACTTGCCCTTCAGGGCGACCGTCGCGTTGAAGCCGCGCAGGTCGAAGGGGCGCAGGGTCTGCAGGTCGACGGTGGCGCCGAGAGAGCCTTCGTCGACGTCGGCCGAGGAGCTCTTGCGCACGGTCAGGGCGCTGAACAGCTCCGAGGCGAACACATTGAAGTCGAAGCCGCGGCCGCGGTTGGTGCCGCCCGAGCTGTCGGTGCCGCCGGTGGTCGCCAGGCCTTCGATGCCGTTGATCCGCACGCGGGTAAAGTCCTGGCCCAGGCCACGCACCGTGATGCTGCGGCCTTCGCCGGCGTCACGGTCGATCACCACGCCCGGCACGCGCTGCAGCGACTCGGCCAGGTTCGTGTCGGGGAACTTGCCCATGTCTTCCGACTTGATGACGTCGACGATGCCGTTGTCCTGGCGCTTGGCGTTCAGTGCGCTTTCCAGCGAGGCGCGCAGGCCGGTCACGACCACGGTCTGGGCGCTGGTGGTGTCGGCGCCGGTCGGGGTGGCGGCGACTTCCTGGGCAAATGCCGGGCCGAGCGAAAGAGCAGACACCGAGGCGGTGCCGAGCAGGCAGAGGGTAAGTTTGCGCAGGACTGCGCGGTGGGGGTTGTGGTTCATCTTGTCTCCATGCGTTTTTGTTCCGGCAGACTATGAACATGTCTACCGCCGCTGCTTGTGATTATTTGGTCAGACCACTGGTCAGGCCAGTTGTTGAATTCTATGTCAACTTTTGATTTTTTGGTCAGACCAATTAAAAAATATTTTTCAACTGGCCTGACCTGTTGTCAATCAGGTCTTTGTCGAGAGCACCTGCTTGTAGCGTTTGCCGCCGATGGTGACGTTGTCGAGGGTGATGTCGACGGCGTTGTGGATGAACCACGGCTGTTTGCCGTTGGCCGGCGTGCCGAAGTCCGAATCGCTGATGCGCACGCGCGCGATCGGCGGGATGGGCGTGCCCGGCTTGCCGTTGAAGCTCGAAGCGACGGGCCCCAGCAGCATGAAGGCCTGGTAGCACGAGAAGCTGCCCTTGCCGGTATCGACGTTGCTGGCGCGGACGTTGCGGATGTCGATGTCCGAGACCTGCGGCGGCCGGATGCGCATGGTGTCGTCGCCCGGCACGTAATCGCAGTCGATAGTGACGATGGCGCCGGCGCTCGAGGCCACCGGGACCTTGATCTCGTTGGCGCCGGGCAGTGGCTTGTACAGCATCGGCTCGACCGACACGCCGTGGGGCAGGGTGACGTCGCGCACGTACAGGTGGCGCAGGAAGCCGCCGCGGTTCATATTGGTCTTGAGCCGGATCGCCGTGTTCAGCGGGTCATCTTTCCAGTGGATGTTGCGGAACTCGAGCTTCTCGGCGTAGACGTGTTCGATCCCGCCCGCCATCTCGCTGCCCAGGGTCACGCCGCCATGGCCGCTGTTCATCACGCAGTTCTGGATCACGATATTGCGCGACGGTCCGTGGCCGATGTCGAGGTTCTTGCCCGCCTTGATGGCGATGCAGTCGTCGCCATTGTTGAACAGGCAGTCGTCGACCAGCACGCCGTCGCAGGCTTCCGGATCGAAGCCGTCGCTGTTCGGCCCCAGGCTTTCCATGTTCACGCGCCGGATCAACAGATCGCGGCAATTCACCGGGTGGTGCAGCCAGAATGGCGCGGCATTGACCTGGTAGCCCTGCAGCAGCACCTTGTCGCAGCCGATCAGTTCGATCATGCAGGGGCGAAGGTAGTGGCCGTGGCCGAACACGCGTTTTTCCACCGGCACGCCGGCTTCGGACAGTGCCGGCAGGTAGCGCGAATCGGTCTGCCAGCGGTCTCCCTCGCCCTGGATGCTGGCCTGGCGCCGCGCATCGATGCCGGGGGCGACCTTGTCCAGCGGAGGATTGTTCGGGTTCGCGTACACCTCGGTGCGCTTGCGTACCGGCTTGCCACGTCCCTTCCAGTCCCACCAGCATTCCGGCCCTTCGGCGAAGCCTGGCTCGAACGGCACGCCGCCCTGGCCATTGAGGATGCTGGTCCAGTCTTCGCCGGTGAGGGCGATATTGGTCTGGTTGATGGCGTACACCATCGGCGAGTAGTTCAGGCAGTCGTTGCCCTGCCAGCGCGAGAGCACCAGCTTGCCGTTCTTGCCGCAATCATGCTCGCCGTGGCGGGCATAGTGGGCCGGATTGGCGGCGAAGTGCACGCGCGCACCGGCGGCCAGGTGCACGTGCACGTTCGAGCGCAGCACGATCGGACCGGCGCTATACCACTCACCCTTCGGGATCACGACCCGGCCGCCGCCCTTGGCGTGGCAGGCCGCGATCGCGGCGGCGATCGCTGGATAGCAGTCATGCGAGCCGGGCGCCGGCGTGTCGAGGGTGCCCTCGACCAGCGATTCGGTCTGGCCTTTCACTTTCACCAGGCTGCATGTCTTGGCGCCGTGCGCCGTGATCGGAAAATCCTCGTCCCGGAATTTCAGTGGCGTGGCGAAGCGGGCCACGATGGCGGCGGCGCGCTGCCATGGGTCGCCCGCCTTTGCGGTCGCGACGGCAGCAGCGCCGGCGGTTGCCAGCGCGCCGGCCTGGCCGGCGGCTGCTGCGGTCTTGACGCCGCCCAGCATGAGCGAGGCGGCAGGGACGGTGCGCAGCAGAGCGCGGCGTTTGGCTTGAAAATTCATCGGCATCCTTATTTCACCGCCTGGACGGTCACGCGCACCGGGCTGGCATCGCGCGCGGCGATGTCCTGGGCCTGGCGCTCCCACTGGGCGCGGCTGGTGATTTCCCCGGCGCGGCTCCAGGCGGCGCCGGCGTAGTAGCGCAGCGGCTTGCCTGGCGTGGCCTTCGCGAACACCAGCTCATTGAGCGAGTCCTGGGCGAAGCCCTCGGCCGTCGGCAGCACGATCGCGGTGCCAAAGGCGTCATTGCTCTTCTGCTCGACCCACTGCAGCAAGACCTTGCCCTCGCGGCCAACCTGGATCTTCGGATCCTGGCCCTTGTCGCCCGGCGTCTTGTTCAGGCCCACGGCCACCGTCAATGGAGCGGTGTCGCCGTCGGTAGTGGTGAAGGTGCTGTCGATGCGGTCCAGCCAGTGGCCGGCGTCGACCGTGAAGCGCTTGACTTCGCTGACCTGGCGGCCGCCGGCCTCCCACGGTGCGTAGTGCAGCTCGAACACGGCGCGGATCGGGCCATTGGCCAGGATCTTGTAGCTGGCCCAGTTCACGCCTGTGTACAGGGTCTTGCCGTCCCAGATGCCGGTGCCGCCGGCGCCGCGCGACTTGCCGACGTTGTACATGTCCATGCCTTCACCCTGGTCTTTGTGGTAATGGTCATGGCCCTTGTTGTACCAGCGGTCGACGATCGGATAGTCGACCCGCTTGAACCAGATATCGAGGCCGCTGGTCACCAGCACTTCCTTAACCACGCCGGCGGGCGCCGGCGCGGCGAGGGCCGGGCCGTAGGTGCGGTGCGCGACCTTGTCGTTCTCCCAGGCGAAGTCGTCCAGGCGCTCCGGGATATGGCGCGCGAAGGCCTTGACCGGGAAGGGCGGCGCGACGCCATCGATGCGCTCGACGGTGAAGCTGGCGCTCTTTTCGCCGGCCGCGAAGCTGTGCTGGAACAGCAGCTCGCCGTAGGCGATGCCTTCGTTCTTCGGGTCCTTGGCCTGCGGCGCGATATTGGTCACCTGATGCGGCAGCACCCGGCCCGACGCATCCTTGACCGCGATCTTCTGCACCATCGCGCCCGGCATGGCGGCATTGACCTGCTTCCAGGGAATCGCGATGGTTTCCGATGGCCTTGCGATCGACAGGTCGTGCTGCACGTTCACTGCGAATTTGTCCTGGGCTTGCGCCTGCGCCTGGGCGAGCGCCGCCCCCAGCATGGCTGCTAGTACGAGTCGTTTCATCTTGTCCCCCGATTAGTGGTGTTCGCGGTAGTCGGTCTGGCCGCCCTTGGGCATGTAGTGGTAGGTGCGCACCTTGTGCTGCACCTCGAAGGCCGGATTCTTCACCAGGCGGATGATCTCGGCGCCGGCCATCAGCATCGGGCCGTAGCCGTGCAGCGCGTCGACGCTGGTCGGGCGGTGGTAGTAATAGACCATGTCGCTGGCGAGCGTCGTGCCGACGCAAGTGCCTTCTACCTGGCCCAGCGAATTGATGCGGGTCGACAGCGCGTTCCAGCCGGCCTGCGCGATCGAGCCATAGGTGGTCGGGCTGACCCAGCCCTCATTCACCGCGTGCGCGAACACATAGGTGAACATGGCGCTGGCCGAGGTCTCGAGGTAGGAATCGTTCCGGTCCAGCATCTGGTGCCACAGGCCGCTGCCGCTTTGCAGTTCTGCGATGCCTTTCAACGAGGCGCGCAGCTGGGCCAGCACTTTCGGGTAGCCCGGATGGTCTTTCGGCAGCACGTCGAGCAGGTCGGACATCGCCAGCACCGCCCAGCCGTTGGCGCGCGCCCAGTAGAAGCGCGGCGCATCCTGGTGGTTGGCGTGCCAGCCGTGGGTGTACAGGCCCAGCTGCGGATTGAACATGCGGCTCGACATGCCCAGCACATTATTGACGGCGTCGTCGAAGTGTTCGCGCTTGCCCGTCAGGCGACCCATCTCGGCCAGCGCCGGGATGCTCATATACATATCGTCGGCCCACAGCGAGACTTCCTGCGGACGCTTGCGCGCCATGGTGCCGTCTTCCAGGCGGAACTGGCGCTTGGCGACCCAGTCGCTGCAGGTGTCGATCATGCTCTGGAGATCGGGACCGACTTTCGCCAGGCGGGCGCGGATCAGGGCCGCGCACATCGAGCCGGTGTCGTCGAGCGAGCGCGGATCGAGGAAGCGCGAGAAGCTGTTGCCGCGCTCGAGCTTGTACTTCTGTTCCTGGGCGCGGAAGTAAGGGAGGGTGGTATTGAAGAATTCGAAGTGGCGGCGGGTCATGCCAGTGAAGCCGTTGTCGCCGGTGATCTGGGCCGCCTTGATCAGGCCCGAATGGACCACGCCCATCTCGTAGACCTGGATGCCGTAGTCGCCGGCGGCGCGCTCGAATACCGCGTCGGCGTTCGGCGTTTTCAGGTCGGCGATCGGTTGGCCGGTGCGCTTGCTGACGATGCGGGTCGGAGTGGCGCGGTCCATGAAGGAGCGGATCGATTGCAGTTGGGCCGTCACTTCGGCCACCACCGGCATCTTGTATGGGATCGGGTAGGTCCCTTCGCCCGGATCGCCCAGGTTGGTGTTGTCGGGATTACGGTACTTGCCCTCGGCGAGGGCGGGTCCGCAAGCGAGCGCGCAGCCCAAGAGGGCTGCCAGCAGGTGCAGTTTCATGTGTCTCCAATCGGCGTTGTTGTGTTACCCGTGTTGCTTGAACTTCAGGCCCAGCTCTTTTGGTCAGGCCATTCTAATTTGGTCAGACCAAAATCGCAAGGTGGACTAGCCACTTTTCATTTTTGTGTGGCATACTGAAAAAGAACCAACCGCATGGCCGACCCTATGAACTCGCAGGCAGACCCTATGAACCAGCTCGTCCCCCGTACCATCCGCATGCAGGCCAGCGACAACGTGGCGATCGTCGCCAACGATGGCGGCCTGCCCGCCGGCACCGTCCTGGCCGATGGCCTGGTGCTGGTCGAAGGGGTGCCGCAGGGGCACAAGGTGGCGCTGGTCGATTTTGCCGACAACGACCCGGTGATCCGCTATGGCGTCGTGATCGGCTATGCCAACGGCGCGATCCCGCGCGGCAGCTGGATCTCGGAGAAGGTGCTGCACATGCCGGCTGCGCGTTCCCTCGAGGACCTGCCGATCGGCACCCATGCCGTCACCGACTTCCCGCCACTGGAGGGCTACACCTTCGAGGGCTATCGCAACGCCGACGGCTCGGTCGGCACCCGCAACCTGCTGGCGATCACCAGCACCGTGCAATGCGTGTCGGGCGTGATCGAGTATGCGGTCAAGCGCATCCGCGACGAGCTGCTGCCGCGCTATCCCAACGTCGACGACGTGGTGTCGCTCGAACACGTGTATGGCTGCGGCGTGGCGATCGATGCGCCTGGCGCCGAGATCCCGATCCAGACCATCCGCAACCTGTCGAAGAACCCCAATTTCGGCGATGACGTCATGGTCGTCAGCCTGGGCTGCGAGAAGCTGCCTCCCACCCGCCTGTTCCCGGCCGGGGCGATCCCGATCGGGTCGGCCCAGCCTTCGGTCGTGACCCTGCAGGACCAGCAGCATGTCGGCTTCATGTCGATGATCGACAATCTGATGGCGACCGCCGAACGCCACCTGCAAAAACTGAATGCCCGCCGCCGCGAGACGTGCCCGGCATCCGATCTGGTGGTGGGCGTGCAGTGCGGCGGCAGCGACGCCTTCTCCGGCGTGACCGCCAATCCGGCGGTCGGCTACGCCACCGATCTGATCGTGCGCGCCGGCGGCGCCGTCATGTTCTCCGAAGTGACCGAGGTGCGCGACGGGATCGACCAGCTGACCGCGCGCGCCGCATCGCCCGAAGTCGCCGCGGCCATGGTGCGCGAGATGCAATGGTACGATGACTACCTGGTGCGGGGCGGCGTGGACCGCAGCGCGAACACGACCCCGGGGAACAAGAAGGGTGGCCTGTCGAATATCGTCGAAAAGGCGATGGGCTCGATCGTCAAGTCGGGCAGCACGGCGATCACCGGCGTGCTCTCGCCCGGCGACAAGCTCCAGCAAAAAGGCCTGATCTACGCCGCCACGCCGGCCAGCGACTTCATTTGCGGTACGCTGCAGATGGCCGCCGGGATGAACGTCCACATCTTCACCACCGGCCGCGGCACGCCGTATGGCCTGGCCGCGGTCCCGGTGATCAAGATGGCGACCCGTTCCGACCTGGCGCGCCGCTGGCACGACCTGATGGACGTCGACGCCGGCCGCATCGCCACGGGCGAGGCGAGCATCGAGGACGTGGGCTGGGAGTTGTTCCGCCTGATCCTCGACGTGGCCAGCGGCCGCCGCACCTGGGCCGAGCAGTGGAAACTGCATAATTCGCTGGCGCTGTTCAATCCGGCGCCGGTGACGTAAACAATAAATAGAGGAGCAAGGGAATGACCGACGCAGTAGGCAGTACGAAGAAGGTTGGCAAGCCGTTCAAGCGCATCCTGCTGACCGGCGCCGCCGGCGGCCTGGGCAAGGTGCTGCGCGACCGCATCAAGCCGTGGGCCGAGGTGGTGCGCCTGTCCGACGTGGCGGACATGGGCGAGGCGCGCGAGGGCGAAGAAATCGTCCAGTGCGACCTGGCCGACAAGGAAGCGGTGCTCAAGCTGCTCGAAGGCGTGGACGCAGTGCTGCACTTCGGCGGCATCTCGACCGAAAAGCCGTTCGAACCGATCATGCAGGCCAATATCCTGGGCGTGGCCAACCTGTACGAGGCGCTGCACAAGGCCGGCACCCGGCGCGTGGTGTTCGCCAGCTCGAACCACGCCATCGGCTACCACCGCACCACCGAGGTGCTGGACGCGAACTCACCGACCCGTCCCGACAGCTACTATGGCCTGTCGAAGGTGTTCGGCGAGCAAATGGCGCGCTATTACTTCGACCGCTTCGGCATCGAGACCGTCTGCATCCGCATCGGTTCGAGCTTCCCGGAGCCGGCCAACAAGCGCATGATGAGCACTTTCCTCTCGTACGACGATCTGACCGAGCTGCTGCGCTGCTCGCTGTTCGCGCCGCGCGTGGGGCACACCATCGTGTACGGCCAGTCCGATAACGACAGCACCTGGTGGGACAATCGCCTGGCTTCGCACCTGGGCTACAAGCCGAAGGACAGCTCGAGCAAATTCGCCCATCTGTTCCCGGACACCTCGGAGTTCCCGGCCCAGGACGACGTGACCACGATGTACCAGGGCGGGAAGTTCCTGCTCGACGGTCCGCAGTACTGATGCTGCAGCGCCTGCAGCTCGAGAACGGCCGCCTGCGGGCCGACGTCGTGCCGCAGGCGGGAGGCGGGCTGGCCCGCCTCGACTGGCTTGGCGGAACGTCGCCGCAGCCGCTGTTGCGCGCACTGGAGGCGGACACGCAGGGCGTGCCGCTGCCTTCGCAACTTGCCTGTTTTCCGCTGGTGCCATGGTCGAACCGCATGGCGCCGTCCGGCTTCGTGTTCGATGACCGGCGCCACGTGCCGGCGCCAAACCGTGCCGGCGAACCCTGTCCGATCCATGGCGATGGCTGGCAGCAGGCGTGGGAAGTCGTGTCGCACACGCCGGATGCGGCGCTGCTGCGGCTCGAACGCCAGGCCGCCATCCCGTTCTCCTACGACGCCGCGCTGCGCTATGCGCTGGAAGGCGATGCGCTGGCGGTGGAGCTGGAGGTGCGCAACACCGGCAAGCATGCCTTGCCATTCGGCCTCGGCCTGCATCCCTGGCTGCCCGATCCGCAGGGTGCATGTCTCCAGGCTCGTGCGGACCAGGTGTGGCTTGCCGGCGCCGACAAGCTGCCGTCGATGCGCAGCCTGCTGCCGCCGAACTGGAACTTCATCGATCCTGCCCGCCTGCCCGAGGAGGGCGTCGACAACGTCTTCGAGGGCTGGGATGGTCAGGCCCATATCGCATGGCCGGCGCGCGGCGTGGGCCTCTCCATCGAGGCAAACATGGATTACTTCATCCTGTACGCGCCGCCCGGGCGCGATTTCTTCTGTTTCGAGCCGGTCGACCATCCGATCAATGCCCACAATATGCCGGGCTATCCCGGTCTGAGCATCCTGGCGCCGGGCGCCAGCCTGCGCCGGCGGGTGGTGTTTCGCGGAGCTGCGCTGTGAGACCGTGGCTGTCGATCCTGCTGCTGCCGTTGGCAGCGGCGGCGCAGCCCTATAACGCCGACACCACGTACAGAAAACTCGCTGGCGACTACCCGTTCATCCGGATCGCCAGCAGCGCCCCGGCCGCGCCCGTCCAGGTGCGCAAGGACATCGTCTATGCGCGCCGCGGCGAATTGAATCTGGCGCTCGACCTCTATCTGCCTGCTCCGGGCGACAAGCCGGCGCCCTTGGTCCTGCTGGTGCACGGCGGCGGCTGGCGCAGCGGCGATCGCGCCGAGTTCGGGCCGCTGGCGGCGCGGCTGGCGGCGCGCGGTTATGCGGCGGCCAGCGTCAGCTACCGGTTGTCCGGCCAGGCCCAGTATCCGGCGGCGATCGACGACGTCAGGGAGGCGCTGGGCTGGCTGCGCGCGAATGCCGCCGACTTCGGCTTCGACCCGGCCCGCGTCGCGATCGCGGGCGGTTCGGCCGGCGGCCAGATCGCCGCCCTGGTCGGCATGACAGCTCCCGGCGCGGTGCAGGCGGTCGTCAGCATCGACGGCCTGTCCGATTTCACTTCCGACGAAGCGCTGCGGCACGAGGACGATCCCGCCAAGAACCCATCGGCGGCCGGCGCCTGGTTCGGCGGCCGCTACGCCGAGCGCAGCAGTCTGTGGCGCGAGGCCTCGCCAATCAACCACGTGGGCAAATCAAGCCCGCCGGTGCTGTATGTCGTGAGCGGTGTGCCGCGCTTTTCCGCCGGGCGCGAGGCGATGACGGCCAGGCTGCGTGGACACGGCAGCGTGGCCGAGACCGTGGCGTTGCCGAATACCCCGCATGCGTTCTGGCTGTTCGATCCCTGGTTGGCGCCGACCGTCGACGCAATGGGCGAGTTTCTCGGCCGCGTGCTAGGGCCGATGCCGGTGCGCTCCCCATGGTCGCCCGACCTGGGTAATGGCCGCTACCGCAATCCGATCCTGCACGCCGACTATTCCGATCCGGATGTGATCCGTGTTGGCGACACCTATTACATGGTGGCGTCGAGCTTCGCCAACACGCCGGGGCTGCCGTTGTTGACCTCGAAGGACATGGTCAACTGGGAGCTGACCGGCCACGCGCTGCCGCGACTCGTGCCCGAGGCGGCGTTCGCGACGCCGCAGCACGGCAAGGGCGTCTGGGCGCCGTGCCTGCGCTACCACGATGGCAAATTCTGGATCTTCTATCCCGACCCCGACCAGGGCGTGTTCGTCACCACGGCCACCAGTTTCAATGGACCTTGGAGCGCGCCGCACCTGCTCCTGCCGGGCAAGGGCATCATCGACCCGACGCCCCTGTGGGACGACGACGGCAAGGCCTGGCTGCTGCACGCCTGGGCCAAGAGCCGCGCCGGCTTCAACAACGTCCTGACCCTGCGCCGCATGGCCCCGGACGCACGCAGCCTGCTCGACGAGAAGGGCAAGGTGGTCATCGACGGCAACCGCCTGCCGGCCTACCGCACGCTGGAAGGACCGAAGCTGTACAAGGCCGACGGCTGGTACTACGTGTTCGCCCCGGCCGGCGGCGTCGAGCATGGCTGGCAATCGGTGTTCCGTTCGCGCTCGATCGAGGGGCCATACGAGGACCGGATCGTGCTGGCGCAGTCCACCACCGACATCAACGGACCGCATCAGGGCGCCTGGGTCCGAACGCCGCAAGGGACCGACTGGTTCTTCCACTTCCAGGACAAGCGCGCCTATGGCCGTGTGGTGCACCTGCAGCCGATGCGCTGGCAGGATGGATGGCCGCTGATTGGCGAGCCGTCCGGTGCCCCGGGTGTCGGCCAACCGGTGCTGGAGCATGCCAAGCCGGTGGCGGGCGCCTTCGCGCGGCGCGAGCCGGCGGTGGGCGATGAGTTCCATGGCGCCAGCCTCAAGCCGCAATGGCAATGGGCGGGCAACTGGCAGGCCGGCTGGTATGCGCTCGTCGACGGCAAGCTGCGCCTGTACGCCCAGCCGCCCGCGCCGCTGCGCCAGCTGGCGTCGGTGCTGACCCATAAATTCGTCGCGCCGGCATTCAGCGCAACGGCGAGCGTGCGCCTGAACGCGGTGCGCGACGGCGACCAGGCCGGCTTCGGCATCGCGGGACTGGCCGACAACTGGTTCGGCCTGCGCCGGGTCGACGGGACCACGCGCATCGTCTTGACGCGCTGCGGCGAGGGCGGACCGTGCGTGGAGGAGGTGGGCGCCGCGCTTCCCCGCCCGGATGCCCGCCTGCGGATCGACGTGACCGATGGCGCCAGAGTGGCGTTCTCGTACAGCGCGGACGGCGGGCGCTTCGTGCCGCTCGGCGCGCCGTTCGAGGCGAAGATGGGACGCTGGGTCGGTGCGCAGCTGGCCTTGTTCGCGACCGGCGCGGCCGGTGCGAACGCCGAGATCGACTACGTACGGTTCACCCCCTGAACCGGGTCAGGGCTGTGGGTTCCAGCCCTCGCCATCATTGAATCCCCCGAAGACGGCGCCGCGCGTCGACAGGCGGCGGGATTCTTCTTCGCTCAGCTTGTAACCGCCGAAGTGCGCGGGCGTCCCGTCGTGCGTCAGGTTTCCATATTCGCGCCAGCCCGACCCTGCATCGCCAATCCCTGGATTGGGCACGGGCCGGCGCAGCCAGGCGTCTTTGGCGATATGGCCATCGACCGTGTTGCCGATGAAGGCGACGTTGTCCCAGGTGTGCGCGGTTCCCGGTGAGCGCGCCAGGTAGACGCTGCCCGCCGGCGGGCGATTCCCGGCCGGGCCAAGCCCCTGGGTCAGCCGCGAGTGCAGGAACACGAAGCCCGGGTCGCCCCGCGTCACGGTCCTGGCCTGCACCAGGTAGCCGCCGTTGTGCGCGGCTGCGCTGTCGCCCACGCTGCGGATCTCGCTCTCCTCGAACAGCGCGGCGCGGTTGTTCCCCCAGATGAAGTCGACGTTGCCCTCTACCAGCGAACGGTAGACCCAGGCGTAGCCGGTCAGCTGCAGCGTGTCCTGCTCGCTGAGGAAGGCGGCATTGCGGGCGATGAACCTGCCGCGATCATTGCTGAAGAAGAGCGTTTCGGCCTGGGCCGAGTGGCCGTCGCGCCGCAGCGTCGTATTGTGGAGCGTCAGGTCGCGGATCTCGAGCAGGTCGCTGTCCTTGGCCAGGGATAGCGCGCGGCCTTCGGAGCCCGGATTGCGCGCATCGCTGTTGGCGGCCCGGATGACGGTGGCCTCGCGGCTCTGCCCGCGCAGCATCAGCTTATCCTTGCCCTGCAGGTAGAGTAGTTCCGGGTAGACGCCGTCGCGCACATTGACGGTTATCGGCATCGAGCGCGGCAGGGTCATCGCGTGGTCGAGAGCGCCCTGCACGGTGCGAAAGTCGGCGCGGCCGTCGTCGTCCACGGTCACGCTGTCGCCGACCGGCGGGTAGGGCGTGGTGCGGAAGGTCCAGCGCGCGCCCTTGAACGCCGCGTCGCGCAGCAGCTTTGGGTCGACGACAGCTTCATATTCCACGCCGTAGCCGAGCGTGAGCGGCAGGCGAATGCGGACCGTGTTGCCTTCGATCCCGATCGCATGGTGACGCACCAGCCGCTCCCTCCCGGCCGGGCCGAGCGCCAGGACGGTTTCGCCGGGCCGGATCGTCGCGACCTGCGCGCCGTCATGGCGGCGCACGATGCGCACACTGCCGGCCTCGCTCAGGACTGGAGGGCGCTCGAACGTCATGATCAGCGGCGTGTCCGGCGGGACGCCGCGTTCGGCGTGCGCCGGGCGCAGGCGCACCTTCGGCAGCGCGGTGCGGCCAGGCCCGGCGAATGGCTTGCCGACTTCCAGCGCGAACGCGGCCTGTTGCCAGGCCGGGTCCGGGCCGCCGACGGTGACGGTGGCGCGCCCTGGCTTGTGCGGCGTGACCAGCAACTGCTCGCCCGCGACGGCGACCGAAGCGACGGCTGGATCGCTGGAGGTGGCGCCAGATGCCTGGCCCGCGATGGCGATGCGCTCGGCCGGATCTCCGGCCTGCAGCGCGAGCGTATTTGCGCCGAGCCGCAAGGCGATACGCTCCGCCGGCAACTCGGCCGGGCCGTCGCGCAGGTCGAGCAGGGTATGCCCTGCGGCTTCCCACGCTGCCGGAGCCCTTGCGGCCAGCGGCGCGACCTGGCTCGACGTGACCCGCTCGCCGTCGAGCCAGGCCGACAGCATGCCGGCCCGGCTTTCCACCCGCAGCACCAGCGGCGTGCCGGCCAGCGGCGCGCGCCGCCTGACCTGCTTGAGGCGCAGCGGCGCACCGCCCCGTGCTTCGAGCAGCTCGACCTGGAGGGTGGCGCCGTCGTCGATGGCGCGCACGCTCGCGCCTTGCCAATTGTCCTGGCCATCGCGCCGCGCCTGCAGGACGAAGGGAGCTGCGTCGGCTCTCACCACCAGCCGTGCCTCGACGGCGCCGTTCGCCGGGTCGAGCGGGCGCGGGCCGGCATTGGCCAGCACGTGGCGCGGCACCTCGTGCGCTGGCAGGGCGGCAAATTGATAGGGTACGCGCCAGCCGACCTCGCCGCCATGCGGGCACCCGGTGAGTGGCTGGCCATTCAGTGTCGACCCATGGTCGACGTGGACGCCGTCGCTGCGGCCCGGCGCGCGCACCACGTGGGCGCAGTTGCTGGCGCCCTGGATCTCGTAGGCGTTGGCATGGGCAATGACATGTGCTTCGGTGCCGGCGCCCACGCTGTAGCCGTGCGCATACACGGGATGCTTGCGGTCGCCGACATGGTAGTTGTTCAGCAGGTGCACCTGGCCGTAGCGCACGCGCGGCGCGCGCTCGCTCACGTGCTCGAACAGATTGCCCTTGAAGGTCACGCGCAGGTGTTCGCGGTCGCCTTGCGCACGGTCGCTGCCGCCCACCAGCGTGTTCTTCTGGTGGAGCGCGAAGCGGTTATAGGTGACGCTGACGAAGTCCGACCCATTGGTGATGTCCAGCGCGCCGTCGTGGCACTGCTTCGGCACGCCGTTTTCGACCGGTTGGGTATCGTCAGTCACCGGGGCGTCGGTGAAGCTATTGTGGTCGATCCAGACGTAGCGCGCGTTGGAGACGCTGATGCCGTCGTAGCGAGAATTCCAGTTGCCTTTGCTGCCGTCCCGCGCGTCCCACACAGGTTCGACGTCGCAGGGATTGCGCAGCGACAGGTTGCGCACGATGACCTGCGACACGCCGGACACGCTCAGGCTGGCGTTGATGAAGCCCGCATCGGTCGTCACCCCGAGCACGGTGGTGTTGGACGGAATGCGCACCACGCTGCGGCGCGCCTGGTCCTGGGTGTCGCTGAAGGGGCGCCCTGCGCTCATGTCGATGCTGGCCGCGACGCGCACGATGCGGGCCGGCGCCGGGGCGCGCAGCGCCGCCAGCAATTCGTCCGGATTGCGCACCGTGTAGACGTGGGCCGGCGCCGCCATCGCGCCGCCACGCGTGCCGCCTTCCTGCGCCGCCCAGCCGTCGCCGGGTGCATGCTGGCGTTCGCTGACGGCGCCCGCCAGCGCCAGCGTCATCGCAGCCAGGGCGGCGCTCATTGGGCGCTCCCGAATGCGGCGCTCATGCCGGGAACCTGGCGTCGTAACTCGCGCGCCATCATGGTTCCATAGCGCTCGGCGCCGGCCGGCCCGACGTGGGTGTGGTCGAAGTTGGCGCCTGCGCGGGCCAGGGTGTCGGCCTGCTGCGGCCCCATGGCCTGGACGTCGGCCATCGACAGCGCGTTCAGGTCGACCAGTGCGGCCTTCGTATCGCGCGCGACCTGGCGCACCGCGTCCGACCATGGCGCGAGGTCGTCGTGTACCCAGGCGCCGCGGAAGCTGCGCCGTGTCAGCGGTGTCACCAGCACCGGGATGCCGCCGGCGGCCCGTGCCTCAGCGACGTAGCGTCGCATATTGGCCGGGAACTCGGTCACGTAGTCAGTCGAGCGCCCCGGCTTGCCCGGCTGGTCGTTGTGCCCGAACTGGATCAGGACATAGCTGGCCCTGAACTTGTCGCCCGCCCGCAGCAGCGACTGCACCTCGTCCCAGCGTCCTTCGGCGCGGAAGCTCCCCGAGCTGCGGCCGCCACGCGCCAGGTTGTGGCAAGCGGTATCGGGGCTGAGGCGCGCGCACAGGGCGTCGCCATAGCCGGTGCTGCTGGCCATGGTGGAGTCGCCGACGAGGATGATTCGCAGCGGCTTGTCGGAAGCAGCACCGGCGTTGACCGCGAGAAAGGAAAGCAGGAAGGGGAGAACGCGAAGACGAAACGGCATGGGCAAACTCCAAAGGGTTTGCCGGATTCTATTTTGGCCTGACCAATTAAGCAAGCGGTCAGGCCGCGGAGCGGCTGGGATCAGCCGCGCGAGAAAGTCTTCGTCACGCGCTCCAGGTGGGCGCGCATCGCGGCGCGGGCGCCGGGTGCGTCGTGGGCGGCGATGGCGGCCAGGATGTTGCGGTGGTCGAGCAGGGTCTGCTTGCGCAATTCCTCGGTCTGGAAGTGTTCCTTCAGCTTGTGCCACAGGCTGCCGCGCTGGGCCCACAGGTATTCGATCACGCCGACCATGGCCGTGTTGCCGGTGGCGCGCGCCAGCGCCAGGTGGAAGTTGCGGTCGGCATTCTCGTTGCTGGCGCGGTCGTCGTGCTGGCGCTCCATCTCTTCGACCGCCTTGAGGATGGCGTCGATGGCCGAATCGGTGGCGTTCTTGGCGGCGAGGGCGGCGATCTCGGATTCGATCATGCGGCGTGCGGCCAGCACCTCGAATGGACCCGGCCCGGCTTCCGGCACGTCGGACGGCGCCACCGCCTTTTCGCTGACATACACGCCCGAGCCGCCGCGCACTTCGACGATCCCCGACAGTTCCAGCACGATCAGCGCCTCACGCAGCGAAGCCCGGCTGACTTCCAGCTTGGCGGCCAGTTCGCGCTCCGCCGGCAGCCGCGTGCCGGGCTGGATCTTCTCGTCGCGGATCAGATCCTGGATGCGCGCGGCGACGACGCGATAGAGCCGCGTTTCCTGGCCTGGTTCGGCAGTTGCTGGGACTTTTTTCATGTGGCGGGGTTGGCGTCGGCGTGATGACCGGCGGGTAGGTGACGGTCAGATGATTCTAATTTGGCCAGACCAATCCCGCAAGGTGGACATACCAATGGTGCAAGAGAAGACGTCTGCTCATAAGATGTCTGACGACTTGTGCTAAGGTATAATCAGTGGACTTCTATTCATTTCTTATTTAGGCAATCATGGTACTCCCGCAGCGCAAGCACCGCAGTCTGGCACACGGCGTGGTGGAGCAGGTCACCGGCATCATCCGCGAAGGGATGCTCAAGCCGGGCGACAAGCTGCCTACCGAGTCGTCGCTGATGACGCAATACGGGGTCAGCCGCACCGTGGTGCGCGAGGCGATCTCGCACCTGCAGGCGGCGGGGCTCGTGCAGACCCGGCACGGCATCGGCACCTTCGTGCTGGACCGGCCGCAATCAGGGCTCGGCCTGGACGCCGAAAACATCCTGACCCTGCGCGACGTGCTGTCCATCCTCGAGCTGCGCATCGGTGTGGAGACTGAAACAGCGGGCCTGGCTGCCAGCCGCCGCAGCGAGGACCAGGTCGACGAGCTGGCCGGCGCGCTGCTCGAGATGCAGCAGGCGATGGCCGAGGGCAGGTCGGCGGTCGACGCCGACAAGCGCTTCCACCTGCTGATCGCCCAGGCCACCGGGAACCGCTATTTCGTCGACATCCTCGAGCAGCTGGGCAACGCCATCATCCCGCGCGCGCGCCTGGATACGCCCAAGCTGGAGCAGGACAAGCCCGCCGATTTCCTCGAGCGCGTCAGCCGCGAGCACGACGACATCTACCGCGCCATTGAGCGGCGTGACCCTGAAGCGGCGCGCGCCGCGATGCGCACCCATCTGTCCAATAGCCGCGAACGCCTGGTGCAGGCGCAGCGCCGCCTGGAAGGAGCACTCAACTGAAAATAGCCGCACATTTTGCTTGCGGCCGACTTCGCTAGGTTGTACGATGACTTACAACTTGATTTTGGCATATGCCTTATCGAACTACTTTTCGTCCAACACCTAGACCTACGGAGACCTAGTAATGCAACCAAATGAACTCAAGCAAGTCCTGTCGCACGGCCTGCTGTCTTTCCCGATTACCGACTTCGACGCGCAGGGCGAGTTCGATCCGAAAGGCTATGCGGCGCGCCTCGAGTGGCTGGCGCCGTTCGGCGCGACTGCGCTGTTCGCCGCCGGCGGCACCGGCGAATACTTCTCGCTGCACGGTGAAGAATACGGCCAGATCATCAAGACCGCGGTCGACACCTGCGACGGCGTGGTGCCGATCCTGGCAGGTTGCGGCGGCCCGACCCGCACCGCCATCGCCCATGCACAAGAAGCCGAGCGCCAGGGCGCCAAGGGCCTGCTGCTGCTGCCGCACTACCTGACCGAAGCCAGCCAGGACGGCCTGATCGCCCACGTCGAGGCGGTGTGCCGCTCGGTCAAGATCGGCGTCGTGGTGTACAACCGCGCCAACTGCCGCCTGACCCCGGATTCGCTGGCCAAGCTGGCCGACCGCTGCCCGAACCTGATCGGCTTCAAGGACGGCAACGGCGACATCGAACTGATGGTCTCGATCTGGCGCAAGCTGGGCGACCGCTTCAGCTACCTGGGCGGCCTGCCGACCGCAGAAGTGTATGCCGGCGCCTATAAAGCCCTGGGCACCCCGGTCTACTCCTCGGCCGTGTTCAACTTCGTGCCGCAACTGGCGATGGACTTCTACCATGCTACCGCCGCCGGCGACACCGACACCACCAACCGCCTGATCGACGACTTCTTCCTGCCTTACCTCGAGATCCGCAACCGTAAGGCCGGCTACGCCGTCAGCATCATCAAGGCCGGCGCGCGCCTGGTCGGCCACAGCGCCGGCCCTGTGCGTCCGCCGCTCACCGACCTGACCGCCGAAGAAGACCAGATGCTACTGGATCTGCTGAAAAAGAACGGAGTGCTGTAATCATGACGATTCTCGGTGAAATGATCATTGGCCAGCAGTGCGTACGCGGCACTGCCGGCGAAGCCTTCGGCTTCAACCCGTCCACCCGCGCCAACCTGGAGCCGGGCTTCGGCCAGGCCACCGGCGCCGACGTCGAGCGCGCCTGCGCGCTGGCTGGCCAGGCCTTCGACCCATACCGCGCACTGCCGCTGGAAAAACGCGCCCAATTCCTGGAAGCGATCGCCGAACAGATCCTGGCCGTCGGCCCGGAACTGATCGAACGCGCGATGCAAGAGACCGGCCTGCCGCAGGCGCGCCTGGAAGGCGAGCGGATGCGCACCGTGACCCAGCTGCGCCTGTTCGCAAAAGTGGTGCGTGACGGTTACTTCATGGATGCGACCATCGACAGCGCGCTGCCGGATCGCGCGCCGCCGCGTCCCGACCTGCGCCTGCGCAAGATCGGTCTCGGCCCGGTCGCCGTGTTCGGCGCCAGTAACTTCCCGCTGGCGTTCTCGGTCGCCGGCGGCGATACCGCCTCGGCGCTGGCCGCAGGCTGCCCGGTGGTGGTCAAGGCCCATGCGGCCCACCCGGGCACTTCGGAACTGGTCGGCCGCGCCGTGCAGCGCGCCGCGAAGGAAGCCGGCATGCCGGAAGGCGTGTTCTCGATGCTGTACGGCGACGGTCGCACCGTCGGCCAGCAGCTGGTGGCGCACCCTGCGATCAAGGCGGTGGGCTTTACCGGCTCGCGCCAGGGCGGCACCGCGCTGATGCGCACCGCCGCCGGTCGCAACGAGCCGATTCCGGTCTACGCCGAGATGAGCAGCGTGAATCCGGTGTTCCTGCTGCCGGCCGCGCTGCAGGCCGGTGGCGCCGGCCTGGCGCAGGCTTTTGTTGATTCGCTGACGCTGGGCGTCGGCCAGTTCTGCACCAATCCGGGCCTGGTGTTCGCGCTCGAAGGCGCCGACCTTGACGCCTTCGTCAAGGCCGCCGGAGAGGCGCTGGCAGGCAAGGGCGCCGGCACCATGCTCACCGCCGGCATCCATGAAGCGTACAACACCGGCGTGGCCAAGTTCGGCCAGGTCGAGGGCCTGCAGCTGGTGGCCCAGGGCGGCGAGCAGGGCACGGGTTGCGCAGCGCGCGCCGCACTGTACCTGTGCGACGCCGACACCTATCTCGGCAACACGGCGCTCGAAGACGAAGTGTTCGGCCCGGCCGCGGTGCTGGTGCGCTTCAAGGACGCCGACCAGCTGCTCAAGGCCGCCGAGGCGCTGCACGGCCAGCTGACCGCCACCGTCCACGCCCAGGCGGGCGACCACGGCCTGGCCGGCGCGCTGCTGCCGGTCCTGGAACGCAAGGCCGGCCGCGTGCTGTTCAACGGTTTCCCGACGGGCGTCGAAGTGTCGCATGCCATGGTCCACGGCGGCCCGTTCCCGGCCACCAGCGACAGCCGCACCACCTCGGTCGGCGCCAGCGCGATCGACCGCTTCCTGCGGCCGGTGTGCTACCAGAACGTGCCTGCCAACCTGCTGCCGGAAGCGCTGCGCGACGAAAACCCGCTGGGTGTCGCGCGCCTGCTGGACGGCGCCCTGCAAGCCGGAGGGAAAGCGTAACGCCTTAGTTTCTATCGCAGCACCAGCCGGGGGAGACACCGGCTGTTTTAACTTGTAAAGAACTGATCACCATGAATCAGCAAGTCATCGACCTCGCACCGGCACAGACGGTGGTGGGCAAGTATCGCTGGACGATTTGCGCACTGCTGTTTTTCGCCACCACCATCAACTACCTGGACCGCCAGGTCCTCAGCCTGCTCGCACCGATGTTGTCCGCCGAATTCGGCTGGTCCAATACCGACTACGCGAACATCGCAGCCACCTTCCAGTTCGTCTACGCAATCTCGATGCTGTTCGCCGGCCGCGTGATCGACCGCATGGGCACCAAGCGCGCCTATGTGCTGGCCATCGTCGTGTGGTCGCTCGGCGCCATCGCCCACGCTTACGCGATCTGGATCGGCGAGGCGGTCAACACCGTGTTTACCTCCATCGGGCTGGCCGTGGTGCCGGTGTCGATTGCCGGCTTCATGATCGGCCGCGCGATCCTCGCCATCGGCGAAGCCGGCAACTTCCCGGCCGCGATCAAGGCCACCGCTGAATACTTCCCCAAGCGCGAGCGCTCGTTCGCGACCGGCATCTTCAACTCGGGCGCCAACGTCGGCGCCATCCTGGCGCCGCTGACGGTGCCTGTGATCGCCGAGTTCTGGGGCTGGCAGGCAGCCTTCATCGTGATCGGCGCCATCGGTTTCGTCTGGATGGGGATCTGGATCTGGCTGTACGACGTGCCGGAACGCTCGCCGCGCGTCGGCGCGGCCGAACTGGCCTACATCAACAGCGATGCCGGCGTCAGCCCGGCCGCGGTGGACAACACGCAAGTCGCGAAGAGCTCGTGGTTCAAGCTGCTCGGCTACCGCCAGACCTGGGCCTTCGTCGCCGGTAAATTCCTGACCGATGGCGTGTGGTGGTTCTTCCTGTTCTGGCTGCCGAAGTACATGTCGGCGCAATACGGCATGTCGGCCACTGCCATGATCCTGCCGCTCGCGGTCCTGTACAGCATGACGATGGTGGGCAGCATTGGCGGCGGTTGGCTCCCGACCTACTTCCTGAACCGCGGCGCCGACATCTACCACGGCCGCATGCGCGCCATGCTGCTGATCGCCCTGTGCCCGCTGGTGGTGCTGCTGGCGCAGCCGCTGGGCTACCTGGGCTTCTGGATTCCCGTGATCCTGATCGGCATCGGCGCCTCGGCCCACCAGGCCTGGTCGGCCAACCTGTTCACGACGGTCTCGGACATGTTCCCGAAACATAGCGTCGGCTCGGTGGTCGGCATCGGCGGCATGGCCGGCGGCCTGGGCGGCGTGCTGCTGACCAAGCTCGGTGGCTGGCTGTTCGACTATTATGGCGCGCTGGGCCAGCTGTCGACCGGATACATGATCATGTTCTCGATCTGCGCGCTGGCCTATCTGGTGGCCTGGTGCGTGATGAAGGCGCTGGTGCCGCAGCACCGTGAAATCAAGGACCTGTAAGGATGTCGATGGAAATGGAAATCGTCGCCGGCGTGCACTGCGCGACCGGTGAGAGCCCGATGTGGCATGCGGGGGAACAGGCCTGGTACTGGGTCGACATTCCCGCGCGCCGCATCTGGCGGCGCGACCACGCCAGCGGGGAACTGCGCCGCTGGCTGGCGCCGGAGATGGTGGCCTGCATCGCCGCGAGCAGCGGTGGCGGCCTGGTGGCGGGGATGGAAAGCGGTATCTTCCACCTCGACCTGCACGACGACGGCTCGGTCGGCGCCAGCCGGCTGGCCGCGCCGCCAGCCTCCGACCTGGGCGAGGGCATGCGCTTCAACGACGGGCGCTGCGACCGCCAGGGACGCTTCTGGAGCGGCACCATGTTCATGGACATGGCCGCCGCGCGCGCGGTCGGCGGGCTGTATCGCTACTCGAGCGGCGGCGGCCTGCATGGGCCGGTGGTGTCGAGCATGCTGACCCAGAACGGGCTGGCCTGGTCTCCGGACGGGAAGACGATGTACCTGTCCGACTCCCATCCCCAGCGCCGCACCGTCTGGGCCTATGACTACGACGTCGACGCCGGCTTGCCGCATGGCGAACGGGTGTTCCTCGACCTGAACGGCCAGAAGGGCCGGCCGGATGGCGCCGCGGTCGACGCCGACGGCTGCTACTGGACCTGCGCCAACGATGGCGGGGTGGTGCAGCGCTATACCCCGGCGGGCAAGCTCGATCGGGAGATCGAGCTGCCGATGGCCAAGCCGTCGATGTGCGCATTTGGCGGGCCGGATCTCGATCTGCTGCTGGTGACGTCGATCGATCCCGGCACGGGAGGGGACGCCGGTGCGGTGATGTTGCTGCGTGCTGGTGTACAGGGCGTAGCCGAGACGCCGTTCATGTAGGGTGGGCCGGGACGCGCAGTCGGCTTTGCCGCCCACGCGTTCAACCAGCAGAATCACATTCCAAGCTGCGCCGCATGCCGGCGCAGGAACGCCAGATGGGCGTCGCGGGTTGCCGGACCGTCGTAAGGCAGGATGGTCCACAGCTCCGACGCCGTCATCGATTGGCCGGGCGCCAGCTCGACATACGGCGCGTGCATTTCGAGCTCCAGCAAGCCCTTGTCCGGTGCGCCCGCGTCAGCGTCCTGGTACAGCTCCACCTGGCCCTGGTCTGGATGGATCGCGGCGCGCGGCTGGTGGACAAACTGGATCACCAGGGCCTGACCATCGCGAAACGCCGCCAGCCAGCCACTCGCGGGCTGGGCGAACAGCTTGCCCTTGCGCGCGGGCTCTCCGGGTGCTGGCAGGTCCAGCGACAGCACGCCGTCGTCCAGCGTGTAGCGCAGCGCCCCGGCCGGTTCGATCCGCACGTCTTCGTGCGCCGCCACCGGGACGTAGGCCCACGTCTGCGACGGCACCCGCGTATTGAACCAGATATCGCGACCCGCCAGCTTGCCGCTGCGGTTGCTCGCTTCGGCTTCCAGCCGCAGGCTGTTCGGCTTGCCTGCGACCAGGGCGTAGTGCTTGCGCAGCAGGATGCCCGACACGGGACTGGCGGGACTGTCGAGCGTGATCTCGTCGGGCTTCTTCTCCACCAGCGTGTACTTCGCAAGGCTGAGCCACGGATCCGGCGGCCAGGCCGCTCGCGCGGCGGCGCGCGCTGGATTGATGTCCTGGTGCACCCACCATTCGCGTTGCGGACCGATCCAGACCTCATGGCCCTGGTAGGGGATGTGGTTCGAGCGCGCATTCGGCGCGTGCCCCGGATCGCCAGCGGCTTCGTCGACAAGCAAGAAATTCGGCTTACCCTGGAGTGCGAACGACAGCAGGCGGCCTCCGGCCACTTCGGAGACGCGCGCCTGCACCACGCCATTATCGAGGCGATGCGCGGAGAGCTGTGCGAATGCGGCAGGGGCAGCGCAAAGGCAGGCAATGCCGAGTGTCAGAAATGACTGGGAAGGGCGGAGCATGAAGGCGGACGCATGCAGGTCGTTGGGCGTTCCAGCATAGCAGAGCGCGGCGCCGGCCGGCCGAATGCCGAGAGGCAAACGGACAAGCCGCGACACCGGCTACCCGGTTCGCGGCTCGATGGCGTTCAAATTGCTATCGGATTACTTCGAAGCGTCCTGCATTTTTTCGCCAGCGCGTTCGACGCTGCGGCCAGCAGCGGCGGTGGCGTCGCTGGCAGCGTCCTTGGCTTCGGCAGCGGCTTCCCGCGATTCCTGGCGCACTTCGGCGGTGGCGTTGTCGATGCGGTCGCCGGCACGGTCGGCAGCGGCTTCGGCGCGGTCGCCGGCGGCTTCGATACGGTCGCCAGCGCGTTCGGCGGCGGCGTCGGCAGCAGCCACGCCTTCGCGGGTTTCATTGGCCACGGCGCGGCCGGCATTGTCGACGGCGGCGCCGGCTTCTTGCGCTGGGCCCATATTGTCGTTCTTGTTGCAGCCGGTAGCCAGCACGGCGACGGACAGCATGAGGGCGGAGAGGGCGATAGTGGTTTTCATGGTGTGCTCCTTAAAATAAATGTTGTCGTTTAGCTTACACCTGCTGCTAATTTTTGACTCACGCCACGACCGCAATCGTGCGCGACGGAGTTATTACAACATTTCCAATACTCATCCGCTGTGCGCTAGATAACGTAACAACGTTTCCGCATGCGGAGACAGCGTTGTCGGATCGGCAAAACACACGCGAAGTTCCGGGTTGGCCCAGGTATCGTCCAGCGTCACGATGCTGGCCGGCAGCTCGCGGGCGAAGCGGCTGGCGGCGGCCTCGGGCAGCATGGCGATGCCGGCGTCCTGCGCCACCAGCTGGGCGATGGCGTCGAAGCTGGGCGCCCGCACGCGCACCTTGAGCGGCCGTCCACTCTGCACCGCGCGCGCCTCGATGAAGTGCTGCATCGGGCGCTCGGCCGGCAGGCAGACGAAGGCGAACTCGAAGGCGTCGCGCATCCGGGTGGCGGGGCGCTCGGCCAGCGGGTGGCCGTTGGGTACCAGCAGCACCAGGCGGTCGGTACGAAACGGCAAGGAGATCACGTCGCCGGTCGCCACATTGCCGTCCAGGATGCCGATCTCGATCTCGCGCCCGCGCACTGCCTGCAGAATGTCGCGGCTGGTGCGTTCTTCGAGCTGCAGGTCGACTTCAGGGTGGTCGGCCAGGAACAGGCCCAGCGCGGCCGGTAGAAAAGTGCTGATCGCCACCGTGGTGCCGGCCAGGCGAATGGCGCTGCGCTGCGGCCCGCGCAGCTCGCGCACGGTGTCTCGCAGCTGGTCGACCTCGCTGACGACGCGCGCCGCGCGTTCCAGGATGAAGCGGCCGTCCGCCGTCGGCGTCATGCCGCCGGCGGAACGCGTGAAGACGACGATGCCGCAATCGTCCTCGAAGCCGCGCAGGCGGTTGCTGGCCGCCGACAGGGCGATCGGGAAGCGCTCGGCGGCCTTGCTCAAGCTCCCGGCGTCGGCGATCGCCAGCAGGAGGCGCAGGTCGGTAAGGTCGAAATGCATGGGTTTCTCGTCGCGCGAAGGCTCGGTCCAGGATTGGCGCATTCTAGCCTGAATGCTTTCTCGGCAGAATAAGGTCTTTGCTACTGAAGCCAGATGATGAGTCCAACCCAAGTACGCCTGCGCAGCTGGTCGCAGGACGGCCGCCTGTACGCGGTGCTGGCCGCCGCCGGCTTCAGCATGAAGGCGGTGTTCGTCAAGCTGGGCTATGCAGCGGCGCCGGTCGATGCGCTCACCCTGCTGGCCCTGCGCATGGGTTTTGCGCTGCCGTTGTTCCTGTGGCTGGCCTGGCTGGCGCGCGACCCGAAGGCTGCGCCGCTGTCGCTGAAGGACGGCGCCCACATCGCGTTGCTGGGTTTTCTTGGCTACTATCTTTCCAGCCTGTTCGATTTCTATGGGCTGGAAACCATCACGGCCGGGCTGGAGCGCCTGATCCTTTTCCTGTATCCGACCCTGGTGCTGTTGTTCCACGCTTGTCTTACGCGCCAGTGGCCGGGGCCGCGCACGCTGCAGGCGCTGGCGATCTGCTACCTCGGCCTGGGCATCGGCTTCGTCCACGACCTGCAGGCTACCGGCTGGAGCCGCGACGTGATGGTTGGCTCGGTCTGGGTGTTTGCCAGCGCCGTGACTTACGCCCTGTATTATCTCGGTACCGGCGCACTCGTGGTCCGGATCGGTTCCATGCGCCTGGCCGGACTCGCAGGCAGCGCTTCCTGCGTCTTCGTGCTGGGGCATTACCTGGTGGCAGGCGACCCCACGTCCTTGCCCAGCCTGCCGCCGGCGGTATGGCTGAATGGCGGCCTGATGGCCGTGGTGTCCACCGCCTTGCCCATCTACTGGCTGGCGCTGGGGATCCAGCGCATGGGGACTGCCCAGGCGGCGGCAGTGGGCAACCTGGGGCCGGTGCTGACCGTGTTCGCGTCCTGGCTGCTGCTGGGCGAGCCACTGTCGCCATACCAGCTGGGCGGGCTGGCGCTGGTGATCCTCGGTGTGTCACGGCTCAAGCCAAAATCGTCATGACGCGCTTTGTGCGACACAGAAACGCACATTCCGTACCCCTGCTCGGCGGTTTCTTGCACCTCTCGTATGGTACAACGCTTGCTGCAATGCATTTATGTCAAGCGCATCGAGGAAGCCATGCATACCACGTCATCCATCAAGCCGCTGCGCACGCTGCTGGCGGCCAGCTTCTGCAGCCTTTACACCGCTGCCGCTCCGGCGGCAACGCCACAGGATCCCTGGGCCACGATGGCGCAGGCGGATGCCGACTTCGTCACCCACTGGCTCGAGCGACAGTCCATCACGGCGGTCTACCCGGACAAGCAGGCTTTCACCGCGCAGCTAGCTGCGGCCCGGCGTGTGTTCGATGCCGAGTCCACGCGCGTCAGCAGCTACGCCGGCTACCGCCACGCGCTCAGCCGCTTCGTCGGATCCCTGCAAGACTTGCACCTGCGCGTGAATTTCTCGCTGCTGCCTGCGACTTACCAGTGGCCTGGGTTCCAGCTCGTCTATCGTGGCGGTCGCTATCTCGCGGTGTCGAGCCAGGGTAGCGCGCACTCCGGGCAGGAGGTGACCCACTGCGATGGCAGGCCGCTCGCCGAGTGGGCAAACCAGGTCGCCGCCTACGAGCAGATCATCCCGGGGCTGGAGTCGACCGGGAACTGGGCCGGTCCCCTGGTATTGCGCGACAGCGGCAGCCCTTTCATCCCGCGCCCGCGCAGCTGCACCATCGGCGGTCGGGACGTGGTGCTCGACTGGCAGCCGGTGGCCGCGAGCAGATTCGCGGCGGACCGCCGCGCCGCGACCGTGTTCAACGACCGGGTCGCAGCGGTCGCACCGTTCGGCGCCGACGGCGCCTGGGTACGGATGGGTTTCTTCGCGCCGCAGACGCAGGCGGAGGGCCAGGCCTTCAGACGGCTGATCGCCGAGGCGCCGGCCTTGCGCGACAAGTCCGTCATCGTGCTCGACGTTCGCGGCAATGGGGGCGGCTCCTACGAATGGTTCATGGGTTTCCTGCGCGCGCTGTATGGCGAGGACTACGCCAATCTCCACGCGCGCTCGCGGCTCGGGATTGCGCACGTTTATCGGACCACACCCGAGATTCTCGCCTATTTCAGGAGCGACAGCGCGGCCGAGATCGATGCGCTGGTCCCGCCAGTCGACGGCACGCCGTTCGATCCCGACTACGCGAAGTACCAGCGCGCGCTGGAGTCGGGCGAAACGGTATTCGTCACCCCGAAAAATGCGAGGGCCGTGCCGCTGCCGGCTGGATCGCCGGTCAATCCCGTGAAAGCCAGGGTACTGCTGCTGACCGACTACAACTGCGCCAGCGCCTGCATCGTGTTCGTCGATGAGCTGAAGCGTTTCCCCGGTGTCGAGCAGATCGGCGTCGAGACCGGGATCGATTCGCGTACCGGCACCGGTTTCGGGGCGCCGCTGCCGAGCGGGAATGGCGTGATCGAGGTTCCCGTCGTCACGCGAGACGGGCGCGAACGTGGCGACAATATCCCGCACCGCCCGGATCGCGTGTTTGCCGGGAATATCACCGACACGGCGGCGGTCCAGGCGTGGATCAGGGAAGAGGTGCTGGGGAAGAAGAGTTCGACGCGCCCGGGTCGCTAAGGTCGAACAGGCCCGCACCGTTCCAGCGTGGGCGCGAGGAAGCCCTGCGCGCTGCGATGGCCTTGTCCGCGAAGTCCGGCCCCAGCGCGCGCAGCAGGCGTGGAAACGCGCGGCAGTAGCTCGACTGTATGCCGGCCAGGTGCGCCAGTCGAGCGTAGTCGATCACTGCGCCGGGAGGGACGGCATCGAGCACCTGCCGTACACGCAGGCGCCAGTCATCGGACCATGATGGAAAGCGCTGACCCAGATCAAGCACGGGATCGCCCGGGCGTATGACGCCGCCTTCAACAACCCGCGCCAGAACGCCGCGCCGGGAGCCGACCGTCGCCGCCAACCGTTCGCCGCGCAGGTCGAGCCTTCCGCAAGCCTCGCAGGCGAACATCAGGCGCACCCTGGCCTGTGCGCCGAGCTGCAGCACGGTCCCGGATGGCAGGCGTTCGATATCGTCGTCGAGCAGCAGGTTCTCGCGCAGCGCCTGCGGCGCCAACCCAAGGGCCGTATAGCTTTGGTGGTGCGCCAGCAGCAGCTGGCGCGGCGAGAGCGGATCCAGGTGGCGATCGCCTTCGGCGCCGCTGCCGGCGATCAGCAGCATGCTGTCGACCCGCACCGGCGCGGGCGCGCCGGCAGGGCGGATCGACAATCCGGCAATCACCTGGTCGACACCCGCATCAGGGCGCCGCGTGCAGCGCGCGCGCCGCCTCGCGGTACTTGGCGGCGTTCGGCACCTCGGTCCATGCCGGCTTGGTCGTGTCGTTGGCGATGTCCCGCAGGGCGACGGCGATCATGCGGTTCACGCGCGCCATATTGTCATAGTCGATCTTGTCCCAGGTGTCGTCCTTGCCGTGGTAGTCGGGGAAGCCGAATGCCACGGCCAGCGTGTGGGCCGGCACGCCGGCATCGGCCAGCGCCTGGTTGTCGCTGCGCGCGAAATAGCGGTCGCTGTTGGTCGGGTGCTTCCAGAAGCGGATGCCCGTGCGTTCGGCGGCGCGCTGCATGGTCGTGCCGACGGTCGAATAGTCGAAGCCGGTCATGGTCGCGGACGCGACTTGCGGGCCTTCGCTGTCGTCGGTGCGGCCCAGCTGTTCCAGGTTCAGGTTCATTACCGTGTCCTTGAGCGGGAACACGGGATTCTTCGCATAGTAGCGCGATCCCAGCAGGCCCAGTTCCTCGCCGAACAGGGCGACGAACGCGATGCTGCGGCGTGGACGTTCCTTTTGCGCGGCCATGGCCGCGGCAATCTCGATCACCGACACGGTGCCGCTGCCGTCGTCGTTGGCGCCATTGAAGATCTCGCCGTCGCGGATGCCCAGGTGGTCATAGTGGGCGCTGAGCATGACGTAGGTGTCCTTGAGTTGCGGATCGGATCCGCGCAGCACGCCGATCACATTGCGCAGCTTGACCGGGCTGACGCTCGGCGCCGCGACCCTGGCGGCCACGCTCGCGCCGCCTTGTTCCAGCGTGCCCGCGACATCGGCCGCATGCAGCAGCACGACCGGCGGGCCGTTCTTGGCCACCGGCTGGCTCGGATCGATCAGCCAGCCGCCTTGGGTGCGGCCGTGGCGGCGTTCGCGGTCGATCATCACGATCAGCGCCGGTTTGCTCTGCAGCTTCGATTGCAGCACGCCGGCCGCGCCGGGGATTGCCGCCGCAGGCACGACCAGCACCTTGCCGTCGGCAGCGCCCTTGTCGTCCAGCGCCGCCTGCCATTGCATGAACACCGCCGGGGTGTTCTTGAGCGTGACCGGATCGACGAAGTTGGCCGAGGCGCCGCCCAGCGGGACCTCGATCGTCTTGCCGCCCGCCGTCACCGTGATGGCGATGTCCTTTTCGCCGCGCTTGGCGTATTGCCAGTTGGCGGTCTGGTAGTAGCCGTCGTCGCCTGCTGCTTCCAGGCCGGCGCGGCGGAACTGGGCGGCGATGTATTCGCCGGCCAGGTCGACGCCCCGCGACGGCGTGCCGCGGCCTTCGAGCATATCGGACGAGAGGAACGACAGGTGGCCGCGCAGCGAGTCAGCCGAGATCTGCGTGGTGAGCGGATCATGGGAGGAGGCGCGGGGCGCATCGGCCTGGATCGCGCAGCCGGCGAGGGCGACGCTGAAGCCGAGGGCAGAGACAAGGTGACGCATGCGTTGACTTCCTTGAGATAGAAAAATTGCAATATGACATGTTGAGCAAATACGGTCAATCCGATGGCCAGGAGGCCTTTCGATGGCGGTTTGCATAAGCTTGTATTTATTTATTCGTTTGGCATAGCATTTCCGTCCAGTATTATGCTTCTTCCACAGGAATTCGACGATCATTCAGCCATGACACATTCGCAGCATCCACGTTCACCAACCCGCACGGTGCACATGCCGGGCCAGGTCGGGGCGTGCTGTCGAATGCCGCGTCACTGATCGCCTGACCCATACAGCCGTCTCTCGCACCCGCCATCACGGGCGGGGCAGGGAGCGCACGCCCGCAGCGGCGCCTCGTGCGCCGCCCAAGGCAAGACCACCACCAGGAACACCATGCACAAACCACTCGCTATCGTCGTGGCGCTCGCCGCCGCATTCTCGCAACACGCCGTCGCCCAGGACATCGAAAAAGTCGTCGTCACCGGCTCCAACATCCGCACCACCCAGAAGGAAGGCGCCAGCGCCGTCCAGGTGATCTCGGCCAAGGAGCTGGCCGCCACCGGCAAGGCCAGCATCGCCGACGTGATCCGCTCGATCTCGGCCAACAGCGGCAACAGTTTCAATGAGCAGTACACCGGCAGTTTCTCGGCCGGCACCGCCGGCCTGTCGTTGCGCGGCCTGGGACAGAAGAACACGCTGATCCTGGTGAACGGCAAGCGGGTCAGCCCCTACGCCACCGCCCAGAACCTGCAGGAAGTCTTCGTCGACCTGAACAGCCTGCCGATGGCGGCGGTCCAGCGCGTCGAGGTACTGAAGGACGGCGCCTCGTCGGTCTATGGCTCGGACGCCGTGGCCGGCGTGGTCAACATTATTCTCTATAAAGAGTTCAAGGGAACCGAGATCAGCGCCCAGGTCGGCCGCTCGACGGAGGGCACGGGCCAGGACGACAAGAGCGTGACCCTGCAGACCGGCTTCGGCTCGCTCGTCGAGGATGGCTACAGCATCGTGTTCTCGGCCGACGCCCAGTGGCGCGACAAGCTGCAGCAGGACCAGGTGGGCTGGATGGCGGGCAGTGACTTCCGCGGCAATCCGAACGGCACCCTGGCCTGGGTCCCGACCAACTACGTCAACAACGACCCGACCCAGTGGCTGGGGGGCGCTTCGGGACCGTTGTCCATTCAACCCTACGGCGAAATTACCCCTGGCCGCAGCGGCAACGTGCTGGCCTATAACCCGGCCGAGTACAAGACGCTGATCCCGGGCATCCAGCGCGCCCACGCCTCGCTGCGCGGCACCGTCAAGCTCGGCCACGACCACGAGGCCTATGCCGAAGTGCTGTATGGCCGCTCGCGCGCCGACCAGACCTTCAGTGCTCCCTTGACCGTCGGCACCGGCCTGCGCGCCTGGAACGACGCCACCCAGCAGCTCGACAACATCACCGTCGTGCTGCCGGTCGGCCATCCGAACAATCTGGGCGCCACGCCGCTGCCGTTCAATGCCACGCTGTTCGACCTGGGCCCGCGCATGAAGCAGGGCCGTGTGGAGTTCTTCCGCGTGCTGACCGGCGTGAAAGGCTATGCCGGCGGCTGGGAATACGACGCCTCGGTCGGCCGTTCCGGCAGTGAGCTGAAGGAAACCGTGCAGAACTTCGTCAACCGCTACGAGTTCGAGAAGGTGCTGGCCGACAGCAGCTACGATTTCGTCAACCAGGCCAACAACAGCGAGGAAGTGCGCAATCGCCTGCGCCTGTCGACGCTGCGTCCGGCCGAATCCAAGCTGACCACCGTCGACCTGAGCGCCACCCGCGAGCTGGCGCAACTGCCGGCCGGCGCGCTCGGTTTCGCCGCCGGCGCCCAGTGGCGCCGCGAAGAGATGGATTCGCAGACCTCGAGCGCGGTGCTGTCGGGCACCGAGCTGCGCCCGGCGATCAACATCATCGACGGCAGCCGCGACGTCGCGGCGCTGTTCGCCGAGC
This sequence comes from Massilia sp. UBA2604, assembly GCA_002339265.1. Classification (GTDB taxonomy): domain Bacteria; phylum Pseudomonadota; class Gammaproteobacteria; order Burkholderiales; family Burkholderiaceae_D; genus Telluria. Next base: position 10,396 of record DDKG01000178.1, on the reverse strand, counting down.
TGAACGTGCCGGTCTTGACAAACCTTAGCCTGAACCTGGCCGGTCGCGGCGACCATTACGACGACTTCGGCAGCGCTTTCTCGCCCAAGGCCAGCGTGCGCTGGCAGGCGGCGCCATGGCTGCTGGTGCGCGGCACCTTGTCGCGCGGCTTTCGTGCGCCGTCGCTGCCCGAGATCACCAACTCGACCTCAGTCAGCTACGGCAACGCGATCGACCCGCGCGATCCGATCTCGCCGACCCAGGCGCGCGGCATCACCAACCTGACGATCGCCAACCCCGACCTGTCGCCGGAACGTTCGACCAACGCCAACTTCGGCATCGTGCTGGCCCCGAACAACCGCACCAGCCTGGGCCTGGACTTCTACCGCATCCGTACCGAGGGCGTGATCGGCACCGAATCGGCCGACAACATCATCGCCAACGAAGCGACCGCGCCTGGCAAGATCGTGCGCGACGCCCAGGGCCGCATCCTGACGCTGTACCGCCAATATGCGAACCAGGGCAACCGCTCGGTCTCCGGCTTCGACATCGACCTGCGTCACGTGCAGTCGCTGGCGGCCTACGGCAAGCTGACCGTGAATGCGCAACTGAGCCGCGTGCTGTCGTTCGAGCAGCCGCTGGCAGTGGGCCTGGCGCTGACCGAGGGCGCCGGCAACAATTATTTCGGCTCGATCCCGAAGTGGCGCGGCGTGACCGGCCTGACCTGGGACATCCAGGACTGGAGCAACACGCTGGTGTGGAACTACACCGACGGCTACGACCAGACCACCCGCCCGGGCGAGCGCGTCAAGCCGTATGGCACCTTCGACCTGAACCTGGCGTGGAAGGCGACCCAGGCGGCGACCGTCAGTTTCATCGTGCATAACCTGGGCGACAAGCGTCCGTCGTGGGATTCGTCGACCGCCTTCTTCGACTATACCCAGGGCGATCCGCGCGGCCGGGTGGCGTCGGTGAAGGTGAATTACCGCTTCTGATGGGCAGGGGCGAAGCGGTTCCGGTCGATTCCGGGACCACTTCGCGCCATCCAATCTCCGGTTCGTCGCAACGCGGCTTGCCCGACGCTCGCCTGCTGGGCACAATGGCCTGACTCTTGGTCAACTTCCAGCAAAGCGAGCCAGCATGCCCAGTACCATTCAGTCCCTCCTGCCGGCGCCGCGTTCGCGGCTGCGGCGCCTGCTCGCCGACCTGCCGCTGTCGATCGCCGTCAGCGCCGTCCTCGCGATCTTCATCGGCCTGGTTTCCGGGCATTTCATCGAGAATCTCCTGGTGTCGATCGTGATCGGCCTGATCGCCTTCACCATCGTCAACGGCGGCAGGCTGCTATGGTGGGACCGGCAAAGCTGGGGACTGCGCGAATGGGCGCCTTTCCTGGCGCTGGCCGTCGCGACGGCGCCGGTGGCGCACTTCACCGGCCTGCGCATCGGCGGCAGGCTGCTCGGGATCTCCACGCCGACGCTGGCCGAGTATCCGACGCCCGGCCGCATGAGCATGGTCCTCTTCACCATGCTGGGAACGATGATGATGATCGTGCTCGTCAAGTACCGCGAGCGCGTGCGCCGCATCGAGGAAGAACATGCGGCTGCCAGGCTGCGCGCCGAGATCATCGAGCGTCAGGCGTTGCAGGCGCAATTGCGCCTGCTGCAGGCCCAGATCGAACCTCACATGCTGTTCAATACGCTGGCCAACCTGCAGGGCCTGATCGCCATCGACCCGGATCGCGCCAGCGAGATGCTCGACCAGCTTATCCAGTACCTGCGTGCCACGCTGAGCGTCTCGCGCGCCGAGACCACGACCCTGGAGCAGGAGTTCGCGGCGATGCAAGCCTATCTTGGGCTGATGGGTGTGCGCATGGGCGAGCGGCTGGCCTATCGCGTCGAGCTGCCTTTGGCGCTGGGCAAGGCGCGCCTGCCCACGATGCTGTTGCAGCCGCTGGTGGAAAACGCGATCGTGCATGGCCTGGAGCCGAAGGTCGATGGCGGCGAAATCGTCGTCAAGGCCGGCGTGTCCGGCGACAGCCTCGTGATCGAAGTACGGGACACCGGTCTTGGCCTAGGCCAGGTGCACGGCCGGCGCGGCGGCGGGGTGGGGGTATCGACCACCCGCGAGCGGCTCGAGGCATTGTACGGTGAACACGCAACGATTATCCTGACGCCAGCCCCGCCGCAAGGCACGCTGGCCCGATTGACCCTTCCCCTGGAGACGACCGCATGACCCGCGCCCTGATCGCAGAAGACGAACCGATCCTCGCTGCCACCCTGGCCAAGACCCTGCAGGGCTTGTGGCCCGAGCTGGAGATCGCGGGCACGGCGCCCAACGGCCTGGCGGCGGTGGAGCAGACATTGGCGCTGCGTCCGGACGTGGTGTTCCTCGACATCCGCATGCCAGGCCAGACCGGCCTGGAGGCGGCCGAGGAGCTGGCCGAGCGCTGGGAAGGACCGCAGCCGTTTCCGCACATCGTGTTCGTGACCGCGTTCGACGACTATGCGGTCGAAGCCTTCGAGCGGGCCGCGGTGGACTATGTGCTCAAGCCGGTCAGCGCGGGGCGGCTCGGCAAGACGGTGGAACGCCTGCGCGCGCTGGTCGATGCGCCGCGTGCGCCGGCAGTGAGTATTGGGGATGCGGATTCGCTGGGCCAGTTGCTCGGCCAGCTGCAGGCGTTGCTGCCCGGAGCAGCGACGACCGAGCGCCTGACCACGGTCCGTGCGGCGGTCGGCAACGTGGTGCGCATGATTCCGGTGGCCGACGTCGTGTTCTTCCAGGCAGGCGACAAGTACGTGAACGTGGCGACGGCGGATGCCGAGGCGCTGATCCGGGTGCCGCTGAAGGATTTGCTGCCACAGCTAGATCCGGCGCAGTTCAGGCAGGTCAGCCGCAGCATGGTGGTCAATATGGCGTGCGTGGTCAGTGCGGGGCGGGACGATATGGGCAAGGTGACCTTGAACCTGCGCGGGCGGACGGACAAGCCGCGGGTCAGTCCGGTGTATGCGCATTTGTTCAGGCAGATGTAGTACCCGACAGCGCTCGCACCTTACTCGACTTCTGGCACGAAGAAGATGCTGTCGACGTCTCCATCGTACTTGTCCGTTTCAAATACCAGGAGATAGCCTTTGCCATACATGCTTTCCACCGTGTCCGGACCGACGAAGTAGGCGGGATTCGTATCGTAGTCGTAGTATCCGGTTTGAGGGCCGAGCAGTGCGACAACGTCGTGTCGAGTGAAGTTGGACATGTCGTACTGTTCCAGCAGGGAAGCGGTCATCTCTGCCCGCTCCAGCTGCGATGCCATGGCCCATGCTTCCGGGGTAAATGGTCGATCTCCAAGTCTTCGCGCCTGGGCCACGACTGAATTCAACTGGAGATACGTGAAGGCCAGGGCGAGGAACAGTGCCAGGACAGCCAGTCGGCGATGCTTGCCAAGCCAATGCATCAAGCGCATATATTGAGTCTCCATGTCGGTCAGGAGGAACATCCCGGCAACTATTCCACGAACACTTGCAGTCAAGCTTGGCGATTGTCAACCGGTGCGCGCTTGCCTTTCCGTCCACCGAAGGAGATGGATTGAGTAAAATGCCGTCTTTCGCTTGACTAGACACCACCATGGAACTCCGCGCCGCCGCTTTGCACGCGCTGCTCGAAACCGATCCCGCAACCAAGGCCCAGGCGGTCGCCGCACTGACCGCTGCCTGCAAGGCCGGGACCGTGCACATCGACACCGGCACCGCGCTAACCGCACCCGCCGGCATCCCCGGCCGCCCGGCCCGCCCCGAACTCGTTCCGCCGCTCCAGGTCGGCCGCCGTTCGATGGCCACGCCCGAGGGCCGGGCCATGCTGGTCCACGCCCTGGCGCACATCGAATTCAACGCCATCAACCTGGCCCTCGACGCGCTGTGGCGCTTCGACGGCATGCCGGAGCAGTACTATCTCGACTGGCTGCGGGTGGCCGACGAAGAGGCGCTGCACTTCACGATGCTGAGCGCGCACCTGGCGACGCTCGGCCACGCGTACGGCGATTTCCCCGGCCACGACAGCCTGTGGGAGATGGTCGCCAAGACCAGCGACGACGTCATGGCGCGCATGGCGCTGGTGCCGCGCACGCTCGAGGCGCGCGGGCTCGATGCGATTCCGCCGCTGCGCAAGAAGATTGCCCAGGCCGGCGACCTGGCCGCGGCGCTGATCCTCGACCGACTGCTGGTGGACGAAGTAGGGCACGTCGAGATCGGCAACCGCTGGTACTTCAGCCTGTGCCAGCAACGCGGACTGGAGCCGGTCGCCACCTATGACGAACTGACCGCGCGCTACAAGGCGCCCGTCCTCAAGGGGCCGTTCAACGTCGAGGGCCGGCGCCAGGCCGGCTTCACCGAAGCGGAGCTGCAGCGCTACCGTTGATGGACACCGGATTCCTCCTGACGCGCCATTGGCGCGACACCGCCGCCGGCTGCGAGGTCGAGTTCTGGCTCGCCACCGATGCCGGGCCGCGCCGCCTGCAGCTGCCGGTGCAGAAGCCCGTGGCCTTCATCCCGGAGGATCAGCGCGCCGCTGTCGAACAGCTGCTGCACGACGAACGCGGATGGGAGTTGCGCCCGCTCGACCTGCTCGACTTTCGCCACCGGCCGGTCGCCGGCCTGTACTGCCGCAAATACCGCCAGCTGCTGCGCATCGAGAAGCAGCTGCGCCAGCACGGCCTCGACGTGTTCGAGGGCGACGTGCGCCCGCCCGAGCGCTACCTGATGGAGCGCTTCATCACCGCGCCGGTGAGCTTTGGCGGCACGCCGGTCGATGGCGATCCGCTGCTGCTGGTCGACGCCGTCCTGAAGCCGGCGCCGGGCTACCGGCCGGCGATCCGTACGGTCTCGCTGGACATCGAGACGACGTTCCAGGGCGAGCTGCGCTCGATCGCGCTCGAGGGTTGCGGCCAGCGCCAGGTCTATATGCTCGGGCCACCGAACGGGAAAGACGGCGAGCGGGATTTTGAACTCGACTACTGCGACACCCGGCTCCAGTTGCTCGACCGCCTGGAAGAGTGGTTCATCCGCCACGACCCCGACGCCATCATCGGCTGGAACCTGATCCAGTTCGACATGCGGGTGCTGCAAAAACACGCCGAGCGCTTCAATCGCCCGCTGCGCCTGGGCCGCGACGGCAGCGCCATCGAGTGGCGCGAACATGGCGGCAAGCAGGAACATTATTTCATCTGCATCGCGGGCCGCCTGGTCATCGACGGCATCGACGCGCTGCATTCGGCCACCTGGAGCTTCCCGTCCTTCAGTCTCGAGAACGTGTCGCGCTCGCTGCTGGGCGAGGGCAAGGCGATCGACAACCCGCACGACCGCATGGCCGAGATCGACCGCATGTTTGCCGAGGACAAGCCGGCGCTGGCGTACTACAACCTCAAGGATTGCGAGCTGGTCACCCGCATCTTCGACAAGACCAGGTTGATGGCGTTTTTGCTGGAGCGCGCCAGCGTGACCGGGCTGGCGGCCGACCGCAGCGGCGGTTCGGTGGCGGCGTTCGAGCACCTGTATATGCCGCTGCTGCACCGCCAGGGGCGGGTGGCGCCGAATATCGGCGACGTCGCCGGCGCCGACAGCCCCGGCGGCTTCGTGATGGATTCGCGCTCCGGCCTCTACGATTCGGTGCTGGTGCTGGACTACAAGAGCCTGTATCCGTCCATCATCCGCACCTTCCTGATCGATCCGCTCGGCCTGGTCGAGGGCTTGCGCGAACCCGAGGACGCCACGGTTCCGGGCTATCGCGGCGGACGATTCTCGCGCACGAAGCACTGCCTGCCGGGCATCGTGACCCAGGTCTGGGCCGGCCGCGAAGCCGCCAAGCGCGAGCACAATGCGCCGCTGTCGCAGGCCCTGAAGATCATCATGAACGCTTTCTACGGCGTGCTCGGCACCACAGGCTGCCGCTTCTTCGACCCGCGCCTGGCCTCGTCGATCACGATGCGCGGCCATGACATCATGCACCGCACGCGCGAACTGATCGAAGAGCAGGGCTACCAGGTGATCTACGGCGACACCGATTCGACTTTCGTCTGGCTGGGGAGCGAGCACGCCGAAGAAGACGCGCGCCGCATCGGGCAGGCCCTGGTCGACCACGTCAATGGCTGGTGGCGCGCGCATTTGCAGGCCGAACTGGGCATCGAGAGCGCGCTCGAACTGGAATACGACGTGCACTTCCGGCGCTTCCTGATGCCGACCGTGCGTGGATCGGACGAAGGCAGCAAGAAGCGCTATGCCGGCCTGGCTGCAAAAAGCGATGGCGGCGAAGAGATGGTCTATAAAGGTTTGGAGACGGTGCGCACTGACTGGACCCCGCTGGCGCAAGCCTTCCAGCAGGGACTCTATGAGCGCATCTTCAAGGGCCAGCCCTACGAAGACTATGTGCGCGAGCTGGTCGCGCGCATGCTGCGTGGAGAGTGCGACGACGACCTGGTCTACCGCAAGCGCTTGCGCCGGCCGCTGGACGAGTACGAGCGCAACGTCCCGCCGCACGTGCGCGCCGCGCGCATGGCCGACGAGCACCACCTGCGCCAGGGCCGCCCCGCGCTGTACCGCAAGGGCGGCTGGATCCGCTACGTGATGACCCTGAACGGCCCCGAGCCGATGGAAGCGCGCCGCTCGGCGATCGACTACGAACACTACCTCTCGCGCCAGCTCGAACCGGTGGCCGACGCCATCCTGCCCTTCCTGGGCGACAGCTTCGCCAATCTCACCAGTCCCCAGCAGACGCTGTTCTAATCGCCACGCCAACCTGTCATGCCTCGGAAATATCGGCTCGCTAGACTGCCGACACGTTTTCAACAGGGAGGTGGCAAGTGGATCGTCGGAGTTTTTTACGCAGCAGCGCATACTTCACCGTCGCCAGCGCCGGCGGCCTGCTCGCCGCATGCGGCGGCTCGGATGACACGCCGCCGCAGGGCAGCTTTACCTTCCCACTGGGTGTCGCCAGCGGCGATCCGAAAGAGGGCAGCATCGTGTTCTGGACCCGCTGCGCGCCGAAATCGGGCGCCGAAGCGGTCGGATTGCGTCTGGAAGTCGCCACCGACGCGGCATTCACCCAGGTGACCGGCGTGGTCGAGCTGAGCGCGCAGCCGACCTACGACCACACCGTGCGCGCCAAGCTGACCGGCCTGGCGCCCGCCACCCGCTATTACTACCGCTTCCGCGCCGGCGCCGACCTGAGTCCGGTCGGGCAGGCAAAGACGGCGCCGGCCGCCGCCAGCACGCCGGCGCAGATGCGCTTCGCCTGGATGACCTGCCAGGACTGGAGCGTCAACCACTGGGCCGCGATGGGCATGCTGGCGAGCGAGGAACTGGATTTCATCGTCCACCTGGGCGACTACGTCTACGAGACGGTGGGCGCCGATTTCCAGGCCGGCCGCGCCGAGCCGGCCCATGCCCGCATCAACCTGCCCGATGGCGTGACGATCGCAGGCGGCGCGCGCTACGCCAATACCCTGGCCGACTACCGCACCCTGTACCGCACCTACCGGAGCGATGCGCGCCTGCAGGCGCTGCATGCCAAGTGCCCGATGATCGTGATCTGGGACGACCATGAGTTCTCGGACGATTGCTGGCAAGACCACCAGACCTACGACAACGCCAACCAGCAGCAGACCTCGCGCCGCCGCAGCGCCACCCAAGCCTGGGCCGAGTACATGCCGATCGACTGGGGCGACGTCTCGTTCGACCTGAACAAGGCTGGCTACGACAATATCCGCATCTACCGCGACTTCCGCTTCGGCACCCTGATGCACCTGGTGATGACCGACCAGCGCCTGTACCGCGACGACCACGTGGTCAATGAAGCGGCCTACGCCCGCATGCTGCAGGGCGATCCGGTGACCGGCGACGATTCGATCGGCTCGCGCTACTTCGTGCCGCAGCCGCTGCTGGCCCAGTTCGAGGCCGGCGCCAAGGCGGCGCTGGGCCGCAGTCCAGGCCTGCTCGGACCGACCCAGACTCAGTGGTGGAAGGACACGATGAAGGCCTCCACTGCCACCTGGAAGGTATGGGGCAACGAAGTGACGCTGAACCGCATGTGGCTCGACATGCGCACCATGGCGCCGCCGCCATACGACAACCTGTACATTGTGAATGCCGACGGCTGGGACGGTTATCCATCGTACCGCGCCGAGATGCTGGGCCACCTGGCCAGCAACGACGTCAGGAACGTGGTGGCGATCACGGGCGACCTGCACGCCTTCCAGTGCGGCGTGATCTACGACAGCAATGACCCGCGCAGCGGCCGGCCGGTGGCGGTGGACTTCGTCAGCGCCGGCATCAGCAGCTCCTCGTTCTACCAGTACCTGCGGGCCGGCGCCGGCAGCACGCCGCTGGCGCCGCTGGTGGCCACGCCGCAGGGCTTCGACCAGGTGCTGCGCATGAATAATCCAGCCTTCGCCTACGCCGACCACGACGCCCAGGGCTACGCGGTGGCCACCGTGACCCCGGCGGCGTTCAGCGTCGTGTTCACCAAGGTCAAGCCGCTCGACGCCAACGGCGCCGCGCCGACCGCACCGCTGGCCAAGCGCACCCGCATCACGCTGGCCAGCGGCTCGACGACGCCGCGGGTCGAGGACAACGTCGCGTAAGCCCCTGCTTCCCGTAGCCGCGAAACTCGATCCGCCACGTCGTTCCCGCGCAGGCGGGAACCCAAGTCTGCGTGCGTCGTCGATATGCGTACAAACTCAGGTTCCCGCCAAGGTGGCCGACGAGGCCGGGAACGACGTGGTATTCAGATGCGGACTGCATAAGCACACGAAATTGTGGAACGAATGGTGGCCCACGGCCGCGTATGCTTTCTATAATGATGGTGTATTGACACGCCATCACACGGAGCCGACTTGTCCTTCCTGATCGTCCTGGCCGCATTGGCCTTCCTCATGTTCGCCGCCTATCGCGGCTACAGCGTCATCCTGTTCGCGCCGGTCGCCGCCCTCGGCGCCGTGCTGCTCACCGATCCATCGAGCGTGGCGCCGGTCTTTTCCGGCATCTTCATGGAAAAGATGGTCGGCTTCGTCAAGCTGTACTTCCCGGTGTTCATGCTCGGCGCGGTGTTCGGCAAGGTGATCGAGCTGTCCGGCTTTTCCGAGTCGATCGTGGCGGCCGCGATCCGCTACATCGGCGCCGCGCGCGCCAACGCCGTCATCGTCGCCGTGTGCGCCTTGCTGACCTATGGCGGCGTGTCGCTGTTCGTGGTGGTGTTCGCGGTCTATCCGTTCGCGGCCGAACTCTATCGGAGAAGCGACATCCCCAAGCGCCTGCTCCCGGGGGCGATCGCGCTGGGCGCCTTTTCGTTCACGATGGACGCCTTGCCCGGCACCCCGCAGATCCAGAACATCATCCCGACCACCTTCTTCCAGACTACCTCGTGGGCCGCGCCGGTCCTGGGCACGCTGGGCGCGCTGTTCATCCTGGCGGTCGGCCTGAGCTATCTCGAATGGCGGCGGCGCGCCGCGGCCAGCAAGGGCGAGGGCTATGGCACTTCGCTGATGAACGAGCCGGAACGCGTCGACACGGGGGCCGCCGGGCTGCCGCATCCGCTGCTGGCGGTGGCCCCGCTGCTGCTGGTAGGCGTGGCCAACTTCATCTTTACCCGCATGATTCCGGTCTGGTACGGCGGCGACAGCCACACGGTGCCGCCCGAAATCCTGCCTGGCATCGCCACGCCGGTGACGACCACCATCAAGACCGTGACCGCGATCTGGGCGGTGCAGGCGGCGCTGCTGCTGGGGATCCTGTTCGTGATCGCCACCGCCTTCAGGCGCGTCGCGAAACGTTTCGCCGACGGCAGCAAGGCGGCGGTGGGCGGGGCGCTGCTGGCGGCGATGAATACGGCCTCCGAATACGGCTTCGGCGGCGTGATCGCGGCGCTGCCGGGCTTCCTGGTGGTGAGCGACGCGCTGCGCAGCATCCCGAATCCGCTGGTGAACGCCGCGGTGTCGGTCAGTTCGCTGGCCGGCATCACCGGCTCGGCCTCGGGCGGCATGAGCATCGCGCTGGCCGCGATGTCCGACGTCTTCGTTCAGGGCGCGGAAAGGGCCGGGATTCCGCTCGAGGTGATGCACCGGGTGGTGGCAATGGCCAGCGGCGGCATGGACACCCTGCCGCACAACGGCGCCGTGATCACGCTGCTGGCGGTCACCGGCCTGACACACCGCGAGGCCTACCGCGACATCTTCGCCGTCACCCTGATCAAGACGGCGGCGGTATTCTTTGTCATCGGCGTATATTACGCCCTGGGCCTCGTGTGACAATTCGTGGTTTTTTTGCACTGATACCGGCAAAATCAGCAATGCTTGTGGCTTGTATTGACCAAAGAAAGAGCCGCGCGACTACAATGACTTCCGCAATGGTTTCCGTGTAGCACTATTAATCCAGGATGG
>DDKG01000245.1 GCA_002339265.1 Massilia sp. UBA2604 | reverse complement strand
TCGGGCCAGATCCTCACCGAGGATTACTACGTCGCCAACAAATTCATGAAGGGCTACGTCGGCAGCGCCAATATCGACACCAACTCGCGCCTGTGCATGTCGTCCGCCGTGGCCGGCCACAAGCGCGCCTTCGGCGAAGACGTGGTGCCGGGCTGCTATGAAGATTTCGAACTGGCCGACGCAATCGTGCTGGTCGGCTCGAACGCCGCCTGGTGCCATCCGACGCTGTTCCAGCGTATCGTGAAAGCGAAGGAAGCGCGGCCCGCGCTGCAGATCGTCGTGCTCGACCCGCGCCGCACGGCCACCTGCGAACTGGCCGACCTGCACCTGCCGCTCAAGCCGGGCAGCGACGTGCGGTTGTTCAACGGCCTGCTGGCCCATCTGGCGCGCGTGGGCGCCGTCGAGCAGGACTTCGTTGCGGCGCATACGAGCGGACTGGAGGCGGCGCTGGATGTCGCTCAAGTGGATGGCGACGTGGACCAGGTCGCGCGCGCCTGCGGCGTCGATCCGGCGCAGCTACGCGCTTTCTATGAACTGTTCGAGCGCACCGAAAAGGTGGTAACGGCGTTCTCGATGGGCGTGAATCAGTCCTCGAGCGGCACCGACAAGGTGAACAGCATCATCAACTGCCACCTGCTGACCGGCCGCATCGGCCGTCCCGGCATGGGGCCGTTCTCGCTGACCGGCCAGCCGAACGCGATGGGTGGACGCGAAGTGGGTGGGCTCGCCAACATGCTGGCGGCCCACCTCGACCTGGACAACGCCAATCACCGCGAGGCGGTACGCAGCTTCTGGGATGCGCCGCGCATCGCCGACAAGCCGGGCCTGAAGGCGGTCGACCTGTTCCGCGCGGTGGAGGCGGGCAAGGTCAAGGCGGTGTGGATCATGGCCACCAATCCGGTGGTCAGCATGCCGGACGCCGATCAGGTGCGGCGCGCGCTGGCGGCTTGCGAACTGGTGGTGGTGTCGGACGTGGTGGCGAACACCGACGTCGGTGCCTATGCGCACGTGGCGCTGCCGGCCCTGGCCTGGGGCGAGAAGGATGGCACGGTGACCAATTCCGAGCGCTGCATCTCGCGCCAGCGCGCCTTCCTGCCGGCGCCGGGCGAGGCGCGCGCCGACTGGCAGGCGCTGTGCCAGGTGGCGCAGCGCATGGGCTATGCCGGTTTCGATTATGACGGCGCGTACGCGATCTTCGACGAGCATGCGCGGCTGTCGACCTGGAAGAATGGTGAAGAAGGCTACCGCCGCGCCTTCCGGCTCGATCCACTGGTCGGCATGGACCGCGCGGCCTACGATGCGCTGCAGCCGACTCAGTGGCCGCTGCGCTCGCCGACCGAAGGGACGGCGCGTCTGTTCGGCGACGGCCGTTTTTCCCATCCGGACGGCAAGGCGCGCTTCGTCGCGACCACGCCGCGCGCGCCTGTGCACGCGCCGGGCGGAGAGTTCCCGCTGGCGCTCAATACGGGACGGCTACGCGACCAGTGGCACACGATGACGCGCACCGGCAAGTCGCCGCGCCTGGCCGGCCATGCGCCGGAACCCTTCGTCGACCTGCATCCGCACGATGCGCTGCTGGCGGGCGTGCGCGAGGGTGAACTCGCGCGGGTGAGCTCGCAGTGGGGAGCGATGGTGGCGCGCGTGGCGCATGGCGGCGGCATCGCGCGTGGCGCCGTGTTCGTGCCGATCCACTGGAATGGCCAGACGGCGTCGGACGCGCGCGTCGGTGCACTGGTCAATCCGGAAGTGGATCCGGTATCGGGCGAGCCTGAGTTCAAGCACACGCCGGTGCGGGTGGAGCCGTTCGGCGTGGCCTGGTATGGCTTCATCCTGAGCCGCACGGAACTGAACCTGGAACGGGTGGCACACTGGACCCGCGTGCGCGGCAGCGGCTTCCTGCGCTACGAGCTGGGTGGCCGCGAGCCGGTATCGCCCGCGATGGCGCGCGCGCTGCTCGGGGCGGATGAAGACGCGGACTGGATCGAATACCAGGACAAGTCGGAAGGCATGTTGCGCGCGGCGCTCGTGGTCGATGGGCGCCTCGAAGCCTGCCTGTTCGTGTCGCGCCGGCCCGACCTGCCGGCGCGCGCCTGGCTCGGCGGCCTGTTCGCGCAGGCCGAATTGAGCCAGCGCGAACGCGCGACCCTGCTGGCCGGCCGCGCGCCGACGCTGGGACCGGACCCAGGGCCGACCGTCTGCTCCTGCTTCGGCGTCGGCCGCAACACGATTTGCGCGGCGATCGAGAAACAGGATCTGAAGACGCCGGCCCAGGTGACCGCCTGCCTGCGGGCCGGCGGCAACTGCGGCTCGTGCCTGCCCGAGATCAGGTCGCTGTTGCAGGAAATTCGAACGGTGGTCCCGATCGGATTATGACGCTCCGTCCCTGCACTCCGGATGCAGGCCACGCGAGCGCACCACCGGCGCCTCGGTGCCGAACAGCGGCAGCTCGATGTACGGCCGCTCGGTGGCCGACACCGCCAGCACATAGGCCTGGCGCTCGAGCCGGTGCTGCAGCACGATCTGCGCCACATAGGCCGGGGCCAGCACGCGCTGCGCTTTGCGCTTGCCCAGGTCGAGGTAGCCGAAGCGCATCATGGCCGACTGCACGACGTCGTCCGGCAGCCTGTCCTTCGACTTGCCCAGCACGCTGGCCAGGCGCTCGGCCAGCTGGCGCGCCGCCAGTTCGGCCGCGATGACGGGTGCGGTGTCGAGCACCTCGTCATCGCTGTGGCGGATGCGCAGCGCCAGCGCGTCGACCGTGCCGTCGCCGGCCAGGCGCAGCGCCACCGAGGCCGCGCCCAGCACCGGGATCTCGCCCACCGCATGGCGCCAGGCGCCGGTGGCGCGCACCAGCAGCGTGTCCGACAGCTTTCGATCGCGGTCGCTGCCGCGTGCCTTGGTCTGCCACAGGCGCTCGAAGGCGAGGCTGCCGCGCTCACCAACCCAGGCGTCGATGTCGATGCGCTGCGCCGCCTGCTCCAGCTGGCGCGCGAGCACCGGCATCGGTTCCAGTTTCTGGAACGGCGCCTGGAACGGCGCCAGGCCGGACACGTACTGCAGCGCAGCCGAGGCATGGTAGACCACGGCGCGTGCGCCATCGGGCAGGTGCACCACGCTGCGCTCGCCGCGGTCGGCCAGGTTGGCGCGGTCGTGGTGGCAGATGTCGGCTTCGTGCAACGCGGTCAGGAAGCGGTTCATGCCGGCGCGGGCGTCGTCGCGGGTGAGCGGGGTGAGCGCGATCACGTCGGCGCGGCCAGGCACCGCGTGGGCGCCGGTCTTCATCAGGGTATCGATCAGGGTTTGCTGGTTCATGGTTCAGCCCTCCGTCCACTTCCACAAGAGACACGCCTGCTGCGCCGGCGCCAGGTCGGGCCCCACGCTGCCATGGCCCCATAAATGGTCGCGGTTGAGGGCGGACAGGTCCCAGCGGATGGCGCCGCCGTTCCAGGCGGCGGCGTCGCCCACGCAGACGGTGACCGGATGGTTGTCGACCCACCAGTCGGACACGCCGTCGTGCCAGGCGCTGGAAATCGTGTCGCCGTCGACCAGGTTGTCGGCCACGTCCTCGCCGCATTCGTCGGTGGTGGTGCCGTCGTACATATCGCCCCAGGCGCCGCAATAGATGTGCAGGCGCGCGAAGATGTTCCACAGGCCGGTGACGGCGTCCAGGTTGACGGTGTGGCAGGAATAGGCCATCACCCATTCGCTGTTCCAGTCCTCGCCCAGTTGCCACTGGTCGGACCAGGTGCGCCATTCGCTGTGCGCGATGTCGTACAGCATGCGGGCGCGTCCATCGGCTTCGGAATTGCCGTGCGTCTCGATCCAGAACAGGTCGACGTCGTCGACCCAGTTGCGGTCGTCGCCGCCACGGTCGACGTCGCGGATGTCGGTTTCCCAGACGTCGGTGTTGGACCAGTAAAAGGCGCGCGTGTGGCCGGCCGAGCGCAATTTGCTGTCGAAACCATTGCTTCTGTTAAAGGTATACATCAGGTCTCCCGCCGTGCTCACGCCTGCGGCGCGCGCATGGTTGAAGTACCGGATTGCTTCTACGCCGAACCTCGCCATGAGATTCTCCTTTCGTATCGAAAAGCCATGCCGCCGCACCCTGGTGGGTGCGGCGGGGTGGTTCGAGATACGGTAATCGGAGCGAGCGCAGCGGCTCTGGCGAAGATCAGGCTTCGGGATGGTTGGCGATCTGCATGGAAACAAGCGCCGCGCGGGCTTGCGCGGCGTCGTGTCAATCACACAGCGGGCGGCGGGGTCCTGGTCGGCTTGGTCGTCATCAGGCTGGCGACCACCGAGGCCACCAGGATGGCGCCGACCACGCCGAGTGCGATGCCGGTCGGAATTTTGTAGATGTCGAGCAAGAGCATCTTGACGCCGATGAAGATCAGGATCGCCGCCAGGCCATACTTGAGCAGGTGGAAGCGGTCGGCCATGTCGGCCAGCAGGAAATACATCGCGCGCAGCCCGAGGATGGCGAATACGTTCGACGTGAACACGATGAACGGGTCGCCGGTGACGGCGAAGATGGCCGGAATCGAATCGACCGCGAAGATCACGTCGGTGATCTCGACCATGATCAGCACGACGAACATCGGCGTGGCGTAGCGCAAACCATTCTGTATGACGAAGAAATGTTCGCCGTGATACTCATTGGTGATGCGCATATGGCCGCGCAGCCATTTCAGCACCTTGTTGTCGGCCAGGTCGGGTTCGCTGTCGGCCGAGATCAGCATCTGGATGCCGGTGTACAGCAGGAACAGGCCGAATATGTACAGGATCCAGTGGAACTGGGCCAGCAGCAGGGCGCCCAGGTAGATCAGGATCGCGCGCAGCACGATGGCGCCGAGCACGCCGTACAGCAGCACGCGCTTCTGGTACTGGGCCGGCACGCCGAAAAAGCTGAACAGGGTGATCCAGACGAACACATTGTCGACCGCGAGGGATTTTTCGATCAGGTAGCCGGTGAGGTATTCGAGCGCCTTCTCGCGCGCGACGACGGGGCCGGCGATGCCGTCGAGATACCAGTAGAACCAGCCGCCGAAAGCGAGGGCGACCGTGATCCACACCAGCGACCACAGGGCTGCTTCCTTCGTGCTGACCTTGTGGTCGCCGGCCGTCTTGAGGCCGAAGAAGTCGATGGCCAGCATGACCACGACGAAGGCGGCGAACGAGAGATAGAGGGTGGGGGTACCGACCGATTCGAGCATGGCTTCTCCAGGAGCGAGGCGGGCCGGACGGTCCAGTGTCCGGCGGCGTTGGCATTAAAGCATGAGCCGTACTGGAACGCTGCACGCATGACGCGCTGCAGGAATCGGAGGGATGCGCACCTGCCGGCATGGCGCCGGCAGGTAGTGGGGGGCTTGGAGCGACTCCCCACCGGCCGCGATAGGCTCTTAGCGCAGGGTGCGGGCGAAGAACTCGTCGGTGCGGCTGTTGGCCAGCGTCGCATCGTCGTGGTCGTAGTGGCTGCCGCCCGGGCGGGCGAAGGCGTGCTGGCGGCCCGGATAGACGTGGACCTCGGCATCGGCTTTACCTTCCAGCGCGGCCTTGATCTGTTCCTGGGCGTCCGGTCCGATGTATTCGTCGGCACCGGCCAGGTGGTAGAGCAGGGGAGCGCCGATGTGCTTGGCTTCGTGCAGGTACTGGTCGGTGCCTCCGCCGTAATAGGCCGCGAAGGCGTCACCGTCGGTGCGGGCCGCAGCCAGGTAAGTCATCAGGCCGCCCAGGCAATAGCCGGTGACGCCGACCTTGCCGGTGCTGCCTTCCATCGTGCGCGCGGCGCTGATGGTGGCGGCGATGTCCTGCACGCCGTGGTCGAAGTCATAGGCCTGGTACATCGAGAAGGCTTTGGCGACGTCGGCTTCACTGGCTTCGGACAGCTGGATGCCTGGGTCGGTGCGCCAGAACAGGTCGGGGGCGACGGCGATATAGCCCTTGGCGGCGTAGTTGTCCGCGATACTGCGGATGCCGCCGTTCACGCCGAAGATTTCCTGCAGCACGATGATGACGGGATAGGTGCCGACGACGTCGGGACGCGCGACGTAGCAGTCGAAGCTTCTGTCGGCGGTGGTGACGGTGAGGGTTTCAGGCATGATCTTCCTTTGGTTGAAGGTTGGGGTGCCAGCCGGTGACGGCAATGGCCGGCCGTTGCAAGGCATATCATAAAACGGATGGCGGTATTGGAACAAACACCAGCGCGGCCGGGCGGTCTCGTCGGTGGTACGCTTGGCCGGGACATCATGGGTCGACATCGAAGGATATGTACCATGCGAAAAGCCAGACCGTTTACCGGATCTGGCTTTTCAGTGCCGAAGCAGGGGGAGGAATCCGGCTGCCGTAGCCGCAACCGACAAGGGCTGGTCCAGTTCTGGGTCTTCTCCAGTTCGGCAGCTGCGATCCTGGCCTGGGCCGATTCGCTCTTGGCGCGCGCCAGCTTATCGGTCGCGACACCGAAATCCGAAGGAGCGGCTTCCTCCGCACCCGCCATCTGCGCTTGATCGACCGCTTCCCGACTGGTGGCAAGCTGGTGGTTCAACTCTTTACTCGCGCACGCGGACAAGGCAAGAAGAAAGCATCACGCCAACACGCGTGGCGGATAATGGAAAACTCTGGTGTGGATCATGGAGCCCTCCCGAGAGACCTGGGTTATGAGATTTTCATCCTAGGTAAGCGATGCCCATTCCTCAATCAGACCAAAGTGCAATTAACTTAGGTGGTGGGCTGGCGGAATCAGGGGCAGGACTGATACTGGGACACGGCCTGGACAGAACCGGCGGATATGGCTGAGGCCGTGTCCAGATGGCAGACCGCTATTTCAGGACGGCGCGGAAGCTGATTTCAATCAGCTGCACCGGCAGGGCGAGCCGCGTAACGCCGATCAGGTTGCTGGCGCACAGCGGCCGCGGCACGCCATACATCTCGTTCCTGACCTTGCCGGCAACGGAAAACGCCGCATCGACGTCGGTCACGAACAAGGTTTCTTCGACTACGTCATCCAGGGTGGCGCCGAATTCGGCGAGCATGGCGATGGCATTCTTGTAGGTCTGGCGCATTTGCGCTTCCATCGTCGAAAAGTCGACCGGTTTGCCATCCGCGCCGAGTTCGGCCGGCGCGATGAAATTGCCGTCCTTGTCGTGGCTGAGCTGCCCGGACACGTAGATCACGTCCTTGACCTGCACGGCCTGGTAGTAACTGTAGGCGTCTTCCCAGGGGACGCCGTGGACGGCGGTTTTCCGTTCGAGAGTCGTGCTCGTGTTCATGCTGTCTCCTTATTGCATTGGCTGCAGGTTTGATGGAGGCCATATTCTGAAGTGGCCTTGCGCTCCAGGGCTTGTAAATTCCTGCCATCAAATTCGACGGGCGACCAGACGCAGCGGTCCACCATCGACCGCGCCTTCGCACTTCGGGAAAGAGCAATCTGATTCTATCGCCGCGACGATGGCCTGCCCATACTTGATGGCTGCCAGGACCGCTTCGCCTTCTGACCTACATTTCTATCTGCATTCCAATCATGACCAATCCACCACCACCATCGCGCCTGCAGGGCTTCAATATGGGCTTCCTCGGAGGCTATGTCGATACCCTGGGCTTCATCGGCCTGTTCGGCCTGTTCACGGCACACGTCACCGGCAACTTCGTGCTGCTCGGCGCTTCGATGGCCGATCCGTCCCACATTCCGTCGCTGCTCAAGATCCTGGCCTTCCCCGCCTTCATCGTCGGTATCGCCGCGGCGCGGCTGCTGGTTGCCTGGTGCGAACGGCGCGGCGTCGATGCGCATCGGCCTTCCTACCTGCTGCAGCTGGTGCTGCTGATCGCCTTCATGATCTGCGGCATGCTGTCCGAGCCGGTGCAGCGCGACATGTCGCAACTGGCGATGGCGGCCGGCCTGCTCGGCACCGCCGCCATGGGCGCGCACAGCGCGGCCAGCAAGCTGCTGCTGGCCCACCTGGCGCCCACCTCGATGATGACCGGGAACGTGACCCAGCTGGTGATCGACACGGTCGACAAGCTGCGCGGCGCCGGCGACGCGGCGACGACCGCGCGCTGCAGCAAGTTCTTCTGGCCGCTGTTCGGCTTCGCCATCGGCTGCGCGGCGGGCGCCTTCCTGTTCCTGGCATACGGCTTCGTGGCGCTGGCGCTGCCGGCCGCGATCCTGGCGCTGCACATGCTGCGCCCGAGCCTGGACCAGGCCTGAGGAGCGGCAGAGATTGAGGCACGACCTCGACATAAGCTGGCGGATATAGCTGAGGTCGTGTCCAGATGCCAGACCCTGTTCTCGCGCAGTTGAAATAAAAAAGCCAGACCGGCAACGCCAGGTCTGGCTTTTTTTGAATTCTTTGGTCGGGGTGAGAGGATTCGAACCTCCGGCCTCTACGTCCCGAACGTAGCGCTCTACCGGGCTAAGCTACACCCCGACGGTTTGGGGTGTCTTTACAGGTCACCCCGGGAAGGCATTACTATAAAATTACTTAATGGTTCCTGTCAACAGCGAAACTGCTGAGCTGGAGCAGGCTATTCTTGAAGACGCTGTCGGGCAAATCCGCGATCGCCGCGGTGGCGCGCTCGGCCGCCTGTTCGGCCTGGCGACGGGTGTAATCCAGCGCGCCGCTCGACGTTACCGCCGCCAGCACCGCGTCGAATTGCTGCTCGTCACCCTGCTCGATGCAGTTGCGCACCAGTTCGCGCTGTTCCGGCGTGCCATGTTCCATCAGCCAGATCAGTGGCAGGGTCGGCTTGCCCTCGCGCAGGTCGTCGCCCAGGTTCTTGCCGATCTCGGCGGCGTCGCCCGCGTAGTCGAGCACGTCGTCGATCAGCTGGAAGGCGGTCCCCAGCGAGCGACCGTATTCGCCGGCCGCCGCGATCTGCGCGTCGTTGGCGCCGGCCACCAGTGCGCCGAGCTCAGCCGCCGCTTCGAACAGCTTGGCGGTCTTGGAGCGGATCACCAGCAGGTAGGCCGCCTCGGTCACGTCCGGATCGTGCATGTTCAGCAGCTGCAGCACTTCACCTTCGGCGATCACATTGGTGGCGTCGGACAGGATCTGCATCACGCGCATATTGTCCAGGCCAACCATCATCTGGAACGAGCGCGAGTACAGGAAGTCGCCCACCAGCACCGAGGCGGCATTGCCGAACAGGGCGTTGGCGGTCTGGCGGCCGCGGCGCATCGAGGATTCGTCGACCACGTCGTCGTGCAGCAGGGTCGCGGTGTGGATGAACTCGACCACGGCGGCCAGCTCGTGGTGGGCCGTGCCGCGGTAGCCGTAGGCATTCGCCAGCAGCAGCACCAGCACTGGACGGATACGCTTGCCGCCCGCGCTGATGATGTACTCGGCGATCTGGTTCACCAGGGTGACGTCGGAATGCAGCCGCTGGCGGATCACCGTGTTGACGGCCTCCATGTCGGGGGCGATCGATTGGACGATGGAGTTCTGTTGGGCGTGTTGAGTGGCGGCTGACAAGGCTGACCTGCGAAACGTGGGTTAACTATAAGAGTGCCGCGATTATACGGTATGCAAGGGATATCCGTCCTGCCAGTAGGGTAGAGCCCGCCCGTGAGCGGCTCCCTGCGGCCCGGGCGACGTTGGCAGCATGCCACGTACGGAAGAGATCGTCAGTCGCTTTTGACGCACGACGGCGATTTATGTATAATCCCCTGTTCCCCGGCTTACGAACAGTCCAGCGCGCTTGCGCGGGGCCCTGTTGCTGGCGGATTCTTTT
>DDKG01000253.1 GCA_002339265.1 Massilia sp. UBA2604 | reverse complement strand
CCAGATCCAGGGCTTCGGCGAATACGGCTTCCCCGAATCGCACGCGGCCAGCTTTGCGCTGCTGGCGTATGCGAGCTCCTGGCTCAAGTGCCACGAGCCGGCCGCGTTTCTCTGCGCGCTGCTCAACAGCCAGCCGATGGGTTTTTATAGTCCCTCGCAACTGGTGCAGGACGCACGCCGCCACGGCATCGAGGTGCGGCCGGTCGACGTCGCCGTCAGCGGCTGGGATTCGGCGCTGGAAGAATATGACCCGTTTGATCGCTCGCGCCAGCCGGCGGTGCGGCTGGGCTTCTCGCTGCAGCGTGGCATGAGCCAGGAAGCGGCCGAGCGCATCGAGCAGGCGCGCGCCGTGCGGCCGTTCGACAGCGTGGCCGACCTGGCGCGGCGCGCGCACCTCGACCGGGGCGACCTGCAGGTGCTGGCCGCCTCCAACGCCCTGCGTTCGCTGGCCGGGCACCGGCGCGAAGCCTTGTGGCAGGCCTCGGGCGCGGCGCCCGACAAGGACTTATTGCGCCCGACCGTGCCGCGCGAAGAGACGCCCGCATTGCAGGCGCCGAGCGAAGGAGAAGAGATCGTCGGCGACTACCGTGCGCAAGGATTGACGCTTGGCCGCCATCCGCTGGCGCTGCTGCGCGCGCGCCTGCTCAAGCAGCGCTTCATGCCGGCGTCGGATCTGATGCATTTCCAGGACGGCCAGCTGGCGCGCGCCTGCGGCCTGGTCACGGTGCGCCAGCGTCCCGGCACGGCCAAGGGCGTGCTGTTCATGACCCTGGAAGACGAGACCGGCAACGTCAATGTGATCGTGTGGCCGACCCTGGTCGAGCGGCAGCGGCGCGAGGTGCTCAATGCGCCGCTGCTCGGGGTGTACGGCATCTGGCAGCGCCAGGGAGAAGTGCGCCACCTGGTGGCCAAGCGGCTGGTGGACTTGTCGCACCTGCTGGGCGGGCTGGATGCCCGCAGCAGGGATTTTTGTTAAGCCGCTGCCAGTTTGATGGCGCGTTTGCCGGTGGCTGCACGCGCGGCCCGCGCCGGTGCGCCCGCCTGCAACTGAAACACCTGCAAGGCCTGCGACACCTCGTCGGTCTGGCGCGCCAGCGTCGCCGTCGCGGCGGCCGCTTCTTCCACCAGCGCCGCGTTCTGCTGTGTGATCGCATCGAGCTGCGTCACCGCCTGGTTCACCTGGCCGATGCCGCCCGACTGCTCGCGCGTGGCGCTCGCGATCTCGTCCATCACGCGCGTGACCTGGTCGACCGCGCCCACCACTTCCTGGATCGCCGCGCCGGCCGCCACGCTCAGGCGGTTGCCGTTGTCGACGGTGGCGATCGAGGCGTCGATCAGCGTCTTGATTTCCTTGGCCGCTACCGCGCTGCGCTGGGCCAGGGTGCGCACTTCGCCCGCCACCACCGCGAAGCCGCGGCCCTGTTCGCCGGCGCGCGCCGCTTCCACCGCGGCGTTGAGGGCCAGGATATTGGTCTGGAAGGCGATGCCGTCGATCATGCCGACGATGTCGAGCACCTTGTGCGACGAGGCGCTGATCTCCTCCATCGTGTTCACCACCTCGATGACGGTGCGCTGGCCGTTGCTGGCGGTCGTCGCGGCGCGCCGCGCCAGGTCGCTGGCGGCGTTCACGCTGTCGGCGCTCTGCGCCACGTTGTGGGTCAGCTGCTCCATGCTGGCCGCCGTCTCTTGCAGGCTCGACGATTGCGTCTCGGTTCGGCTCGACAGGTCCAGGTTGCCGGTCGCGATTTCGCCGGTGGCGTGGCGGATCTCGTCGAAGTTGGCGCGCACGTCGCCGATCACGCTGAACAGGTTCACGGCCGACTGGCGCAGGGCCTCCACCAGTTGGCCCATCTCGTCGTCGCGGCGCGGCGCCAGGCGGCTGGTAAGGTCGCCGCCGGCCAGGCGGCGCGCGAAGCCCGATGCCTCGGCCAGCGGCGCCAGCACGTTGCGGCGCAGGCTGGCCCACAGGCCCAGCACCATTGCCAGCGAAGCCGCCAGCGACAACAAGGTCCATGCCGGCAGGCCGTCGCGCCAGCATTCGACCGTGATCGCGGCCAGCAGGAGCGTCAACAGGCCCATGCCGCCGTTGACCTGGGTGCGTAGCGGCAGGCGTCCCAGCGCCGCCAGGCGACCGCGCAGGCCGCCGTGTTCGACGCGGCCGTTGCGCAGCAGCAGGCCGCGCGGGTTGCCGGCCTTGAATTCGGCGTACAGCCCCGCCGCCTCGCGCACCTGCTCGCGGGTCGGCTTGGTGCGCACCGACATGTAGCCGACCGCCTGGCCGTTCTCGAGCACCGGCGTCACGTTCGCATACACCCAGTAATAATCGCCGTTCTTGCAGCGGTTCTTGACCATGCCGCTCCACGGCCGTCCGGCGCGGATCGCCTGCCACATGTCGGCGAAGGCCTCCACCGGCATGTCCGGATGGCGCAGGATGTTCTGCGGCGCGCCGATCAGTTCATCTTCGGTGAAGCCGCTGACCTGCACGAAATACGGGTTCGCGTACCTGATATTGCCCTGCAAGTCGGTGGTCGAGACGATGGTCTTGCCCTCGGCGAGCTGGTATTCGTTATTGGTGATCGGGGTGTTAAGACGCATGGGGTTCCTTCTCGAACGGTGGGCAGGGCAGCGAAAAGTATAGCGACAGCTGATGAGGTCGTCTGCGGTCCAAGCCGACGATTCAGCAAAAATACAACGTAAAATCCAGTAAAATCAATAACTAACTTTCGGGCCGGTTTCTGGTACCGGCTAACGCAGCCTAAAAGGCACGGCCGTTGTTGATAGAATGGAACCAGCGATGAAGAACGCCACCACAGGATGACCATGGATAAAACGAGCCGCAGCAGGGGCAGGGGAACGGGACGGGCCACGCTCGAGCAGGTGGCGGGCATGGCGGGCGTGTCGATCATGACGGCCTCGCGCGCGCTCAGCCAGCCGCAGATGGTCTCCGAAGCCACCCGGGTCAAGGTGGAGCACGCGGTCGCGGAACTCGGCTACGTGCCCAACCGCGCCGCGCGCGCGCTGGCCTCGTCGCAATCGCACGTGATCGTGGTGCTGGTACCGTCGTTTTCGAATGCCGTGTTCACTGCGGTCCTGGAGGGCATCCACGACGCCGTCGCGCCGGGCCAGTATCAGCTCCTGATCGGCAATACCTATTATTCGCAGGCCGAGGAAGAAAAGCTGCTGCGCACCTACCTGCAATCGAGCCCGGACGGCATCCTGTTCTCGAGCCAGGCCCACAGCCCGGCTGTGGCGAAGATGCTGGAAGCGTCGCAGGTGCCGTCGGTGTCGATGATGGATCTGTCCGACGATGCCGACGCCCTGTCGGTCGGCTTCTCGCAGTTCGAGGCCGGCATGGAGATGACGCGCCACCTGCTCCGAAAGGGTTATCGGCGCATCGGTTTCATCGGCGCCCAGCTGGACGAGCGCACCCTGCGCCGCGCCGACGGCTACCGCGCCGCGATGGTCGAGGCGGGCCTGGCCGACCCGCGGCTCGAGCTGATGGTGCCGGAACGTTCCACGATCGCGCTCGGCGCCGAATTGATGGGACAGATGATGGCCAATATGCCCGACTGCGACGCCGTCTTCTGCTGCAACGACGACCTGGCCCACGGCGCCGTCTATCACTGCCAGCGCCATGGCATCCGCATCCCGCAGGAGATCGCGGTCTGCGGCTTCAACGATTTGCCGGCCTCTAGATGGATGATGCCGTCGCTCACCACCATCGACACGCCGCGCTACCAGATCGGGTTCGAGGCCGCCGGCCTGCTGCTGCAGGTGATCAAGGGCCAGGAGCCCGAGCGCAAGCGCATCGACCTGGGCTTCACCTTGCGCGAACGCGAGAGCGCCTGAATCGGACGAGATTCAATAGCTCTTGTAGGGCAAGAATTTACCCGACAAGACCACGTTGACGCGGTCGCCCTTCGGATCCTCGGTGCGCTGGATATCCATCGAAAAATCGATGGCGCTCATGATGCCGTCGCCGAATTCTTCGTGGATCAGCTCCTTGATCGTGGTGCCGTACACGTTGACCAGCTCATACCAGCGGTAGATCAGCGGATCGGTCGGCACCGCGGTCGGCAGCGAACCCTTGTAGGGCACGATCTGCAGCCAGGCGATGGCTTCGTCGGACAGCTCGAAGATCTTGCCGACCGCCTCGGCCTGCAGCTTTGTCAAGGTCATCTGGCCCAGGCAGGCGGCCGTGGTCCATTCCTTCGACAGGCCGGTGGCCTCGGTCACGTCGCGCCATTTGATGCCCTTGCGGACCTTGGCGGACAGGATCATCTTGGTGACGTCTTCGCGGCATGAAATCATATTGGCTCCAGAATCGGTGGGTGGTTGTAAAGGATGTTCAGGCCGTGGCCCGGGCGATACCGGCTTTGGCAGCAGATTGCTGCACGACCTTCGAGCGACGTACCAGAAAGTCGACCAGGTGGTTGCGGATCTCGTAGAACTGCGGCTCGTGGTGGATCGTTGCGCGGCTGCGGTCGGCCGGCAGCGGGTTGACGACGATCTCGGCGATCCGCGCGCGCGGACCGTTGCTCATCAAGAAAATGCGGTCGGCCAGCAGGATCGCCTCGTCGACGTCGTGGGTGATCATGAAGACCGTCTGCTGCGTGGCCGCGCAGATGCCCAGCAGCTCGTCCTGGATCGTGCCGCGGGTGAGCGCGTCGAGCGCGCCGAACGGCTCGTCCAGCAGCAGCATCTTGGGTTCGACCGCGAAGGCGCGCGCGATGCCCACGCGTTGCTTCATGCCGCCGGAGAGCTCGGCCGGCTTCTTGCGCGCCGCGCCGCTCAAGCCGACCATCTCGATAAAGCGCGCACCGTGCGCACGCACCTGCTCGCGGGGCCAAGAAGGATGGCGCGAGCGCACGGCGAAGGCGATATTGTCTTCCACGCTCAGCCAGGGCAGCAGAGCGTGGCCCTGGAACACCACGCCGCGGTCCAGGCCCGGCCCTGCCACCTCGCGCCCGTCCATGATCACGGTGCCGGCGCTGGCCTGCTCCAGGCCCGCCAGCACGTTCAGGATGGTGCTCTTGCCGCAGCCCGAATGGCCGATGATGCAGATGAACTCTCCGCGCTCGATCGCGAACGACACTCCCTCGAACACCGGCGGCTGGCCCGCGCGGTAGGTCTTGGCCAGGCCGTCGACCTGGACGAAACGCTCATTCGACATAAGTCACCTTCTTTTGCAGGGCGGCAAACATCAGATCCAGCGCCATGCCCACGACGCCGATCATGAGCACGGCGAAGATCACGTTCGCCAGCGACAGGTTGTTCCACTCGTTCCACAGGAAGTAACCGATGCCGTTCCCGCCGATCAGCATTTCGGCGGCGACGATCACCAGCCAGGCGATGCCCATCGAGATGCGCATGCCGGTGATGATGGTCGGCGCCGCCGCCGGCAGGATCACCAGGAAGGCCTTGCGCAGCGGCGAGACCTCCAGCGTGCGCGCGACGTTGAGCCAGTCCCTGCGCACGCCGGCCACGCCGAAGGCGGTATTGATCAGCATGGGCCAGATCGAGCAGATGAAGATCACGAAGATGCCCGAGATCGACGAGTCCTTGATCGTGTACAGCGCGATCGGCATCCAGGCCAGCGGCGAGATCGGCTTGAGCACCTGGACGAACGGATCGAGCGCACGGTACAGCAGCGGCGACATGCCGATCACGAAGCCGAGCGGGATCGCCACAAGCATCGCCAGCAGGTAGCCCAGGCCGACCCGTAGCAGCGAGTGCGCCAGCTGGATGCCGATGCCGCGGTCGTTCGGGCCGTTGTCATAGAACGGGTCGCCCAGATGCCCAATGGCGACCTGCGCGAACTGCGCCGGGGTCGGGAAGCCGCTGACTACGTCTGGCGAGGGCGCCGCGCTGGCCGCCGGCGCCTGTCCCATCAGGGCCGCGTATTCGGCTTCCTCGGCGCTCATCGCCGCGGCCGGCGCCGCGGCGCGCGGCGCGGTGGCGATGTGCCAGACGCCGACCAGGACCAGCAGCAGCGCCAGCGACAGCAGCGCCGCCTTGAACCTGAGTTGCTTGTGCATGTGCGTCTCCCGATTCAGGCGCGCTTGATCTTGAAGCTGTCCAGGTAGGCCTGCGGCTTGGCCGGGTCATAGGTCTTGCCCATGATCTTAAACGGGCGATAGCCGCTCGCCGCGGCGGCCGGCGCCGGCATGCCGAGGGCCGCCATCTGCTTCTTCGCATCGGTCAGCAGGAATACCTGCTCGGCCAGCGCCTTGTAGTCGACGTTGCCCTTCAGGTAGCCCCAGCGCTTCATTTGCGTCAGCATCCAGGTCGCCATCGAATACCAGGGCAGGGCGTCGAAGTCGGCGCGGTCCGGCTCGTTGCGCACCTTGCCCAGGCCATCGGCGAAGCGGCCACTCAGCGCCTGCAGCACCACGGTCTCGGGCTGGTTCAGGTAGGCCGGCTTGCTGATCGCCTTGGCGATCTCGGCCCGGTTCTCCTGCTTGTGCGCCATCGCGGTGGCGTTCAGGATGGCGCGGTACAGCGCGCCGAAGGTGTTCGGGTTCTGGTCGATGAAGGCCTGCGAGGCGCCGAAGGCGCAGCAGGGATGGCCGTTCCAGATGTCCTTGGTCAGGATGTGGATGAAGCCCACCTGGTCGAACACGGCGCGCTGGTTGAACGGATCGGGGCCGAGGAAGCCGTCGATATTCCCGGCGCGCAGATTGGCCACCATTTCGGGCGGCGGCGTCACGCGCAGCTGGACGTCGCGGTCCGGGTCCAACCCGTGCTCGGCCAGGTAGTAGCGCAGCAGGAAGTTGTGGACCGAGTACTCGAAGGGAATCGCGAACTTGAAGCCCTTCCAGTTGCGCGGGTCGCGGTTGTCCTTGTGCTTGAGCGCGAGCGTGATCGCCTGGCCGTTGATGTTCTGGATGGTGGCCACGCGCATCGGCTGCGGCGTGGCGCCCTGGCCGATCGACATCGCCAGCGGCATCGGCGCCAGGAAGTGCGAGGCATCGAGCTCGCGGTTGATCATCTGGTCGCGCACCAGCGCCCAGCCGGCGGTCTTGCTGAGGGTGACGTTCAGTCCCTGCGCCTTGTACATGCCCATCGGGTCGGCCATGATCAAGGGCGTCGCGCAGTTGATCGGGATGAAGCCGATCTTGAGGTCCTTCTTTTCGAGCGCGCCGGTTTTTTCCATCGCATTGGCCTGCAGGCTGGCCAGCGGCAACAGCGAACCGATCGCCGCCATCAGGGTCGGCGCGCCCACCGCCTTGATCAGGTTGCGGCGTGTGGCTTCATGGGGAAACAAGGCGCGCACCGCGGCCGCCTCGACGAAATCGCCCGACAGCGTTTCGGCATCGCCGGCGCGCCGCAACCGGGCGGCTTGCGCCTCGCGATCGTGCTCGTCCTGGGAACCGTGCTTGCCGCAGTGGCAGCCGGTCAGGGAGGACTCGGTCGAATAAGGGCGGTACAGATTCTCATCTTTCATTGGCGAAGATCCCTGGTAGTGGTGATGACGCAAAAAATGAAACGGCCTGACGTTTTTCGTCAGCAAGACCTGTGCCATCTGGAATCGTGTGCGGCCAAGTCATTCATTTCAAAGACGAAACATGCGTTTTACCGGGGGACGCGCGTCGCGAGGCCAGCAGCTGCGGTTGCATAGCAGGCACCGGCGCCGCGCATCTGCCCAACCATGGTGCACGAGCGCTTTACATCCTTCCTGCGCAGGCGCTACAATCGCCGTATCGATGTTAGCGTTAACATATGGAAATGACGACACAAGCGCGAGACGACAACAAGGGAACGGCCTGGGTAGTCATGGGCGTGAGCGGCTGCGGCAAGACCAGCATCGGCGAAAAGCTGGCCGCCGCGCTGGGCGTGCCGTTCATCGAGGGCGACGCCTTCCATTCGCAAGCCAATATCGCCAAGATGACGGCCGGCACCGCGCTGACCGACGAAGACCGCCGCGAATGGCTCTTGATCCTGCGCGACAAGCTCGCCGCCCGCGAGGGCGGGGCGGTGCTGTCGTGTTCTTCGCTCAAGCGTGCCTATCGCGACCTGCTGCGCAGTGCGGGCGGCGACGTGCGCTTTGCCCACCTGGCCGGCGATCGCGCCCTGTTGCTCGAGCGCGTTAGCAACCGCCCTGGCCACTACATGCCGCCGTCGCTGCTCGATAGCCAACTGAGCACGCTCGAACCCCTGCAGCCGGACGAAACCGGCATCACCCTCGACATTCGCGACACCCAGGAACAGCTGGTCGCGCACATCCTCGCCAGCGTCCGCCCATAATCCGCCGCCACCAGCTCCCCGCCGCATGCATATGCCGGCGGGGTAATCGCGCACGCCATCCGTATCGGATGGACACGCCTCGAAAATCGGACTATATTTTCCATTCCTGTTTGGAAAGGTTTCCAACTTCGTATTCCGCACGCATCCGCACGACAGCATTCGAGACCAACGAATCAAGTTGGCGCGCCGCGGCACGGCCATCCGGCACGACCGCATTTCTTGTAGTGAGATAAGAGGAGTCGACGTGAATAACCAGAACCAGAATCATCGCTCGAGATGGAAACCTTTCCACGCGTTAGCGGCTGGAGTTTTGTTGGCGTGTGGAGCGCAAGCCGCCGCTAGCGTCACCAATCCGGCCATCGGCCAGCTGCTGTGGTCCGAGGAGTTCAATGGCAGCAGTGTGAACACCGGCGTGTGGAACCTGCAGGACGGTAACGGCTGCCAGATCGGCCTGTGCGGCTACGGCAACGCCGAGCTGCAGTACTACAGCCCCAACAACGCCAGCATCGTCAACGTGCCCTTCGAGTCGGGCACGCGCGCGTTGGCGATCCAGGCGCGCAGCCAGACGGTGGGCAGCAACGTCTTCACCTCGGCCCGGCTCGACACCAAGAACAAGGTGCAGGTGCAGTACGGGATGATCGAGGTGCGCATGGCCGCGCCCAACCTCGGCACCGGCTTGTGGCCGGCCGCGTGGATGCTGGGCGTGAGCCCGCAGACCTGGCCGCGCAACGGCGAGATCGACATCATGGAGGCGGGTCACAAGGCATCCGAACGCGCGCACGGCGGGGCGCCGTCGTCGAACCACTTCGTCGGCTCGAACGTGATCACCTGGCAGCAGGCCGCCTGCGTGCCCGGCAACGAAAGCTGCGCCGCATCGACCGCATGGCAGACCAAGAACTGGTACGTGCCCCAGAACTCGCTCGCGAACCGCTTCGTCATCTACCGCTTCTAT
Organism: Massilia sp. UBA2604; assembly: GCA_002339265.1. GTDB lineage: Bacteria > Pseudomonadota > Gammaproteobacteria > Burkholderiales > Burkholderiaceae_D > Telluria. The sequence goes on along the minus strand of DDKG01000253.1, from coordinate 2,807 downwards.
TGGGACGAGAGCCAGATGCGCTTCACGACGGTCGACAACGGCGTCGAGCACAATATGTACAACGCGCCGCTGCCGGTCAATTCGAGCGCGCTGCAGGCGCCGTTCTACCTGCTGCTGAACATGGCGGTGGGCGGCAACTTTACGGACGCCGCCAATCCGGGCCAGGTCACGGCGCCGCTGCCGGGCACCATGTACGTCGACTATGTGCGCGTCTACCAGATGGACGGCAAGGGCCAGGTGAAGCTGGGCGACCAGACCGTGCCCGAGGTGGCCGGCAAGTTCGGCGTGTTCACCGATACCACGGCGGTCAACAACAAGCTGGTGGCCGGGACGAGCTCCGACATCTTCATGTGGAACGCCGCCTCCACCGGCGCCGGCAATACCGCGCCGTTCGAGGGAAATAACGTGATCGCCTGGAACTACACGACGCCCGGCCAGTGGTTCGGCGGCGGCATTCAGGCGCGCCAGGCGCGCAACCTGAGTAACTATCGCGCCAACGGCACCGTCAAGTTCCGCATCCGGATCCCGGCCAACGTGGGCTTCCGCATCGGCATCGGCGACACCTATACGAACCAGAACTGGGTGAACTTCCCGGCCAATACCACGGCCTATGGCCTCACCCGCAACGGGCAGTGGGGGCAAGCCTCGATTCCCGTCTCGACCCTGCTCGGCCCCCTGGTCGCGGCGCAGTCGCTGCACGACATCTTCATGATTTCGAGCATCGACGGCGCGCTGCCGTCATCGAGCTTCCAGTTCGCGATCGACGACATCGTGTGGGAGTCGGGCGGCGGCGGTACCACGCCAACGCCGGAGCCGAGCGGCCCGACCTCGGTCAGCCAGACCTCGTCGACGATGCTGCAGTTCCGCACCACTACTGGCGGCTGGGCCGACGTGCACTACACGGTCAACAACGGGCCGCAGCAGAACGTGCGCATGCAGCTCAGCGGCGCCAACAACACCTACACGGCGGGCGGGTTGAAGATCGGGGACGTGGTGCGCTACTGGTTCACCTATTGGGATGCGCAGCGCGGCTTCGCGGTCGATACGCAGCAGCAGACGCACACGATGCAATAAACAGCGCGGTCCCCCGGAATGCAATGTGCGGACCGGGGGCGTCGTCAAACGTCCAGCCGCATGCGGTACTGGTTGCCCTCGATCCCGGTGACCGCGAAGCCGAGCCTTTCGTACAGCTTCCTGGCCGGGTTCGCGGTCAGGACGCTCAGTTCGAGCGCAACCTGTGCGGCGCGGGCCTCGGCGATCACCTGTTCGATCAGCCGGCGCCCGATGCCGTGGCCCTGCAACGGTGGTGCGAGCTGGATCTGGATGAGCTCCCAGCAGTCGCCATCGCGCGCCACCTTCAGCAGGCCGGCGGGCTGGCCGTCGAGCAGCAGCACCTCGGCGCAGTCGAAGCGCTTGCGCAGCCTTTCCATGTGATTGGCTTCGGTGGCCGGCGTGCCGGACGCCGACAGGTGGGCGTCCATGGTTGTGCGGCGCAGCTGCAGCAGCCAGGGGATGTCGGCATCGAGGGCCGGTCGTGTCGTGATGTTCATCGAGGTACGCTCACTTCGAGGCGGTAGCTGCGGCCCGGCTCGACGCCGTCGATACGCGCCGCGGGCAGGGCGACGCCGTCGCAGCTTACCTGCACCCGGTCGACCGCGGCGCGCTTGATCTCGACCTCGAAGGTGGCGCCGCGGAAGCGCCGGGTCACCGTCATGCCGTCCCAGCCTGACGGCAGCTGCGGCGCCACCGTCAAGCCTTTCAGGTCGCCTTTCAGGCCGCACAATCCTTCGATCACGCAGCGGTAGACCCAGGCCACGGTGCCGGTGTTGAACAGCTGGCTCGAGCGCCCGGCGGTGCGCGGATACTCCTTATAAGCGCCGCGATAGTAATTGGGGATGAACACCGGCAGCTGGCCGCGCTGCAGGTAGTCGTCCAGGCCAGGGCCGGGGATCATCTTGCGCAGCGCATCGAAGGCGCGGTCCGCTTCGCCGATCGTGTACAGGCTGTAGATGTAGAACACCGAGGCGTGGTTGTACACGGCGCCGTTCTCGGCCGAGCCGGGATGCTTCTGCGTGACGCGGCCGATGTCTTCGCGCATGCCGCTGTAGGGCGGCGCGAACATCTGCACGCCGTAGGGCGTGCGCAGCTGCTCGTCGATCGCGCCCAGCATCAGTGCGCGCTGCTCGGCATTGGCGGCGCCCGACAGGAAGGCCCAGCTTTGCGGGTTCAGGTAGATGCGGCCTTCGGTGTCGCTGGGGACGCCGAACTTGACGTTGTCGTCGGTGATGCCGCGCGCGAACCAGGCGCCGTCCCACAGGTGGGCTTCGGCGGCGCCGTTCATCGCTTCGGCGCCGGCGCGGTAGCGCGTCAGCGACGCGGCGTCGCCGCGCGCCGCGCAGACGTCGGCCCACAGGTTCAGCGCATAGGCCGCCGCCACCGTCAGCCAGCCCGAGACGCCGCGGCCCTTGTAGCCGACCATATTCATCGGGTCGCACCAGTCGCCCTGCTCGATGTAGGACAGGCCGCGCGCGTCGCGCCGCTGCAGGAGCCAGTCCATCGCCAGCGAGATGCGTTCGAACGCGGTTTTTACCACGCCGTCGTGCGTCGCGACCGGCGCGTCGAGGATGGCGTCGTCGCCCGTTTCATCGAGGTAGGCGCGCAGGCATACCGGCAGCCACACGCAGTGGTCGGTGTGCGGGATCTGGTTGATGTACTTGAGTTCCGCGCCTTCGAACAGCAGGATCCCGTCCGGCATCGCGCCATTGGCTTCCTGCTGGCTCAGCGCATGCAGGAAGGCGGCGCGCGCC
>DDKG01000304.1 GCA_002339265.1 Massilia sp. UBA2604 | reverse complement strand
GCCGAAGGCGGCGATCGACGATGGCCAGAACACCTTCAGGGGCTTGCCCGCTTCGCCGCGTTCGCGCGCGATCTCGAGGATGTTGAGCAGGCCATCCATGTTCAGGCTCCAGGCCGTCAAAGGCGCCTTCTCTCCGGTGGCCGACAGCATGGCTGCCAGCTGGTAGACCTGGGTGATGCCTTCATGCGCCACCAGGCGCGCCAGGCTGTCCTTGTCCAGCACATTCAGCACGGTGTAGCGCGCCGCGCCGTACAGGTTCTTGTCGCCGATGTCCGAGGCGATCACGTTCTGCGCGCCGTGCTTGTCGGCCAGTGCGCTGACCAGTTCACTGCCGATCTGACCATTGGCGCCGATGATGAGGATGCGTTCCATGCTGTGTTCCTTGCTTTGCTTGATGCTTAGTTGTTCTTGATGATGCCCAGTTCCTTACCAGCCTGCTCGAAGGCCTTCAGTACCGTGTCGAGCTGCTCGCGGGTATGGGCCGCCGACAGCTGCACACGCACGCGCGCCTGGCCCATCGGCACCACCGGATAGAAGAAGCCCGACAGCAGCACGCCCAGTTCGAACATGCGGGCCGCGAATTTCTGCGCCACCGGCGCTTCGAACAGCATCACCGGCACCACCGGGTGGGTGCCCGGCTTGATGGTGAAGCCGATGCGCTCGATCTCCTTGCGGAAGTAGGCGGTGTTCTCGTGCAGGCGGTCGCGCAGCTCGGTCGACTTGGAGATGCGCTCCAGCACCGCCAGCGAGGCGCCGGCGATCATCGGCGCCAGCGTGTTCGAGAACAGGTAGGGACGCGACTTCTGGCGCAGGGTTTCGATGACTTCCTTCTTGCCGGAGGTGAAACCGCCCATCGCGCCGCCCAGGGCCTTGCCCAGGGTGCCGGTGATGATGTCGATCTTGCCGATCACGCCGCAATGCTCGTGGGTGCCGCGACCGGTCGCGCCCATGAAGCCGGAAGCGTGCGATTCGTCGATCATGGTCAGCGCGCCGTATTTTTCGGCCAGCTCGACGATCTTGTCCAGCTGGGCGATGGTGCCGTCCATCGAGAACACACCGTCGGTGACGATGATCTTGTGGCGCTTGCCTGCTTCGGCCGCTGCGATCAGCTGCTTCTCGAGATCGGCCATGTCGTTGTTGGCGTAGCGGTAGCGCGCGGCCTTGCACAGGCGCACGCCGTCGATGATCGAAGCGTGGTTGAGGGCGTCCGAGATGATGGCGTCATTCTCGTCGAACAGCGGTTCGAACACGCCGCCATTGGCGTCGAAGGCGGCCGCATACAGGATGGTGTCTTCGGTGCCGAGGAACTTGGACAGCGCGCTTTCGAGTTCCTTGTGCACGGTCTGGGTGCCGCAGATGAAGCGCACCGACGACAGGCCGTAACCGTACTTTTCCAGGGCGGCGGCGGCCGCTTTCTGGGTCTCGACGTCGCCCGACAGGCCCAGGTAGTTATTGGCGCACATATTGATCAAGGTACGGCCATCCTGCGCCACCACTTCGGCGCCCTGGCGCGAGGCCAGCACGCGCTCGGGCTTGAACAGGCCATCAATCTTCAAGGTCGCGAGTTTTTGCTGCAGGTTGCTGTAGAAAGCTTGATCGCTCATGGTGTTCCCCTGTTCCCTGTTGGTTTGGCTTGACCGGCGGCTTGACCGGCGGTCGGCGGATGTTGTACCGTTGGCTCGTTCGATGTAGAGAACTGGTTCGCTATCTCGAACAGAAATTCAATATATTGAATATTACGCCCAGCCAATGAACTTGGCAAGCAGCTTCCAATATACTTATAAGCAATTTGCATTAGGCAATACGCATACAGGCACCCAACGGAAAATGAGTACCACTCTAACAAACAATGCCCCACCAGAAGTTGGCGCCACACTACAACGCCTGCGGCTGGCGCGGGGGCTGACGCTCGAAGACCTGTCGCGTATTGCCGGCGTCTCGAAATCGATGCTGTCCCAGATCGAGCGCGAGAAGGCGAATCCGACCATTGCCATCACCTGGCGCCTGGCCAATGCGCTCGGGGTGCAGATCGGCGAGCTGCTGTCGTCCGAGGTTCGCACCGCGGAGCTGATCCGGGTGGTCGACGCCCACGAGATCCCTACCCTGCCCGGCGCCCATGCCGGCTATTCACTGCGCATCCTGGGGCCGATGGATCTCGCCGGCAAGTATGAATGGTATGAGCTGATCCTGGCGCCGGGGGGAGAACTGGCCTCGCAGGCCCACGATCCGGGGACTGGGGAACACCTGACGGTGATCACTGGTACGGTCGAGCTGGAAGTGGGGAACGAGAAGCGGAAGGTGCGGCATGGGGCGACTGCAAGGTATCCGGCCGATCAGAACCATGTGATTCGGAATACGGGGAAGACCGAGGCGAAAGCCGTATTGGTGGTAGTACACAGGTAGGGTGGATGGCTCTGCCATCCACGCGTTCAACTCTGGTGAGCGTCGCCGATGCGCGGAACAGGTTTGAACGCGTGGACGGGAGACCCGTCCACCCCACGGTAACGATGCAGTGACTAGTGCGAGCCACCCACCGTCTTGGCCGCCTCTTCCATATGCAGCTCGCGCGACAGGAAGCCCCAGCGATCGGCGACTTCCTCGATCTGCTTGCTGGTCGGCTTGCCGGCGCCATGGCCAGCCTTGGTCTCGATGCGGATCAGGATCGGCGCGGCGCCGGCCTGGGCTGCCTGGGCCGCGGCGGCGTACTTGAAGCTGTGCGCCGGCACCACGCGGTCGTCGTGATCGGCCGTCGTGACCATCGTCGCCGGATAGCAGGTGCCTGCCTTCAGGTTGTGCAGCGGCGAATACTTGACCAGCGCCTTGAACTCGTCAGGATTTTCCGACGAGCCGTAGTCCGAAGTCCATGCCCAGCCAATGGTGAACTTGTGGAAGCGCAGCATGTCCATCACGCCCACCGCAGGAATCGCCGCCGCGAACAGGTCCGGACGCTGGGTGGTCGCCGCGCCGACCAGCAGGCCGCCATTGCTGCCGCCGCCAATCGCCAGTTTCTTCGGCGAAGTCACCTTGTTTTCGACCAGCCATTCGGCCGCGCCGATGAAGTCGTCGAACACATTCTGCTTTTGCAGCTTGGTGCCGGCCTGGTGCCAGGCTTCGCCGTATTCGCCGCCGCCGCGCAGATTGGCCAGCACATAGACGCCGCCCATTTCCATCCAGGCCAGGTTGGCCGGCGAGAAACTCGGGGTCAGCGAGATATTGAAGCCGCCATAGCCATACAGGTAGGTCGGGTTCGAGCCGTCCAGCTTGAGACCCTTCTTGGACACGATGAACATCGGGACCCTGGTGCCGTCGCGGCTCGTGTAGAACTGCTGGCGGGTTTCATAGTCGGCCGGGTTGAAGGCAACCTTCGGCTGGCGGAACACGGTGCTTTCGCCGTTCTTGAGGTTCAGGCGGTAGATCGTGGTCGGGTTGGTGAAACTGGCGAACGAATAGAAGGTCTCGGTGTCATTGCGCTTGCCCGACAGGCCGCCGACGGTGCCGATGCCCGGCAACGCGATCTCGCGCACCGGCTTGCCTTCGAGCGATACCACGCGCACGACGCTCTTCGCATCCTTCAGGTATTCGAGCACGAGCTGGTTGTTGACGATGTCGGCGCCAGCCAGGGTGTCGGGGCTCTCGGCGACGATCTCTTTCCAGTTATTCTCGGATGGCTTGCTCAGGTCGATCGCAATGATGCGTTTCTTCGGCGCGTTGCGGTCGGTGCTGAAGTAGAACACGGTGCCGACGTTGTCGATGAAGTCGTAGCCGGCATCGAAGTTGTCGATCAGGTCGACCACCTTCGCATCGGGCTTGGACAGGTCCTTGTACGACACCCGGTTCTTCGGCGCGGTGCCGTGGGTGGTGGTGATCAAGAGGTAACGGCCATCGTCGGTGGTCTGGCCGCCGAAGCCCCATTCCTTCTTGTCGGCGCGGTCGTACACCAGGGTGTCGGCGCTTTGCGGCGTGCCGATGCGGTGGTAGTACAGCTTCTGGAAGTAATTGACGTCCGCCAGCTTGGTCGCTTCCTTCGGCTCGTCGTAGCGGCTGTAGAAGAAGCCCTTGCCATCCTTGGTCCAGGCGGTGCTCGAGAACTTGACCCACTTGATGTGGTCGGTGAGGTCCTTGCCAGTATCGATGTCGCGCACCTTGATCTCGTTCCAGTCGGATCCCGACGCGGCGATGCTGTAGGCCAGCAGCTTGCCGTCCGGGCTGACCTCGGCGCCGGCCAGGGCGACGGTGCCGTCGGCCGCAAGCGTATTCGGGTCGAGCAGCATGCGCGGCTGGTCGTTCAGGTTCTTGAGGGTGTACAGCACGGCCTGGTTCTGCAGGCCGTCGTTGCGCGTGTAGAAGTAGCGGCCGCCTTCCTTGCCCGGCACGCTGTAGCGTTCGTAGTTCCAGAGCTGGGTGAGGCGCTGGCGGATCGCTTCGCGCTGCGGGATCTGCGCCAGGTAGGCCTGGGTCACCTTGTTCTGGGCATCGACCCAGGACTTGGTCTCGGCGCTGTTCGCGTCCTCGAGCCAGCGGTAGGGGTCGGCCACCACGGTGCCGTGGTAGTTGTCGGTCTGGTCGACCTTCTTCGACACGGGATAGGTCAGCGAAGGGCCGGCTGGCGAGCAGCTCTGCCCCATCGCTGGCGCGGCGAAAGCAGCGGCCAGGACGGCGGCGAGCGTAGCGAGTCTCATGTGCATATTCTTCTCGGGCTGTTGAATGATGGTTGGGCTTGTGGCCGCAGGGCATCATAGCGCGAAATGACAGGCTTGAGTATGGCCCGGCCGCCCATTCGGCGCTGGCGCGCGGGCGCGTATTGACGGCCTATGTGACACGCATGGCGGGATGCGCCGGACGTAGGCCGAACATCCGCGCAAGGCGCCACGACCTGAGTGCATGCTCATGCGCCGGTGCGCCCGAGCAGCCGGCGCGGACTCGTCTTCGACGCCAGCCAGCGCTCCACCAGCGCCCGCGCCCGGCTCCGCTCGGCCGGACTCAGCAAGGCGGTATAGTCGTTGGCCGCCGTGCTGGCCGCCAGCGCGACGTCGGCCGGCGCGGCCTTGTCGAGGCCGCGGCCCTGGCGCGCCAGCCAGGCCCACATGCAGGCGCGCACCGGATTCTTCGCGACGCCGCGCCCGGCAGCGTACAGCCCGCCCAGGTTGTGCTGGGCCGGCGCATGGTCTTGGCGGGCGGCGAGACGGTACCAGTGTGCGGCCAGGATGTCGTCGCGCGGCACGCCTTCTCCGGCGGCGTACATGGCGCCGAGGTTGTTCTGGGCGCTGGCGTCGCCCTGCTGGGCGGCGCGCCGATACCAGGCCGCGGCCTGGGCCAGGTCGCGCGGCACGCCCTGGCCCTTGGCGTAGAGCAGGCCCAGCGCGAACTGGGCATTGGCCGCGCCGCCCTCGGCGGCCTGCAGGTAGAACTCGAGCGCGCGCGCCGGATCGCGCTGCACGCCGCAGCCGCCGGCCAGCATGCGCGCCACCCGGTACTGGGCCTGCACGTGGCCCTGCTCGGCGGCCTGCATATAGCAGCGCAGCGCGCGGGCGCTGTCGCGCAAAATGCCGCCACCGGACAGGAGGCCGCCCAGCACATACAGCGCCTCGCGTTCGCCGCCGGCCGCCGCGCGTTCGAGCCACTGGATGGCCAGCGCCGGATCAGGCCCGGCGCCGCGGCCTTCGGCATAGGCCAGGCCCAGCTGGCGCTGGGCGCTGGGGTCGCCCGCCCCGGCCGCATGGCGGAACCAGTACAGGGCCTGGCCGGGACTGGGCGCCACACCCTGGCCGCGCGCATACATCTGCGCCAACTGCACCTGCGCCGGCACGTAGCCCTGCATCGCGGCCTTGCGGAACCATGCCATCGCCAGCGGGTGGCTGACGTTGACGCCGAGGCCGTGCAGATAGCCTTCGGCGAGCTGGGCCTGGGCGCGCGCCATGCCTTGTTCGGCGGCGCGGTAGAACCAGGCGATCGCCGCACCGTGCGAACGCGGCACGCCGCGGCCCTTGCGGTACAGGAGGCCGAGATTGTGCTGGGCCGAGCGGTCGCCCTGCTCCGCCGCGCGCTGGAACCAGTGCGCCGCGCGCGCGTGGTCGCGGCACATGCCGCGGCCGTTGTAGTACATGGTGCCCAGGTAGTTCTGGGCGTAGGCCAGCCCCTGCTGGGCCGCGCGCGCCATCCAGGCGGCGGCTTTCGCATCGTCGCGCGCGACGCCGTCGCCGCGCAGGTACAGTTGGGCCAGGTTGAACTGGGCGTAGGGATTGCCGCCGCTGGCGGCGCGCTCGAACCACTCGTAGGTGGCGGTGCCCTGTCGGGCGGCATCCTCGCTCATCGAAATCCTCTCGGCGGTCGCTGTTAATCCCCTTGTTAAAATTTTAAGGAGAGCGAGGGATTCGGGATTTGCGACCGCACAATCGGACGGTCAGCGGCGCACGCGCGCCGCCACGGATGGTTCAGTCAGCTCAGGCGGGGACGGCCGCGGCGCGGCGGTCGCGCACGGTGGCCGCGTACTTGTCGAGGAAGGCCGGGATCTTGGCGGCCGCGACCTTGTTGATCGAGACCAGCAGCGCCGGCTCGACCTGCTCGATGCCGCAGGTGCGGCCGAGGTGGCGCGCGGCGTGCAGCAGCACGTCGGCGGCGACCTGGGCATCGGCCTCGGCCCGGTGAGCCGTGCCGCGGAACTCGATGCCGAGCTGGCGCGAGAGCAGGCCCAGCTTGTAGCTGGTCAGGCCCGGGAACAGGCGGCGCGACAGCTTCAGCGAACACACCAGCCCGGTGTGCGCGGTGGCGCGGCCGAAGCGCGCGCCTTCGGCCTTGAGGAACTTCTCGTCGAAGCTGGCATTGTGGGCCGACAGCACGTCGCCACCGATGAAGTCGAGCAGTTCGGGCACCACCTGGTGCGCCGGCGGCGCGCCGTCGACCATCTCTTGCGTGATCCCGGTCAGCTGGGTGATGAAGGACGGGACGCGCACGCCGCAGTTGACCAGCGAGACGTAGCGCTCGGTCACTTCGCCGCCGACGATGCGCAGCGCCGCCACTTCGGTGATGCGGTCGCCCATCTCGGGCGACAGGCCGGTGGTCTCGAAGTCGAGCATCACCAGCGGTCGATCATAAACACTCATCGCTTGTTCCTATATTGTACGGACGCTGTTCTGACCGAATTTCAGCCGAACCTGCGCAGCGCATCCAGCGCCAGGCCGGTGCCGATGCTGCCGAACAGGTCGCCCTCCACGCGGCGCGCGCCGGGCACCATGGCGCCGATGCGATCGCGCAGCAGGCCGACGCCGCTCGAGCCACCCGTGAAGAATACCGTATCCACGTCTTCCGGCTGCACCCCGGCATCCGCGAACAGTTTATTTACCGTGGTCGCCACCTGGTCGACCAGGCCGGCGATGGCCGTCTCGAACTGGGCGCGGGCGACGTCGAGCGTCTCCGGCGGCGACAGGCGATCGAGCTGCAGGCGCACCATGTCGGCGCCGGACAGCGCGATCTTGGCGCCCTCGACCTGGATCGCCAGCCAGTGGCCGGCGCGCTCGTCGATCAGGTCCTGCAAGCGTGCGATTTTAGCCGGTTCGGCCGCGTCGCGCGCCAGGTCAGCCAGCTGGGTCACGCTCTTGCGCGTATAGGCCTGGTTGATCGTGTGCCAGGTCGCCAGGTTGAAATAATAACTGGACGGGATCGCCGCGCCCGAGCGCAGGCTGCTGCCGTAGCCGAGCAGCGGCATCACGCTGGCCAGGCTCAGGTACTTGTCGAAGTCGGTGCCGCCGATGTGCACGCCGCCATTGGCCAGGATGTCGTCGCGCCGGTCGCTGCGGCCGGCGCGCTGCGGGCCGAGGCGCAGCAGCGAAAAGTCGGAGGTGCCGCCGCCGATGTCGGCGATCAGCACCAGCTCTTCGCGGTCGATGCGCGCTTCGTAGTCGAATGCGGCGGCGATCGGCTCGTACTGGAAGCCGATGTCCTTGAAGCCCACCGCCAGCGCGACCTCGCGCAGCGTATCTTCGGCCAGCTGGTCGGCCTCGGGGTCGTCGTCAATGAAGAACACCGGGCGACCGAACACCGCGCGCTCGAACGGCACGCAGGCTTCGCGTTCGGCGCGGCGCTTGACTTCGCCGATGAACTGCGACAGCAGCGCACGGAATGGCAGCGCGCGGCCGGCGACCTCGGTCTGGCCGTCGATCAGGCTGGTGCCGAGCAGGCTCTTGAGCGAGCGCATGAGACGCCCTTCGTAGCCTTCGAGGTATTCGGCCAGCGCCGCGCGCCCATAGCTGACCCGCTCGTCGTCGGCGTTGAAGAAGACCACCGAGGGCAAGGTCGGCTTGCCGTCCTCAAGGGTCAGGAGCGCCGTGGGGGCGGAGTGGGTCGAGCCTGGGCGGAGCCAGCCGACAGTGGAGTTGGACGTGCCGAAGTCAACGCCGCAAGCGTGCGCCATAGGAACCTTTATATCGAAGGGGCGGTATGTTACCAGAATTGGCACCGCGTGTATGCCCTTCAGCCCGGCTGCGAGCCCCTGTAAGCGGCCTCTTACATTCACACGGCGGCGCTACCGATATGGCTCAGGCGGTTGCTTTTGCATAATGTCTTATGGCCGCACACACTGATGCGCGGCCAATCGACATAACAATAATGCAAAAGGATTGGACGAGATGAGCAAGTCCCAACAAGCTGGCGCCGTCGTGGTACACGGTGGCGCCGGCGCGTCGCGCGAGAACGAAGACGGTTGCGTTCTCGCGGCGCGCCGCGCCCTGGCGCAGCTGGAAGTGAACGGCGACGCGCTGGACGCCGCCGTCGTCGCGGTAACCACCCTCGAAGACGATGGCCGCTTCAATGCCGGCAGCGGTTCGGTGCTGTGCCTGGACGGCGCCACCGTCGAAATGGATGCCTCGATCATGGATACCCGCGGCCGCCTGGGCGCAATCGCCTGCGTGCAGTCGGTGAAGAACCCGGTGCAGCTGGCGCGCGCGGTGGCCGACACGCCGCACTGGCTGCTGGCCGGCGATGGCGCGGCGCGCTTCGCGCGTGCGATCGGCATGCCGGAGAGCGCGCCGGTGTCGGAGCGCCAGCGCGCCGAACACCGCCAGATCATGACGCAGCTGGCCGGCTCGGTGCCGGTCATGCCGGGCGTGAACAACCAGCTGTTCGAACGCTTCTGGAACTACAACACCCCGCTGCAGCTGCCCGACGGCGTCGCCTGCGACACCGTGGGCGCCGTGGTGCGCGGCGCCGATGGCCACTTCGCGGTGGCCTGCTCCACCGGCGGTTCGGCGCCGTCGCTGCTGGGGCGCGTGGGCGACACGCCGATCATCGGCAGCGGCTTTTATGCCGGGCCGGAAGGCGCGGTCGCCGCCAGCGGCATCGGCGAGCACATCGTGCGCCACCTGCTGGCGCGAACCGTCTATGGCTGGATCGCCGACGGCATGCCGCTCGCGCAGGCCCTGCAGCGCGGAATCGACCTGTTTGCGCCGGAGATCGAGGTCGGGCTGATCGCCGTCAGCCGTACCGAATCCGGCGCCTGCAGCAACAGCGACATGCCTTACTCGAAAATGGTGCAACGATGACGGAACAAGCGAAACAGAAGAACGGCCACCTGGTCATCATCGGTGGCGGCGAAGACCGCAAGCACGATATGGAAATCCTGTCGCGCTTCGTCGAACTCGCCGGTGGCGCCAGTGCGCGCATCGTGGTAATCACGGCGGCCAGCCAGATCGCCGACGAAATGTGGAAGATCTACGACGGCGTGTTCGGTACGCTGGGCGTGAAGGAACGCGCCCACCTCGAGATCACCAGCCGCGAAGACGCCAACAGCGAAGAGTTCGTGCGCAAGGTGGCCGAGGCGGACGGCATCTTCATGACCGGCGGCGACCAGAAACGCCTGCTGGCCCTGATCGGCGGCACCGCCATGGACGCCGAAATGCACAACGCCCTCAAGGTGCGCGGCGCCACCATCGGCGGCACCAGCGCCGGGGCCTCGGCTATGTCGGGCCATATGCTGGCGCAAGGCCGCGTCGACCTGCTGCCCGAGAAAGGCTCGGTGAGCCTGGGCGCCGGCCTGGGCTTCCTGCACCGCGTGGTGGTCGACCAGCACTTCTCGGAACGCCAGCGCCTGTCGCGCCTGTTGTCGGTCGTGGCCCAGAACCCCTACCTGCAGGGGATCGGCATCGACGAAGACACGGCGCTGATCATCGAGCGCGGGGTCGGCATCGAAGTAGTGGGCGAAGGCGCGGTGACCGTGGTCGACGGCCGCTCGATGAGCACCAACGTCGCCGAGATCAAGGACCGCGCGACGCCCGAGCTGATCGACGTGCGCCTGCACCTGCTGCCGGCCGGGAGCAAGTATTCGCTGCCCGATGGAGAAGAACAGATTGGGAAGCGCGTGCCGCCCCAGCTGCTGGACTTCCTGGAAAATGTCACCAAACGGACCACACTGTCATGAGAATCAAGGAAAAACGCCTGCTGCGCGGGCCCAATCTGTACGCCGCCAATCCCTGCCTGATGGCGCTGGTGGACAATGTCGGCGCCAAGGGCCGCGGCTTTTCGGCGCGCCTGCTCGAGCTGCTGCCGGCGCTGCCGGCGGAAGCCGCGGTGCGCCTGGCAGACGATGCGCTGCTGGTCGACGCGCTCGAACCAGTCGTCATGGAGTTGCAGCGCCTGGCCGGCGCCCCGGGTGAGCACAGCGCCACCCTGCCGGTCCTGAACCAGCCAGAGCGCCGCCGCGTGGTGTGCGGTTACGCGATCGAGCAGGTGGCCGAGGAAGCGCTGCGCACCGCGATCGCGCTGCTCGAGGCGCTGGCGCACGACCAGGCTTTCGACCTCGAAGCGGCGGTCGCCGAATTGCGCGACACCGCCGAGCACCACGCGATCGGCACCAGCACCGGCGCCGTCGTCAACGCCGCCCTGCGGCGCGGCATCCCGGCCCTGCGCCTGACCGAATCGGCGAACCTGTTCCAGCTGGGCTGGGGCAGCCGCCAGAAACGGCTGCAGGCGACCATCACCGGCGCCACCAACTCGATCGCGGTGAGCATCGCCAGCGACAAGCAGCTGACCAAGGCGCTGCTGGACCAGGCCGGCGTGCCGGTGCCCGAAGGCGACGTCGTCACCACGGTGGAAGCGGCCCAGCGCATTGCGCGCCGTCTCGGCCGGCCGGTGGCGATCAAGCCGCTGGACGCGAACCAGGGCAAGGGCGTGACCGTCGATTGCGTGGGCGCGGACGCGGTAGCGCGCGCCTTCGAGTTCGCGCGCAAGCATGGGCGGCGCGTGATCGTTGAGGAATACCTGCGCGGGCGCGACTACCGCGTGCTGGTCACGGGCGGCAAGATCGCGGCAGCCTCGTGGCGCCGTCCGCCGCACGTGACGGGCGACGGCAAGTCCACCATCCGTGAGCTGGTCGAACTCGAGAACCGCAATCCGGCGCGTGGCGATGGCCACACCAATATTCTCACTAAAATTCCGCTCGACGCGCTGGCCGACGAGACGCTGGCGCGGCAAGGGTATGACCTCGACACGGTGCTGCACGATGGCGTGAGCGCCGACCTGCGCGGCAACGCCAACCTGTCGACCGGCGGCACCGCCGAAGACGTGACCGACCTGCTGCCGGAAGAAACGCGCGATATCTGCATCCGCGCCGCGCGCACCATCGGCCTGGACGTGGCCGGCATCGACATCATCTGCGAAGACATCGCGCAGCCGCTGCGCGCCCAGCGCGGCGGCATCATCGAAGTCAACGCGGCGCCGGGCATCCGCATGCACCAGTACCCGAGCCGCGGCACGCCGCGCGACGCCGGCGACGCCATCGTTGAGGCGCTGTTCGGCGGCTGCAACGGGCGCATCCCAGTGGTGGCGGTGACCGGCACCAATGGCAAGACCACCACCAGCCTCTTGATCGAGCACACGGTGCGCATGGCGGGCCTGCGCACCGGCGTGACCACCACCAGCGGCGTCTACCTGAACGGCCAGCTGGCCTATGAAGGCGACTGCACCGGCTACCATTCGGCGCGCAGCGTGCTGGGCGCGCCGGACGTCGACTTCGCGGTGCTGGAAACGGCGCGCGGCGGCATCCTCAAGCGCGGCCTGGCCTACGACCGCTGCGACGTGTCGGTGGTGCTGAACGTCTCGGCCGACCACCTTGGGCTGGACGGCATCGACACCATCGACGACCTGGCGAAGGTCAAAGCGGTAGTGGCCAAGCGCGCCTCGCGCGCGGTGGTGCTCAATGCCGAAGACACGTATTGCGTGCAGATGGCGGCCGAGCTGGCCGACGGCGTCGAGATCATTTATTTCGCACTGGACGCCGAAGACCCGGTGCTGCTGCGCCATGTGGAGCACGGTGGGCGCGCGGTCTACCTGCAGGATTCGACGATCGTGATCGCGAGCGGCCTGCGCCATGAAGCGCTGATGGACGTGCGCGAGATGCCGGCCTCGCTGGGCGGCCGTGCGCGCTACAACATCGCCAACGCGATGGCGGCGGTGGCGGCCCTGACCGCCTGCGGCTTCGCCAACCACGAGATCGCGGACGGCCTGCGCGGCTTCGTCTCGGACAGCAAGCACAATCCGCTGCGTTCGAACCTGTTCGACGTGGACGGCGTGACGGTGGTGGTCGACTACGCCCACAACTGCGCGGCCTACGCCGCCCTGGCCGAAATGGCGCGCGCGATGACCCCGGGCCGCCTGGTCGGCGTGGTCGCCGCCCCTGGCGACCGCCGCGACGCCGACCTGGTCGACGTCGGCCGCACCTGCGCCGCCGGCTTCGACGAACTGGTCATCTACGAAACCGAAAACCGCGGCCGCCCCTCCGGCGAAACAGCCACCCTGCTTGCGCGCGGCGCCCGCCTGGGCAAGATCGACGCCGAGCAGCTGCAAGTGGAACTGGACGTGCACCGCGCGATCCGGCTGGGCCTGTCGATGTGCCGCCCCGGCGACGTCCTGGTCTTCGGCTGCGGCTCCTCGATCTCCGAGCTGACCGAAGCCCTGCGCCCCACCCGCCCCGACCTCGCCCGCCGCATCGAAGCTGCCACCACCTAACCTAACGGCCCTCACGGGCCGTTTTCCATTCCAATTAGGGTCAGAGTCGAATTCTTTGACAACTTTTGCTGATGAGCCGTTAAATCGACTCTGACCCTAGTTATCTGCCAAGAAATTGGCCAATAATTCGACTCTGACCCTAATTAGCTACGAGGCTATTCTAGGCAATTGCTCGGTAATTCGACACTGACCCTGGTGGATTCAAGGGTTACGAGTTTCCGGTGGATATCGATTGCTAAGGAAAGAGGAAGTCCTAAATCGGACTCCTCTGAGCGCCTGACGACTACATGCGAGAAGTGAACGACGAGCAAAGAAAATAATTAGGGTCAGAGTCGAATTGTTTGACAACATTTACGGCTGAGCCGTTAATTCGACTCCGACCCTTGGTGTCCGCCGAGATATTGGCCAATAATTCGACTCCGACCCTGTTTAATTGCGGGGCAAATTTGGGAAATTGCCCAACAATTTTACTCTGACCCTCACTGGGACCCTCACTGGGAGGGGGTGGGTCAGGTGGTTTGGGCGGCGATCAGGTCGGCGCTTTCGGGGTCGGTGGCGCGGATGGCGTCGACGAAGACTTGCAGCGATGAGCCGCAGGCGAAGACCAGGACGTCGCCCGGCTCGCACAGGCTAAGGCCGAGGCGGATGGCGTTGCCGACCTCCAGCTCGCGGTGCAGCGTGTCGCTCAGGCCTACCGCTTCTTCGGCGCCGGACAGGATCAGGTCGACCGCCTCGCCTACCGCGCGACCGCGGCTCTGCGATTCATAGACCACCAACTCGTCGAAGCGGGCGCCGCATACTTTTCCTACCTCGCGCAGGTCGCTGTCGCGGCGGTCGCCAGGGGCGGTGACGATGCCGACCAGTTGGCCCGGCAGCATGCCGCGCGCCATGTCGGCCATGGCGGCGTAGGCGGCAGGATTGTGGGCATAGTCGACGATCACCGTGACCCCGCGCACGTCGAACATATTCGTGCGCAGCGGGTTGGTGCGGCCGTTGGAGACGAAGGTCGACAGGCCGGCGGCGATCTGCAGGTGGCTGAAGTCGGATGCCATCAGGGCCGCAGCGGCGGCCAGCGCATTGGCGATGTTGAAGCGGGCCAGGCCGCCGAAGGCGACCGGCATGCTTTCCACCTTGATCACCGCCTGCTGGATGTTGCCATCGGCGACCACCACCGCGCCATCCTGCAGGTAGGCGCCGCGACCCCCGTCCTCCAGGTGCTTGAGCAGCACCGGGTTCTCGGCATCCATCGAGAAGAACAGGATTTCGGCGCCCGGCTTCACGCGGCGCGCCATCTGCACGCACAGCGCGTCCTCGGCGTTGAGCACCACCGCCTTCGAGGCCGATTGCGCCACCACCGCCTTCACCTGCGCCAGGTCCTCGACCGTGTCGACGCCGTCCAGGCCCAGGTGGTCGGCCGCGATGTTCAGCACTACCGCCACGTCGCAGCGGTCATACGCCAGGCCGCGCTTGAGGATGCCGCCGCGCGCGGTTTCCAGCACCGCGATCTCCACTTCCGGCGCGTGCAGCACCGTGCGCGCCGACCAGTAGCCGGTGCAGTCGCCCTTCACCACCTGCTTGCCGTCGATGAAGACGCCCTCGGTGGTGGTCACGCCCGTCACCCGCCCCGCCATGCGCGCCGCGTGCGCGACCAGCAAGGTGGTGGTGGTCTTGCCGTTGGTGCCGGTCAGGGCGATCACGGGAATGCGGCCGTCGGTCGCGCCCATCAGCCCATCGACGATCGCCTCGCCGGCGTCGCGCGCCTCGCCCGCGCTTGGATACTGGTGCATGCGGATGCCGGGCGCCGCGTTGACTTCGATGACGGCGCCGCGCTGCGCCGCCAGCGGCTGGCCGATGTCCTCGCATACGATGTCGATGCCGGCCACGTCCAGGCC
>DDKG01000036.1:395-2834 GCA_002339265.1 Massilia sp. UBA2604 | reverse complement strand
CCTGGTGCTGGCGTTTCCGGGGTTCGTGATGCGGTATATGCGCAAGCGGCGTTAAGCCAGTCAGTCAAAGCATGCACGTCGTTCCCGCGCAGGCGGGAACCCAAGTTTTTAGCGTTATCGATGACGCGAGCAAGCTTGGGTTCCCGCCTCCGCGGGAAGTCTTTTTTGGCAGTGCCAAAAAAGACGTTTTTGGGCCAACGAAAATGCATGTGTGCCACCTCCGCCGCCGCTGCGTTTGGCTTATGATGTTTCGCATCTGCGTAACGAATGGAGCACACAGTGTCGGATCTCAAAGAAACCCGCATCGATGGCGGCGTCGTCTACGACGGCCACTTCCTGAAAGTCGAGAAAGACCGTATCCGCCTGCCCGACGGCTCGGAAAGCCAGCGCGAGTTCTTCCGCCACCCCGGCGCGGTCGTGATCCTGCCGCTGCTGCCCGACGGCCGCGTGCTGCTCGAGCGCCAGTTCCGCTATCCGAACGGGAAGGTCTTCATCGAATTCCCGGCCGGGAAGATCGATCCGGGTGAAGACCATCTCGAATGCGCCAAGCGCGAGCTGAAGGAAGAAACCGGCTACACGGCGGGCCGCTGGCGCTTCGTCTGCACCATCCACAATGCGATCGCCTATTCGGACGAGCACCTCGAGATCTTCCTGGCCGAGGACATGACCGCGGGCGAGCAGCAGCTCGACGCCGGCGAGTTCCTGGAAATCTTCAGCGTCACCGTGCCCGAGCTGCTCGGGATGGTGCGGCGCGGCGAGATTACCGACGTCAAGACCATCATCGGCGCCTTCTGGCTCGAAAAGATCCTGGCCGGCGACTGGACGCCTGCCTGACCATCATGCCGTCGCGCCGGAACCTCGTCGCGCTGTCGGCCGCGTTCGCCGTCGGTGTGGCGGCCCCGGCCGCAGCCCAGACCCGCACGCCGTTCCAGGCGAAGTGCGAGGACACCATCGGCGAGACGATCTCGGTGCTGTCCAGCCGCAGCGAAGGCTACCGCATCGACAACACGCGTTCCTATTTCGACCTGACCCGCCTGAAAGGCAGCGTGCGGCCCGGGTCCTGGGTGCTGGGCCTGACGCATACCGAGGCGCGGGTGAGCATCAAGGTCGGCGGCCGCATGTTGACGGACGGGGCCAGCGGCTACGAATGCGTGGCGCCGCGCATCGACGTCAACCTGTATTACGCGCCGATCGTGATCTATGTCAGCCGCGAATTCCCACCGGGATCGTGTTCCTACCGGGAAGTGCTGGCCCACGAGATGCGCCATCTGCAGACCTACCAGGACTTCCTGCCCAAGGCCGAAGCCATCGTCCGCGCCCGCCTGGCGGCGCGCTTTGCCGGCCAGCCGCTGTATGCGCCGATCGGCCAAGTACGATCTCTGCTGCAACGCGAAGTCGACCGCAGCTGGATGCCCTACATTAAACGTGAGATGGAAAAGGTCGAAGCGTTGCAGGCGGCCATTGATACGCCGCAGGAATACGCGCGCCTGGGCAAGGTTTGCGCAGGTGAGGTACAGTCTTTGCTTAGACAGGCAACACGAAGCAGTTCATGACGACGAAAGAAACGAACACGGCAGCGCCGCAGCATATCGGCCTGATTCCGGCCGCCGGAGTCGGCGCCCGCATGGCGGCCGGCAGCCCCAAGCAATACCTGGCCATCGGCGCCAAGCCCATGCTGCGCCACACGGTCGACGCCTTCCTTTCCAGCCCGCTGATCGCCCACACCTATGTGGTGGTGAGCGCGGACGATCCCTTCATCGACGGCGTGCTGCCCGATGCGCAGGAAGAGGGCAGCCGCGTCACCGTGCTGCGCTGCGGCGGCGCGACCCGCATGGAATCGATCCGCAACGGCCTGCATGCGCTGCAGGATACGATCCGGGCGCAAGACCGCGTGCTGGTCCATGACGCGGCGCGGCCGGGCCTGAATGCCGCGCTGATCGAACGCCTGATCGTCGACACCGGCGACCATGCGGCTGGCGGCCTGCTGGCCTTGCCCGTGGTCGATACCGTCAAGCGCAGCACGGGAAGCGGCGGCGAGAGCATGGCCACCATCCCGCGCGACGGCCTGTGGCTGGCCCAGACCCCGCAGATGTTCGCCTATGAATTGCTGTGCCGCGCGCTCGACGCGGCGACGGACCCTGCCGCGATCACCGACGACGCCAGCGCCATCGAAGCGCTGGGTCTGTCCCCAAGGCTGGTCGAAGGCCATCCGCGCAACCTGAAAGTCACGCTGCCATCCGATATCCGCATCGCCGAGATGTACCTGGCGCTCGATTCCACCATTTGACCGACACGAACCACACCATGGCACTCGCATCCTACAACCCCCATCCGCCGTTCCGTATCGGCACCGGCTACGACAACCACGCGCTGGTCGAAGGCCGCAAGCTGATCGTCGGCGGCGTCACCATCCCGCATCGCCTGGGCCTGCTGGGCCAT
>DDKG01000036.1:0-216 GCA_002339265.1 Massilia sp. UBA2604 | reverse complement strand
CACCATCATCGCCCAGCAGCCGAAGATGGCGCCGCACATCCCGCTGATGGTCTCGCGCATCGCCGAAGACCTGGGCGTGTCGCCGCAGCAGGTGAACATCAAGGCCAAGACCAACGAGAAGCTGGGCTACCTGGGCCGCGAAGAGGGCATGGCCGCGCACTCGACCGCGCTGCTGATCCGCGCCGCCGCAGAGTAGTATTGACGGGCTTCGGCAAA
>DDKG01000101.1 GCA_002339265.1 Massilia sp. UBA2604 | reverse complement strand
TTGGCGTGGAAGGGCAGCACCCCGCCCTGCAGGCCGGTCGTCCCTTCCGGGAACAAGGCGACTCTTTCCCCTTTTTGCAGCACCTCGACCAGTCCCTTGAACACGTGGCGCAGCTCGCGCCGGTTGCCGCGCGCGATGAACACGGTGCCGGCGCCGGCCGCCAGCCAGCCCATCACCGGCCAGGAACGGATCTCGGCCTTGGCCACGAAGCGGCAGGGATCGAGCGCATTGATGACGAAGATATCGAGCCAGGACACGTGGTTGGCGACGACCAGCGCGTGCTCCAGCGCGGGGACGCCGCCCACGTGCTCGACCTCGACCCGGCACAGGCGCAGCAGGCGGCGCGACCAGCCGCGTGTCAGGCGCATGCGCAGCGAGGACGAAGCAAAAGGAAACACCAGCGCGCAAGTCGCCAGGCCCTCGCACAGGTGGACGACGACGCGCGCGAGGCGCCAGGCAAGGCGGATTTTCAAGATACGAAGGAAGCGATGGACGGAAGCGTCATGCGAGGCCTCCGTCCGGGGTGGATCAGCGCTGGTAAGCCACGCGGCCGCGCACGATGGTGGCTTTCACCTGACCGGCCAGCTCATAGCCGAGGAAAGGCGTGTGCTTGCCCTGGCTGGCGAGGGTCTTGCCCTCCACCTTCCAGCGCGCGGCCGGGTCGAACAGCACCACGTCGGCCGCGGCGCCGACACCCAGGGTGCCGGCCGGCAGGCCGGCGATGCGGGCCGCGTCACGCGTGATGCGGCCGAGCGCCAGGGCCAACGCCTTATTGGCGTCCTGCTGGTCCTCGGCCCACTTCAGCGTGAGGCTGAGCAGCAGTTCCAGGCCGGTGGCGCCGGGCGAGGCTTCGCCGAATGGCAGCAGCTTCTCGTCGTCGTCGACCGGGGTGTGGTCGGAGCAGACCGCGTCCACGGTGCCGTCCAGCACCGCCGCGCGGATCGCGTCGCGGTCGCGCTGGGAGCGCAGCGGCGGGGTCAGGCGCGCGTTGGAATCGAAGAAGCCGATGTCGGCGTCGGTCATGTGCAGGTGGTGCACGCCGACGTCGGCGCTGACGTCCAGGCCCTCTTTCTTGGCGGCGCGGATCAGGTCCAGGCCGGCGGCGGACGAGATGCGGCACAGGTGCACGCGGGCGCCGGTGGCGCGCATCAGTTCGAAGATCGTGTGCAGCGCGATGGTCTCGGACATCACCGGCACGCCCGACAGGCCCAGGCGCGAAGCCAGCGGGCCGCTGTGGGCCACGCCGCCGCGGCCGATGTGGGCGTCCTGCGGACGCAGCCACACGGTATAGCCGAAGGTCTTCGCGTACTGCATGGCGCGCAGCAGCACGGTGGTGTCCAGGATCGGCTCCTCGGCCTGGGCGAAGCCGATGCAGCCGGCTTCGGTGAGCTCGGCCATCTCGGTCAGCGCCTGGCCCTTCAGGCCCACGGTCAGCGCGCCCAGCGGGTGCACATTGGCTTGATCGAGCATGCGCGCGCGGTGCTTGAGCATCTCGACCAGGCCCGGTTCGTCGAGCACCGGATCGGTGTCGGGCGGGCACACCAGCGTGGTCACGCCGCCCTGCATCGCAGCTTGTAGCTCAGACTCCAGGGTGGCCTTGTATTCGTAGCCCGGCTCGCGCAGGCGCGCCGACAGGTCGACCAGGCCGGGGGCGACCACCAGGCCGCTCGCATCGATGCTCTGTTCGGCAGTGAAGCCGGCGGGCGCAGTACCGAGCGCCGCGATCTTGCCGTCGACGATGAACAGGTCTTGCGTAGCGTCGATGCCGTTCGCCGGGTCGATCACTCGCCCGTTCTTGATATGAAGTTTCATGCGTGGGTTCCTGCCAAAATGCTCATCACCGCCATCCGTACCGCGATCCCGAAAGTCACCTGCGGCAGGATCACCGCCTGGGCGCCGTCCGCCACCGCCGAGTCGATCTCGACGCCGCGGTTCATCGGCCCCGGGTGCATCACGATCGCGTCCGGTTTCGCCAGCGCCAGGCGCTCCGGCGTCAGGCCGTAGCTCTTGAAGTATTCCTGGGCCGAAGGCAGCAGCGCGCCGCTCATGCGCTCGTTCTGCAGGCGCAGCATGATGATGACGTCGACGTCCTTCAGGCCTTCGTCCATGTTGGTGAAGGTGCGCACGCCCATCTGTTCCAGGCCGCCCGGCAGCAGCGTGTGCGGGCCGATGGCGCGCACTTCGGGCACGCCGAGGGTCGTCAGCGCGTGGATATCGGAACGCGCCACGCGGCTGTGCAGGATGTCGCCGACGATGGCCACGCGCAGGTTGGTGAAGTCCTTCTTGTAGTGCCGGATCGTGTACATGTCCAGCAGGCCCTGGGTCGGGTGGGCGTGGCGGCCGTCGCCGGCGTTCACCACGTGCACGTCCGAGCGGGTGCGGTTCAGGTGCTGGGCGATCATGTAGGGCGCGCCCGATTGCGCGTGGCGCACCACGAACATGTCGGCGTGCATCGCTGCCAGGTTGTCGATGGTGTCGAGCAGCGATTCGCCCTTGGTGGTCGACGAGGCCTGGATGTTCAGGTTGATGACGTCGGCCGACAGGCGCTTGGAGGCGATCTCGAAGGTGGTGCGGGTGCGCGTCGAGTTTTCGAAGAACAGGTTGAACACGCTCTTGCCGCGCATGAGCGGGACCTTCTTGACTTCGCGGTCGGAGATGCCGACGAAGCTCGATGCGGTGTCGAGGATGTGGTCGATGTGCGACTTCTTGAGTCCCTCGATGGTGAGCAGGTGTTGCAGCTCGCCGTTCTTGTTCAGTTGCGGATTATTGTGCAGGGTCGGCATTGTCTTCTTCGATGGTCAGCGAGAGTTGGCCTGTCTCGTCGCGCTGCAGGCACAGCGACTGGTTTGCCGCGAGCGACACGCGGGTGCCGACGAAATCGGCCGCCACCGGCAGCTCGCGCCCGCCGCGGTCGGCCAGCGCGGCCAGTTTGATGCAGCTTGGCCGGCCATAGTCGAACAGCACGTTGATCGCGGCGCGCGTGGTGCGGCCGGTCTGCAGCACGTCGTCGACCAGCACCACGGTGGCGCCGTCGACCGGGAAGCGGATATG
>DDKG01000099.1 GCA_002339265.1 Massilia sp. UBA2604 | reverse complement strand
CAGGTTGTCGATCACGGCCAGTTCTTCGGTCACCATCAGCTGGATGTCCGGCAGGCCGAGTTCGTCGCGCGGGGCCGTGTCGGCCAGCTTGCGCTCGATGTGGCGCACCGTGTCGTAGCCGAAGTAGCCGGCCAGGCCGCCGCAGAAGCGCGGCAGTCCCGGACGCAGCGCCACCTTGAAGCGCGCCTGGAATTGCTCGATGAAGTCGAGCGGATTGCCCTCGTGCGTTTCGATCACTTCGCCGTTCTTGACGATCTCGGTGAGATTGCCGGTGGTGCGCAGCAGCGTGTGGGCCGGCAGGCCGATGAAGGAATAGCGGCCGAAGCGCTCACCGCCCACCACCGACTCCAGCAGGAAGGTGTTCTTGCCGGTGTGCTGCGACTGGGCCAGCTTGAGGTAGAGCGTGAGCGGGGTTTCGAGGTCGGCGAAAGCTTCCGCGATCAGTGGAATGCGGTTGTAGCCCTGGTTGGCCAGCGATTTGAATTCGAGTTCGGTCATGTTTTCTCCGGACCGCCCGGCAAGATGGGGCGGTGGTGTGCTTCAAAAAACCTGCCGGGTTGCTATCGTGGACACTAACGTGAACACGAACACCGGCAGCAATCGGTACGGCTTAGTTAGCCCAGGATTGCCAGCGTCGCCACAGCCAGGCCTCGAGGGCGCCGGTCTGGTTGACAGTGTGTTTTTTGGTGAAAAACATGTATAGATGACTTAGTGTGCAGTGCGGTTGTGTGCGGCGATCAGGGCCGCTGCTTCGAGAAGCGAATCAACTATACCATCGGATTGAATTTCTTGTACAGGGCGTCCGTGGTTATAACCATATGGGACGGTCAACACGAAGCAGCCCGCGCCACGGGCGCTTTCGGCGTCGTTGGACGAGTCGCCGATCGCCACCACGCGGCTCGGCGGCAGGTCGAGCGCGGCGCAGGCGCCCAGCATGGGCATCGGGTCGGGTTTCTTCTTCGTGAACGAATCGCCGCCGAACACCTGTTCGAAGTAGGGCGCCAGGCCTTTCTGGTCGAGCAGGGGCAGGGTAAAAGCAACCGGCTTGTTGGTCACGCACACCAGGCGCAGGCCGAGGTCGCGCATCGCTTGCAGGCCTTCGAGCACGCCGTCGAACAGCGTGCTGCGATCGCCGTTGATGGCGAGGTAGTGACGCTGGTAGCCGGCGATCGCGTCTTCATAGGCCGCGTCGACGCGCGCCGCGTCCCAGTCGAGCAGCAGCGCATCGCGCACCAGCTTTTCGGAACCCTTGCCGACCAGCGGCTTGATGACGGCCTGGGAAATCGGACCCAGGCCCAGGTCGGCGCGCATGCCGTTCAGGGCCGCCTCGAAGTCGGGCACCGTGTCGAGCATGGTGCCGTCGAGGTCGACGATGGCGGCCTTGATGCTTGCTGCGCCGGTCCGCATTATTTGCCTACCTGTGCCAGTTCAGCGCGCATGGCGTCGATCACGGCCTTGTAGTCCGGCTTGCCGAAGATGGCCGAGCCGGCGACGAAGGTGTCGGCGCCGGCGGCGGCTGCGGCGGCGATGTTCTCGGCCTTGATGCCGCCATCGACTTCCAGCATGATGTCGCGGCCCGATTCATCGATCATGCGGCGCGCGATCGCGATCTTCTTCAGCGCTTCGGGGATGAAGGACTGGCCGCCGAAGCCCGGATTGACCGACATGATAAGGATCATGTCGATCTTGTCCATCACGTGTTCCAGGTAGTGCATCGGGGTGCCCGGGTTGAATACGAGGCCGGCCTTGCAGCCGTTGTCGCGGATCAGCTGCAGGGTGCGGTCGATGTGTTCCGACGCTTCCGGGTGGAAGGTGATGATGTTGGCGCCGGCCTTGGCGAAGTCGGGGATGATGCGGTCCACCGGCTTGACCATCAGGTGCACGTCGATCGGCACGTCCACGTGCGGGCGGATCGCCTGGCACACCAGTGGGCCGATGGTCAGGTTGGGGACGTAGTGGTTGTCCATCACGTCGAAGTGGATGATGTCGGCGCCGGCGGCGACGACGTTGCGCACTTCCTCGCCCAGGCGGGCGAAATCGGCGGACAGGATGCTGGGGGCGATGCGGTAGGTGGTCATGGGACGATGGGGCGGGATTGAACAAGAAGCCGCTATTCTACGCCGGTCAAGCGCCGGGCTGCAGTCTTGCGGCCTCGTTAGCGCATGCTAATGCCCGCAGGCGGTATCATTGTTGTTGTTTGCGCCATACGGCGCGCCGGCCGCCGCGCGACAGAGCGCCGCGGCCTTGTTAATGATCATCCAAGGAAACCCGATGCCCGCCTACGATTTCACTGTCACCGTCAGAACGCAATACCTGCCGGAGCAGTCCGACCCTGACCGGAGCCAGTTCGTGTTCAGCTACGCCATCACGATCAAGAACACCGGCAGCATCGCGGCCCAGCTCATCTCACGCCATTGGGTGATCCTTGACGCCAACAACCAGATGCAAGAGGTACGTGGACTGGGCGTGGTCGGCCACCAGCCGCTGCTGCAGCCCGGTGAACAGTTCGAGTACACCAGCGGCACCCAGCTCGGCACCGCCCAGGGCTCGATGCGCGGCGAATACTTCTGCGTGGCCGAGGATGGCCACCGCTTCGAGACCCCGATCCCCGAATTCGTGCTGTCGCCGCCACGTTCGCTGCACTGATCAGGGCCGGGAGTCGCCGCTGTCGTCGTCTTTACGGTCGACGTCCTTGCGGCCGGCGAACATGGTCCACCAGACGATAAATACGAGCAGGAACAGCGCCACGCCGGCTTCCACCATCAGGATCCACATATTCGTCTCCATGCCTTTTATGTATACGACACGCCGCAGTGTACCTTCCCTGATCGCC
>DDKG01000098.1 GCA_002339265.1 Massilia sp. UBA2604 | reverse complement strand
AACATGGGCGCCCATTCGTCGCCGCCGCTGAACTTCCTGATGACGATGTTCAACGTGCGCCTGGGGCGCTGGTGCCCGAATCCCGCGCGCCGCGCCTGGACCAGCGCCTCGCCGCCGATCGGCCTGTTCAGCCTCTTGTCCGAGCTGTTCGGCCAGCTCGACTCCGACGCCGCCTACGTCCACCTGACCGATGGCGGCCACTTCGACAACCTCGGCATCTATGAGCTGGTGCGGCGCCGCTGCCGGCTGGTGATCGCAGTCGACGTGGGCAGTGACCGCTATCTCGCCTTCGAAGACCTGGGCTATGCGATCCGCCGCTGCGGCACCGACCTGCACGTGCGGATCGACCTCGACGTCTCGCGCCTCGGCGCGGTCGGCGACAGCGGCATGTGCGGCGCGAGCTGTGCGGCCGGCCGCATCCGCTACAGCCTGGCCGACCGCGGCGCCGCGGACGGCGTGCTCCTGTATGTCAAGCCGGCCATCGTCGGCAGCGAGAACGCCGACCTGCTCAACTACCGCAAGCTGCATCCCGACTACCCGCACGAGAGCATTGCCGACCAGTGGTTCGACGAAGCCCAGTTCGAGAGCTACCGCGCGCTGGGCGAGCACATCGTCGACTGCGCGCTGCGCGAAGCGGCGCGCGCCAGCGTGGGCGCGCACGGCGAACAGGACATCGAAGCGCTGTGCGAGCAGCTGCTGCAGCGGCATGGACCGGCGGCCCGTGGCCGGCCCGCCGACTGAGCGTCAGGTCGCCGGCTCCGGCAAGGGGGCGCGTTGCGGCTCCCGCTGCACCGTCAGCAGCCGCCCCAGGCAGGCCAGCGCCAGCAACGAGAACAGCACTGCGCTGCCCAGCGTCAGGCGGTAGTCGTGGCCCGAGTAGTCGAGCAAGGGGCCGATGCAGCTGGCGACCAGGATGTTGCCAAAGGCGACCAGGATGTCCTTGCTCGCGTTGTAGCGCACGAATTCCCCGCGCGGGAACAGCGCCAGCGGCATCGCCGCCGCGGCGGTGAAATAGGCGCCGGAGCAGATCACGTGGGCGACGTAGAACGGGCGGAAGCTGGCGGCGCCGTCGACCAGCAGCCAGCCGCCCAGCGCGATCGCACAATACAGCGCCATCATGGCGGTGGCCACGCGCACCGCGCCGCGCCGGTCGACCAGCCACCCGATGACGAAGGCGCTGGCGATCGACACCGCATAGGCGATGGCGGTCAGTTCGCCCAGCTCCGCCTTCGACAGCCCCAGGTCGAGCGCATAGTGCAGCGAGAAGGTGTTGAACGGGACGAAGGTGACGGCGGCCAGCATGAAGGCGCCGAAGATCCACAGGTAGCGGCGTTCGGCGCAGCATTGCAGCAACTGTGTCCGCGCCAGCGCCAGCCGTCCGCCTCCCGCATCGTCATGCGCAGCCGGCGGCGGATAGTCTCCCTCGCGCACCATCAGGCACATCAGCGGTATCGTCAGCCCGAAGATCAGGGCGATGGCGACCAGGATCTCGGCCAGCCAGGCCTCGCTCAGCGCGAACAGGGTCATGTTGAAGCCAATCGCCACGCCCAGGCCGACGACGCGCACCGCGGCATAGAAACGGCCGGCCAGCCCGAACGGGATGACGTCGGCCACCAGCCCGGCGAACAGCGCCATGGTGGTCATGGCGGCGGCGTCGAACACGGTCCAGAACAGGCAGAACAGGCCCAGTTCGAGGGTGTGCTGGCCGGGCGACCAGGCTCCCAGCAGCGCGTGCAAGCCCGCCGCGAACGATGGCGCCAGCGCCACGCACAGCATGGCGGCGGCGGCCAGCGGCGCGGTGGCCAGCAGGAAGGGACGGCGCCGCCCCCACCGGCTGCGGCTGCGGTCCGACCACATCCCGACCACCGGCACCACCAGCAGGCTGATCAAGGCCGGCACCACCGACAGCAGCATGGCGACCGCGGTGTCCGAGGCGCCGTGGTCGCGCAGCACGACCAGGCCGATCGGGCCGGCCCAGCGCTCGCGCACCGCGATCCCGAGCGCGCCGACCAGCAGCCAGCCGACCAGCACGCACAAGCCCCAGGTTCCGTAGCGCAGCGTGCCGGCCTGCCAGCGCAGGCCGGAAACGACGCGGGCGGAGGCGGCGCGCCGCATCGCGGGCCTAGGCCGGCGCGGGGCCGGTCGAGTCGCGCACCACCAGCTCGGTGGCGAAGGCGATGCGGGCGGCGGCCGGCGGGCGGCCCTCGATCATCTCGACCACTTCCTGCACCGCGCGTTCGGCCAGCGCTTCGTAGGGCTGGTGCATCGTGGTCAGGCGCGGGAACACGTGGCTGGCGGTCGAGATGTCGTCGAAGCCGACCACCGACACGTCGCCCGGCACCTTCAGGCCGCGGCTGGCGATAGCGTCGATGGCGCCGAAGGCCATCTCGTCGTTGGCGGCGAAGATGGCGGTCGGCGGCGCATCCAGCTCGAGCAGGCGGCGCGTGGCAGCGAAGCCGCCGGGCTGATTGAAGGCGCCGTCGACCACCAGCCTTGGGTCGACCGCGATGCCGGCCGCCGCCAGCGCTTCGGTGTAGCCGCGTTCGCGCTCGGCGCTCTGGCCGGTGCGCTTGGTGCCGGCAATGAAGGCGATGCGGCGGTGCCCGAGGCCCAGCAGGTGCTCGACCGCGCGCCGCGCGCCGAGGCGGTTTTCCAGCACGATGGTGGGCAGGGCCAGCTGGCGCGCATCGAAGAACACCAGCGCGCAATTGAGCTGCTGGCGCTCGACCACGTCCAGGAAGCGGTCGTCGGCGGTTGGCATCAGGAGCAGCAGGCCGTCGCACAGCTTGCTGAGCGTGGCGCAGGTGGTCATCCGGTCAGGGCTATCGAAGCGGTCGGCATTGAACAGCAACAGGTCGTAGTCGCGCTTTCTTGCCTGTTCGCCGATGGCGCGCACCAGCTCGTGCAGCACCACCGGGCCGTAGTTGTTCATGAACACGCCGATCAGCTTGCTCTTGTCGCCGCGCATGCGGCGCGCCAGCATGTCCGGCGTGTAGTTCAGCTGGGCCGCCGCCGCCATGATGCGCTCGCGCGCCGCATCCGAGACATAGCCGGTGCCGCGGATCGCGCGCGAGGCGGTGATCGGCGCGACGCCGGCCAGGCGGGCGACCTCGCTCAGTTTGCTGGCTTTGGCCATCTGTCTCCTTCAATCGATCAAGTTGTTGAGTGTTTCTAGTTATTCAACACCAACCTGTGGTTACGATACCACGTCGAGCTCGGCCGATTCCAGATATTTTTGAGCAAAATCAGGCGCTTATCCTACTGGCACAGCGTGAACTTCACTCCTGTTGAGTATTTACGAAGCACATGGTAACGTGACCATACGGTTGTCATACAAGCAGCATGGTCGGCGACCGGTGCTTCATCTTCAGCCGCACGTGCCCCGCACGGCGGCCCGACATTACAAGCGAACCTCGAAGTTCGCGGTCAGGAGACGACAATATGCAGAAGAAGATTTTGGCCGCGGCGCTGCCGCTGGCTTTGGCCGCCGCATACATGACACCAGCGCTGGCCCAGCAGGCGCCCGCCGCCCCAAGCACCCCGCCCGACGCCGCAACCGCGGAGACTACCGCAGACACACCGGCCGCCGCCGCCGCAAGCGCCCCGTCGGACAGCACGGCAGCCCCCACCACCGTGGTGGTCACGGGCTTCCGTTCCAGCCTGCAGAAGGCGCTGAACCTCAAGCAGCAGGCGATCGGCGTACGCGATTCGATCGTCGCCGAGGACATCGGCAAATTCCCCGAGGCGAACGTGGCCGAGTCGCTGCAGCGCGTGCCCGGCGTGATCCTGAACCGCGACGACAGCTCGGGCGAGGGCCAGCGCATCTCGATCCGCGGCCTGCCCACCGAGTATTCGGTGACGACCCTGAACGGCGCGCCGGTCAACACGACGTCCACCAGCACCATCGGCAGCGCCGCGCGCGGCTTCAACTACGACGTGTTCGCGTCCGAACTGTTCGGACGGGTCGACTTCTACAAGTCGCCGCTGGCCGAGCTGACCGAAGGCGGCATGGGCGGCATCGTCGACCTGCAGACCCCGCGCCCGTTCGACAGTCCCAAGCGCACCATTCGCTACGCGGTCTCCGGCGCCTACAACACCAGCGCCAAGGAGGCCGATCCGACCGGCTTCGCGCTGTACTCGAACACCTGGGGTTCGTGGGGCTTCCTGGCCGGCGTGGCCCATTCGAAGGCGGTCAACAACCGCTCCGGCTTCGAAGCCACCGGCGGCTACAACAGCTCGAGAAACGGCAGCCAGAACCCGGTGCTGGGCAACTTCGCCCTGGCGCTCGACTACGACGACCCGCGCGCCAACCTGTCGGGCTATACCCGCGAACAGGTCGACGCCGCCCTGCTGCCGCGCATCTACCGCTATTACGGCTCGCAGAACCGGCGCAGCCGCGACGGCCTGGTGAGCTCCCTGCAGTACAAGCAGGGCGGATTGAACCTGAGCCTGGACGGCCTGTACTCGCGCCTTGAGAACAGCCGCGACGAGCTGTATTACGGCCTCCTGATCCGCAATACCCGCACCACCAACCGCAACGCGCCGCCCGGGACCAACGGCCACAACGGCCTGGTGCCGATCAATGTGAGCATCGATCCCGGCTCGAACCTCCTGACCGGCACCTTCGGCAACACCTCGTACAGCAGCGGCGTGACTTATGGAGAGGACAAGACCGAGTTCGGCTACCTGGCGCTCAACGGCCGCTGGGAAGCGCGTCCTGGCCTGGTGGTGACCGGCCAGGTGAGCGCCAACAACAGCAAGGCCACCGGCTATTCGAATACCCTGTCGGGCCAGATCTTCGGCGTCGACACCACCATCGACTACGGTACCGATCACGTCTACCCGTCGATGTCGTCGCCGATCGACTACACCGACCCGGCCAATTTCAGCGGCTTCGACGTCACCACCGGTTGGACCCGCGAGCGCGACAAGGGCCGCCAGGCGCGCCTGGTGGTGGACTACGACTACGACCTGTTCGGAGGCTGGACCGGACGCCTCAAGACCGGCGTGGTCTACGTCGACACCAGCAAGGACGTCGAGAAACGCAATGCCGGCGCCGCCATGAAGGCCAGGATGGTCGGCCTGGGCGACGCCAGCGTGCGCGCCAATATGGTCTCGGTGTTGCCGATCCCCGACCTCGACATGGGCCCGGGCTGGCCGAACCGTTTCGGCACCTTCACCCGCGACTATGCCTACTCGACCTACGACCCGGTCGCCTTCAATACCGTTGACGCGTTCACGCCGGCGCAGAGCTTCGGCGCGGCCGAGAAGGTCAGCACCGGCTTCGTCCAGTCCGACTTCAAGGGCGACGTGCTGGGACGCGAGCTGCGCCTGAATGCGGGCGTGCGCTGGTCGCAGACCAAGCTCGACATCGACAACTTCAAGCGCAGCGGCAGCGGCAACACCTACCAGCCGAACTCGGAACAGGGCAAGTACACCAATGTGCTGCCGGCCGTCAGCGCGGCCTGGGACCTGAACGACGAGCTGATCTTCCGCACCTCGTGGGGCAAGACCATCAGCCGCGCCTCGCTGTCGATCATCGCGGCCCAGACCGTGATCCCGAATGCCTTCGACAATACCGCAACCGCCGGCAACCCGAACCTCAGGCCGCAGCAGTCGAAGAACTTCGACACCAGCCTGGAATGGTATTTCAAGCCAGGCAGCCTGCTGTCGGCAGCCTACTTCAAGAAGAAGCTGACCGACGCCACGGTGTCGACCACCACCAACACCACCTTCGGCGCGCTCGGCCTGCCCGACACCGCGCTCGGGGCGATCTTCCAGGACACCAGCGGCCGCGTCGACCCGAACCTGCCGATGGTGCTGCGCACCTACAGCAACGCGGGCGAGCAGACGCTCAAGGGCTACGAGCTGGCCTACCAGCAGGACTTCACCTTCCTGCCCGACCCGTTCAAGGGCTTCGGCGCGCTGGCCAGCTATACCCACATCGACCCGTTCAACAGCATGCGCTGGATCACCAACGCGGGCAAGGAGATCGAGGTCAACTCGGTGCCGAAGTATGCCTACAGCGTCACCGCCTACTATGAACGCGGCCCGCTGGCGATGCGCCTGTCCTACAACTACAAGGACCGCTCGCTGCATGGCGACAATCCGAGGAATAACGGCGACGACCTGATTCGCTGGCGCGCAGCGCGCGGCTACCTGGACGGCACCATCAGCTACAAGCTGTCCGAGAACCTGGAGCTGCGCCTGGATGCGCTGAACCTGACCGACACCCTGAACTACGATTACTTCGAGGACGCCACCGGCCGGTACGGCAGCGGCAAGCACACGCGGATGGACTACGCGAAGTACGACGGGCGCACGTTCAAGATCGGCATCCGCGGCAAGCTGTGATGCGGATGACCGGTTTGATTGTCCGCTGCATCGGAACCGTGCTTGGTGCTGCGCTGCTGCATGGCTGCGCAGCCGGTCCCTCTGGCCTCAGCCTGAGCCAGGTCGGCCCCGGCTGGGCCGCCAATTCGGTCAACGCCGTGGTGTTTCGCAAGAACGCCCTCGCCAGCGACGGCGCGCACCAGTACATCGCCTACTACGATGGCAGCGGCCAGGTCGTGCTGGGCAAGCGCCGCCTCGGCGGCGACGCCTGGGAACTTCGGCGGACGGATTGGCGCGGCAATGTGCGCGACGCCCACAATGCGATCAGCATCATGGTCGATGGCGAGGGCGTGCTGCACATGGCCTGGGACCAGCACAACAACGCGCTGAACTACGTGCGCGGCGTCGCCCCCGGCAGCCTGGAACTACGGGCGGCGCCGATGCTGGGGCGCGACGAAGCGTCGCTGTCGTATCCGGAGTTCTTCCGCATGCCCGATGGCGGCCTGCTGTTCCTGTACCGCGACGGCGGTTCGGGACGCGGCAACCTTGTCGCCAACCGCTACGTCCCGGGCAAGGGCTGGCGCCGCGTGGCCGACAACCTGATCAGCGGCGAGGGGCAACGCAACGCCTACTGGCAGGCCGGCGTGGATGGCCTCGGCGTCATCCACCTGTCCTGGGTCTGGCGTGAATCGCCCGACGTCGCCAGCAACCACGACATGGCCTATGCGCGCTCGCGCGACGGCGGCGCAAGCTGGGAAAACAGCAGCGGCCAGCCCTACTCCCTCCCGATCACGGCCGCCAGCGCCGAGTACGCGGCGCGCATCCCGCAGAACAGCGACTTGATCAACCAGACCTCGATGGCCTTCGACGCCCAGGGTCGGCCGTATATCGCCAGCTACTGGAGGACAAAGGACAGTGCTATCCCCCAGTACCGCGTACTGTACCGGCGTGACGATGGCTGGCGCCGGCTCGACCTGGATTTCAGGAAGACCGCCTTCTCGCTGGCCGGCATGGGCACCAAGGCGATCCCGATCGCACGGCCGCAACTGCTGATCGATGGGCATGCGAGCAACCCCTCGGGCCTCCTCGTGTTTCGCGACAGCGAACGCGGCGAGCGCGTGTCGGTGGTGCGCATACCCGGCTTCGATGCGCCGCGCTGGTCGGTGCACGACCTGACGGACACCAGCGTCGGCGCTTGGGAACCAAGCTACGACACCGAGTTGTGGCGGCGCGAGGGCCAGCTCCACCTGTACCTGCAGGCGGTGCGGCAGGTCGATGGCGAAGGGCTTGCCGACGTTCCGCCATCCACCGTGCAGGTCTTGCAGTGGCGCCCCGCCACCGATACTCACATTCCATGAAAGACACCATGACGAGACGACTCTACCTCAAGCTTGCCCTGGCCACGCTGGTCACCCTTGCCGGCGGCTGCGCCAGCACTGGTGGCCAGGCACCTTCAAAATCCGAGATCCTGGCTGACCTGACCCGCGCCAACGATTACTGGCAGCGCAACCAGGCCCCGCAACAGTGGGCATTCTGGGACGTCGCCGCCTACCACACCGGCAATATGGCGGCCTATGTCCTTACCCGCAACGAGGCCTACCGCGATTACTCGACCGCCTGGGCCGAGCACAATCGCTGGCGCGGCGCGGCCTCGGACAACCGGACCGAGTGGAAGTACAGCTATGGCGAGACCCAGGAATACGTGCTGTTCGGCGACTGGCAGACCTGCTTCCAGACCTATGTCGACCTGTACGAACTCGATGGCCGCAAGGACCCGCGCCGCATCGC
>DDKG01000097.1 GCA_002339265.1 Massilia sp. UBA2604 | reverse complement strand
TGGTGGTGGTCTTGGTCGCGGCTTTCTTTGCGACTGGTTTCTCTGCTGCAGCCTTTGCGTTCGACTTCGTCGTGGACGAAGGCGCGCTCTTTGCTGCTGCCTTTGCTGCTGGTTTCTTAGCGGTTGCCATTCTTGTTCTCCTTCATCTGCGATGAGAAATACGCTCAAGGTTTAAAACCCGCCGGATAACCCGGCGAATTATTCATCGGACCAAAGCAAGCGTCGATTTAGGCCAATGAATCAGGCACCGGCTGAACTGCTGCAACTCCTCACAGTTGCAGCGCTTCAGCCAACGTCGACAGGTCACCGTTCCAGCGTTTCACATCGCTACCCTTGCGGGTGCGAAAAGAAAAAGCCGCCTTGCCTGAGCAATTGGTCAGACAAGCCGGCTTGTTCTTTTCGCTTCGCTTCCGTGCATACTGTTTGGTTCAGCGTCCTATTATTCGATCGATTTTGCCCGATGCCCGCGACAATATCACATCTTCTCGATTTGACAAATTCAATCACGTAAAGTACGCGCATTCTTTGTGAGCGCGCAACCGTGAATGCCAAAAAAAGTCGCGTGATTTGGACGGTGAATTGCGCGCCCGCGCGCCAATCGGCGACATGCCGGGCGTGCGCTAGCGCCTTTACCTATCGCATTTCAACTGATCGATAAGCGCCAAAACGCCGCTTGCGGCGCTCCGAAATCCCCGCCTGCAATTCAGTTTCCAGCTTTACATGGCCACAAAGTGCCAAGCTGCTGCGCCTTGCATCTGAATCGACGCCCTCCGAGTAAGTCTGGCTGTACGCGATCCGCATTCTTACGCCATTCACGCCAGCCGAAAGGACTACCATGAAACGCTATCCCACCCATAATCGCCCCTCTGCCGTGCCGGCGCTCGGCCGCGTCATGATGGCCATCATCTTTCTCTTCAGCGGCATCGGCAAGGTGATCGATCCCGGGCACACCATCGAAGAGATCCGCGCGGTGGGCCTACCCTTCGCCCACCTTGGCCTGGCCATCGCGATCGGGCTCGGCCTTGGCGGCGGCGCGATGCTCGCCCTCGGCTACAGGACACGCATGGTGGCGATCGTCCTCGCGGTGTACTGCGTCGTGGCCGGCCTCATCTTCCACAGCCCGAGCGGCGGCATCCCCCAGCTGGTCCACCTGCTCAAGAACTTCGCGATCGCGGGCGGACTGCTGCAGGTGGCGGCCTTCGGCGCGGGCAGCTACGCGCTCGATAATGTGCGCAGCGAGCGCAAATCACTGCGTGGGGCCTGAGTCCAGGAAGATGGACAACTTCCCTGTCCTGCCGCCGGCCGCCATCTCGCTGGCTACACGCATCCTGATTGGCGGCGCCGGCCTGGCCGTCGCGGTTGCCGTCATCTGGGGTGCGACGCTCGCCGCCAGGCATGCGCCTGCAGCCGCCAAACACGTGAACGATGCCGACGTCGATCCCACGGCCGCCGACGCGATCTGCAGCGCCGGCCGGCGTGAGGCGGCGCAGGACGTGTCGAGCGACTCGCGCAAGGCGCACTAAGGGTCGCGCGTTCGCCCTCAGCCGCCCGCTTTCAGGCGCTCGATGAACCAGCGCCCCGCCGGCCCCGGAGGCTGGGCCTTCATGAAGATCGCGTGCATCGAAAAGCCCGACCCAAGCACCGGATGCGTTTCGAGTTCGATGCGCACCAGCGCGCCGCTGTCGATGTCCTGCTCGACCATATGCAGCGGCATGTTTCCCCACCCCAGGCCGGCGCGCAGGAAGGCATGCTTGGCGCCGAGATCGGCCAGGCGCCACGCGCGCGGCGACAGCACGCCGAAGTCGCGGCCCCGGGTCAGGCTCGAGCGGTCGGTCAGTACCAGCTGCACGTGATGCCCCGCTTCCGCGCGCATCACCGTGCCCTCGATGCGCGCCAGCGGGTGAGTGGGCGCAACCACGGTCACCGCCTGCACGCCGAGCAGGTATTCCGAGGCGCAGGCGGCCGGCACTTCCGGGAACGAGCCGATCACCGCGATGCGGCACTGGCCGTCGAGCAGCGGCTGCACCACGGCGCCGAGCGCCTCGACGTACAGGCGCAGCGGCGTCGATGGAAATTCATGGTGGAAGGCCTGCACCGCCTCGGTGAGCTTCGCGATCGGATACATCACGTCGACCGCCACCGACAGCTCCGGCTCCAGGCCTTCGGCCAGCGTGCGCGCCCGCGCCTTGAACGCATCCATGCTGTCGGCCGCGCGGCGCGCCTCGCCCAGCAAGGCCCGCCCGGCCTCGGTCAGCTGCGGATAACGGCCCGAGCGGTCGAACAGCGCGAAGCCCACCTGCAGCTCGAGATTGGCCAGCGTATGGCTTACCACTGACTGCGCGCGCCGCAGCTTGCGGCCGGCGGCCGAAAAGCTGCCCTCATCGGCTGCGGCGATAAAGGTGCGTAGCTGGTCCATGGACATCCCGTCGAGCATCCATCTACTCCATCGATAGTTGATATCGAATTATATAGGCTTCTTGGATCGATCTATCTTGCGTAGGATGACGTTCATGGACGCCGCACCTACGATGGCGTCACCAATAACAACCATTCGAAAGGAACGACCATGTACGCCAACACCACCCAGACCAGCCAATCGATCGTCCCGGCCATCGGCCGCATCCTGATGGCCACGATCTTCATCTTCAGCGGTGTCGGCAAGGCGCTGGCCCCGGAGGGGACGCTGGGCTATATCGAATCGGTCGGCCTGCCTTTCGCCTCGCTCGCCCTGGTCGGTGCGATCGCCATCGAGATCGGCGGCGGCGCCCTGCTCGCCCTCGGCTACAAGACCCGCCTGGTGGCAGCCGGCCTGGCCGCGTTCTCGCTGGTGACGGCCTTCGTCTTCCATAACGCGATCGGCGACCAGAACCAGCTGATCCACCTGCTGAAGAACGTCGCGATGGCCGGCGGCCTGCTGCAGGTGGTGGCCTTCGGCGCCGGCGCCTGGAGCCTGGACGCGGCTGCCGGCCGCAAGGCCCTGCCGCTGGCAGCGTGAGGAATCACAGCGCGGCTTACAGGCCGAACGGCCCGTACCAGTAAGTGATGTCGATGACCGCGCCACGCTTTGAGACATAAGCCTGGCGCGTTTCGCAATTGACGAAGAGCGCGCGGAAGGTGCCGTCCAGTTGCCGGCTCGGCGTATTCGCAGGATGGCTGCCGATGGGTATGAGGGGATCCTTCGACTGGCCGGGTTTAGGATGGGTGTTCGTATTGAGCATGCCTGCCAGCTTGAAACCACCCTCGCCGTCGCGCGCCACGGCGCGTTCGATCAAGCCGGTGCAGGCTTCGTCGCGCGGCGTGTCCTTGTCCTGGACGGCCAGGGCCAGCGGCGGCAGGACGACGGGTTCCGGCTGCCTGGCGGAACAGGCGCCGAGCGTGAGGGCAGGAAGAACTGCCAGCAAGATGACAGGGTGGCGCATACGCTGCTCCGGAGGGTGGACATCCAGGGATCGATGCGGCGAACGCCGCGTCGATCCCATCTTAGCGCAAGCGCGATGTCCGATCTAGCGTTTCGGGACGATCCGCCACACGGTGCCGCCGGCATCGTCCACCACCAGCAAGGCGCCGTCGGCCGCGACTTCGACCGCGGCCGGGCGGCCCCAGACGTCGCGATCGCTGATCACCATGCCGCTCATGAAGTCCTGGTACTGGCCGGTCGGCACGCCATCCTTCATGAACACGCGCGCCACCTTGTAGCCGGTGCGCACGCCGCGGTTCCAGGAGCCGTGCAGCGCGACGAAGACCTCGCCCTCGTACTCCTTCGGGAAGGCATGCTTCGCGCCCTTCGGCGCGTGGTAGACCACCATGCCCAGCGGCGCCGAGTGGGCCTGCAGCAGCACGTCGGGGGTGATCGTCTTGCCCTTCAGGTCCGGACGGATGCCTTTCTGGCGCGGATCCTCGTTGTCGCCGATGTAGTACCACGGCCAGCCATAGAAGCCGCCCTGCTTCACGCGCGTCAGGTAGTCCGGCGGCAGGTTGTCGCCCAGCGCGTCGCGCTCGTTCACATTGCACATCACGTCGCCGGTGGCTGGGTACACCAGCAATCCGACGCAGTTGCGCAGGCCCGTCGCGTAGGTGCGGCGGTTCTTGCCGTCCGGGTCGAAGGCCATCACGGTGGCGCGGTCGGTCTCGACGCCCCAGGCGGCGCCGAAACCATGCTTTTTCTCCCACTCGGCGAGCGGCAGCGGCGGCTTGGGTCCGATGTCGCTGGCGACGTTGGTGGCCGAGCCGATCGACAGCAACATCGTTCTGTCGTCCTTCGAGAACACCAGGGTGCGGGTGGTGTGGCCGCCGCTGGTCTCGGACAGTTCGGGGATCACCACCTCCGCTTGCCCGCGCGCTTTCAGGTCGCCGTTGCGGTAAGGGATGCGCACCACCGAATTGACGTTGGCCACGTACAGGTATTGCGGGTTGGCGCCGGAAGGCCAGAACGCCATGCCGTAGGGACGCGACAGGCCGGTGGCGAACACCCCGGCGGTATCGGCCTTGTCGCCGTTCTTCGAGCGAAGCACTTTCACTTCACCGGCGCCGGTCGCGGCCAGGAACACGTCGCCGTTCGGCGCGCGCAGCGCCACGCGCGGCTTGTCCTCGTCCTGGGCGAACACGCTCACCTCGAAGCCCGGCATCACGACGGGCAGCGTGCCGTTCGGACGCGCCTGCACGCGCGGGCTGTTGCCGGCGCTTTGGGTGGCGAACGGCTTGGCCAGGTCGCTCGGCTTGATGTGGAAGATCTTGCCGGGCTGGGTGTCGTCCCAGGAGCCGGCGCGCTCCAGCGGCTTTGCGGCAGCGGCAGCGGCAGGGGCGGCGGCGGCGGTGGCAGGTCCCTGCAGGCTGGCCAGGTAGTCGATCAGCGCCGTGCGCATCTTCTGGTCCGGCAGGCCGACCGGCATCGTGGTGCCGGGCACCCGCTTGGCCGGGTCGAGCAGGAACACGTCCAGTTCTTCACGGGTCCAGACCAGGCCCGCGGCGCCGGCCTTGGCCAGCGCGCCCGAATAGCCGAAGCCGGGAACGCCGGCAGCCTTGCGCCCGACGACGCCGAACACGCCGGGGCCGGCCAGCGGCGACAGCGTCGAATCGACCGTGTGGCAGCTGGCGCAGTTGTTCTGGAAGATGGTGCGGCCGGCGGTGACTTGCGGCGCCGAGGCGGCGTTAGCGACGGATACCGTCGCCAGGCTGGCGAGCATGAGGGCATGCAGCGTCAGGGGGTTGGCTTGCAAGGTTGTCTCCTGATCAGGCGTGAAAAATCGCCATCATAGGGCAAGCGGACCAGCCTTGCCATCGCGTTTTTTCCGCGTATTGACGCGCCTGGCCAAACGGCGCGTGGATGCCGCGGGTGCGCACCTATAATGGCGCCATCGCGATTGCATTCGCCATCCACCAGCCTCATTCGAGACATGCCGTTACACGACAACAAGCAGGAGCCTTTGCTCGCCGAACTGGAACGGTATCGTTTCATCGCCGCGCTCGACGACGCGATCGGGCCGTTGACGGCTCCGGAAGACATCGCCCAGACAGCCGCTACCATCCTTGGCCGTCACCTTGGCGTGCAGCGCTGCGCCTACGCCTGGGTGGACGACGAATTGGGCCAGTTCACCCTGACCGGCAACTATACCGACGGCCTCCACAGCATCGTCGGCCTGTACGGGCTGGCCGATTTCGGCGCCGAATTCGTTCGCCTGAACCGCTCCGGCCTGCCATACGTGGTGGGAGACGCCGAGAGCGACACGCGCGTTGCCGACGTCCTCCAGGCCTATCGGGACGCCGGCATTCGTGCGGTGGTGTCGGTGCCGATCGTCAAGGCAGGACGCTGGGTAGCCGGCATGGCGGTGCACACCACGGCGCTGCGCCACTGGCACGAGCATGAAATCCAGCTGGTGGCCGCCGTGGCCCAGCGCTGCTGGGAGTCGATCGAGCGGGGCCGCATCGCCGTCGAGCTGCGCAAGGCCGAGGAACGGGTACGCGCCAGCCACGATTACCTGCGCCTGCTACTCGACTGCACCGAGGAAGGTTTTTATTCGGTCGACCGCGACGGCGTGACCATCATGTGCAATGCCGCCTTCGTGAAGATGCTGGGCTTCGAGCGTGAGGAAGACGCGATCGGCAGGAAGCTGCACGATGTGATCCATCATTCGCATCCCGACGGTTCGCACTACCCGGTGGTCGAATGCCCGATCTATCGCGCGGCGCGCGACGGCGTGCCGGCCCACGTCCAGGACGAGATGTTCTACAGGATGGATGGCTCGGCCTTTCCGGTCGAATACCGCGCGCGGCCAGTCTGGCAGGATGGCCAGCTGCAAGGTGCGGTCTGCACCTTTGTCGACCTCACCGACCGCCGGCGCACCGAATGCGCGCTGCGCGATAGCGAGGCGCACCTGCAGTCCCTGTTCGAACAGTCCGCCGGGGGCATCTGCGAAACCGACCTGGAAGGTCGGATCGTGCGCGTCAACGACCGGTATTGCCAGATCGTGGGCCGCACTCGCGATGACCTGCTCGGCAGGCGAATGCAGGATCTGACCCACCCGGACGACATCGCCGCCAACCTCGTCCTTTTCCAACAGGCGGCCGTCAGCGGCGAGCCGTTTGAAATCGAGAAGCGCTATGTGCGGCCCGATGGAAGCGTGGTCTGGGTCAACAACACAGTCAACCTGATCCGCGCGGCCGGAAGCGGATCGGTGCCGACCATGCTGGCGATCAGCGTCGACATCGGCAAGCGCAAGCGCGCCGAGGACGCACTGCGCGATGCCGATCGCCGCAAGGACGAATTCCTGGCCATGCTGGCGCATGAGCTGCGTAATCCGATGGCGCCGATCCGCGCCGCGGCTGAGCTGCTCGCAACCGCGCAGCTGGACGGCGAGCGGCTGCGCCGCACCAGCCAGATCGTCTCGCGCCAGGTCGGGCACATGACCGGACTGGTGGACGACCTGCTCGATGTTTCGCGGGTGACGCGCGGCCTGGTCGAGCTGGAACGGCACAACCTGGACATGAAGCAGGTCATCGCCGACGCCATCGAGCAGTCGCGCCCGCTGATGGAAGCGAAAAAGCACCGGCTGACGCTGGAACTGGCGCCGGAGCCGGCCCACGTCCTGGGCGACCAGAAGCGCCTGGTCCAGATCCTGACCAACCTGCTCAACAACGCTGCCAAGTACACGCCACACGCCGGCAGCGTGCGGGTAACGATGCAGACCACCGCCACGCAGGTGATCCTGGCCGTGGAAGACGACGGGATCGGCATCGCCCCGGAGCTGCAGCCGCGGGTATTCGACCTCTTTACCCAGGCCGACCGCAGCACCGACCGCTCCCAGGGCGGGCTCGGGATCGGCCTGGCCCTGGTAAAGAGCCTGGTTGAGCTGCATGGCGGGGCCGTGCGCTGCGATAGCGCCGGCCCGGGCCAGGGCAGCCGCTTCACCATCACCTTGCCACGCGTCGTCGCACCCTGGCCGGCAGCTGGCGGCGACGTGCCACGCGCCGCCACGGCGGGTGAGCGCCGGCGCGTGCTTCTGGTCGACGACAATGAGGATGCCGCCCAGATGCTGGCGATGTTCCTGGAAATGGCCGGCCACGAGGTCACCGTCGAACATGGCCCGCACGATGCCCTGACTCGGGCGCAAGCCACGCCGGTGGACGCCTGCATTCTCGACATCGGCCTGCCGGATATGGACGGCTACGAGCTGGCGCAGCGCCTGCGCCAGCTACCCGGGACCGCCGGCGCGATGCTGGTGGCACTCACCGGTTACGGGCGTGAAGAAGACCGCATGAAGGCGCTGGACGCGGGGTTCGACCACCACCTGGTGAAGCCGGTGTCGACCGACGCCCTGCTGGCCCTGCTGGCGCGGCCAGCCGGCTAGACGACCGCCAATCTGCCGCGTCTAGGAACGGCTATCGGCGTCGAATATCCGAGCGCTGTACTCACGCAGCAGCGCCGCCCGGCGCGGCCTGAAGCTGACGCCGGCAGCTTTCACCGAGGCGATGCGGTCGGCACGGAACATCCTGAAGTCTTCGCGCAGGCAGCAGCGCGCAAGCACCACCAGCATCCGGTCGAGGTAGACGATGGCGAGCGGCCAGATGGTGCGGCTGGTCGCGGCGCCGTCGCGGTCAACGTAATCGATCGTGATCGCTTCTTCGCGCCAGCAGCAGGCGCGGATCAGCGCCATGTCGGGCAGCCGCGCGAAACGCTCGCTGAAATGGTGGACCCGCGACACCGCATGCAGCAGGTGCTGCTGGCCTAGCGACGGCAGGGTCGCGGCCACCTTGGCCAGCACTGCCTCCGCCGCCGCGACGAGCTGCGGGTCGCCCATGCCGCGCACTTCGGCCAATCCGAGGGTGAGCGCCTCGATCTCGAGGCGGCTGAAGGTCTGGGGACGCAGGGTGCCGTCTTCGACCAGCGTGTAGCCGAAACCGCGCTCGCCGCCGATCTCGGCGCCGCCCGCACGCACGGTCTCGATATCGCGATAGACCGAGCGCACCGAGACGCCGGTCTCTTGCGCCAGCTGGGCAGCCGTGACCGGCGCGGGCAGGCGACGCAGGGCATCGAGGAGGCGAAACAGACGGTT
This sequence comes from Massilia sp. UBA2604, assembly GCA_002339265.1. GTDB lineage: Bacteria > Pseudomonadota > Gammaproteobacteria > Burkholderiales > Burkholderiaceae_D > Telluria. The sequence goes on along the minus strand of DDKG01000097.1, from coordinate 996 downwards.
TGTGCGCGACATCTTCTACTGACAAAAACTGGCAGGACGGATGGCTATAGTAGCACCCGTCTTCCACAACCCACCAAGGAGTTTTCGATGTCCGTCCAGGTAGTCACCCACCTCAACTTCCAGGGCCAGGCGCGCGCCGCGCTGGCCTTTTATCAGTCCGTGTTCGGCGGAGACATCGCGCAGGTCACGTATGCGCAGTTCGACCGCGTCGCCGATCCTTCGGATGCGCAGCGGATCGTCTGGGGACAGGTAGCCGCCCCCAACGGCTTTCGCATCATGGCCTTCGACGTGGCGAGCGACACGCCGTGGCATCAAGGCGAGAATGCCTTCCACGTTTCGCTGCGCGGCGATTCGGAAGAGGAGATCAGGACGTTGTGGCAGGGATTGGCGCAAGAAGCCTGCATCGTGCACGCGCTGGCGCCGGCCCAGTGGTCGCCTTTGTACGGCATGCTCAAGGACCGTTTCGGCGTGACGTGGTCGATTGACATCGCGCCGGCCAAAGACGTCTGAGCCGCCTCAGGAAAAAGAAAGCCCCGCACTCGCAGGGCTTTGTCGTTCATGCGATGCCGGCAGCAATCAATCCCAGCTCAGCGTGCCGCCAGTCTGATACTCGGTCACACGTGTCTCGAAGAAGTTACGCTCCTTCTTCAAGTCGATCATCTCGCTCATCCACGGGAACGGATTCTCTTCGTTCGGGAACAGCGGCTCCAGGCCGATCTGCACCGCACGACGATTCGCGATGAAGCGCAAGTAGCCCTTGAACATCGGGGCGTTCAGGCCCAGCACGCCGCGTGGCATGGTGTCTTCGGCGTAGCGGTATTCCAGGTCGACGGCTTGCAGGAACAGGGCCTTGATCTCTTCGCGGAATTCCGGCGTCCACAGCTGCGGGTTTTCCATCTTGATCGTGTTGATCAGGTCGATGCCGAAGTTCACGTGCATCGACTCGTCGCGCAGGATGTACTGGTACTGCTCGGCGGCGCCGGTCATCTTGTTCTG
>DDKG01000206.1 GCA_002339265.1 Massilia sp. UBA2604 | reverse complement strand
CGATGCCAGTTCCAGGTTCTCATCGATGGTGTCGGTGATCACCAGGACCGATTCCAGGCCCATGCTCTGCAGCTTTTGCGACAGCAGCTTGGTCTTTGGAGCTTCGATCGACAGGTTCTCGACCACGTTCAGGCGGTCTTCGCGGGCCAGTTGCGAGAAGATCGAGCAGATACCTGCACGGAACATCTTCTTGTTAACTTTGTGCGAGAAGTTCTCGTCCGGGGTGTTCGGGAAGATACGACCACCGCCGCGCCACAGAGGCGACGACGACATACCAGCACGAGCACGGCCGGTACCTTTTTGGCGCCATGGCTTCTTGGTCGTGTGGTGGACTTCTTCACGGTCCTTCTGCTTGCGGTTGCCGCTACGTGCGTTGGCAGCGTAGGCGACGACGATCTGGTGGATCAGGGCTTCGTTGTATTCACGACCGAACACTTCGTCGGTTGCTGCAACGTTTGCGCCAGCTTGACCTTGCTCATTCAGGAGCTTCAGTTCCATGCTTACGCTCCTTTCTTGGCTTTGGTTTTGACAGCTGGCTTGACGACCACTTGGCCGTTCTTCGCGCCAGGAACGGCACCCTTGATCAGCAGCAGCTGACGTTCGGTGTCGATGCGAGCGACTTCCAGGTTCTGGGTGGTGACGGTAACGTCGCCCATGTGACCGGTCATGCGCTTGCCTGGGAACACGCGGCCTGGATCCTGGGCCATACCGATCGAGCCAGGAACGTTGTGCGAACGCGAGTTACCGTGGGTCTGGCGACCCGAGGCGAAGTTGTGACGCTTGATGGTGCCGGCGTAGCCCTTACCGATCGAGGTGCCTTGCACGTCGATTTTCTGGCCCACTTCGAACATCGAAGCATCAATGGTGTCACCGGCTTTGAGTTCGGCGGCTTTGGTGGAATCGATGCGGAATTCCTTCAGCATCGTACCGGCTTCGACGCCAGCTTTGGCGTAGTGACCGGCGGCAGCCTTGTTCACGCGCGAGGCGCGACGCTGACCGTAGACGACCTGAACTGCGGTGTAGCCATCAGTTTCAGGGGTTTTGACTTGTGCGACACGGTTGTTCGACACGTCCAGCACGGTGACAGGGATCGAATCGCCGTCATCCGTGAAGATACGCATCATGCCAACCTTGCGACCGAGGAGGCCCAGGCTCATTTTTTCTCCATTCCCACCTACGATTGGGCGGGGGTAGTTGAACTACTAAAAAATACGGGTCAAAAAAGACAGACCCATACCGAAGCCGGCTAGTATAGCGCGCAAAAGGCTTCAGCGCAACAGGAAAAATCGGAGTCGAGACCGGCCTGTTGCGCTTTTCGCAGTAACTGGAGAAAGAAGAATCCGCCCTAGCTGGGCGGCACAGAAAAGGCACACCGCTGCGCCTTTTCTCTACAGGCTACGACCATTGCTGGGAGCCTGCGATCTGGAAGTCTGGTGGGCGGTGCAGGATTCGAACCTGCGACCCCTTGGATGTCGACCAAGTATTCTAACCAGCTGAACTAACCGCCCGGGGAGCCGAATTATAAGTGCCCGGCTTAAAGTTTTGCAATAGCTTTTTTCGCGTGCCCGTCAATTCCCTGCAGCGCCGATGATGGCGGCACTCGTACGGCCCAGGGAAATCGCGGGTTGAAGATGCCGGCGCGAAATGCTATTGTACAAATGCTTTTGAGGGGTGGCCGCGTCGCGCGCACCTGGCGCACGTGATTTCCGGCATCCATGCCGGCGCTGTCTTCCCTCCTCCGCCTGGCGGTTCCCCGATGTGTCGATCGCGTATTCCATCCAGAAGAGCGCGCCGATCCGCATCCCGCCTTTCTCCGGCCCGCGCGCCTCCCCGGCGAGCATCGCAGGCCCAGACCCGGTCCGCCACCCAGCCCACGGCTGCATGGGCGGACGCATCGCTGCAAAGGATGAAGAATGACTGTCATTGAATCACGCCACTGGCCGCGCCAGCTCGATCCCTCACGCCTGGTGCTGGCTACCGACCTCGACGGTACGCTGCTGGCAGGCACCCACGAGGCGCGGCGCCGCATCCGCGAACTGTTTTCCGGCGCCCTGCCTGGGGCGACGCTGGTGTTCGTCACCGGCCGCGGCCTGGAAACCGTCATTCCCCTGCTGTCCGATCCGACCGTCCCCCGCCCCCATTACATCATCGCCGACGTCGGCGCCACCATCGTCGACGCCGACCTGCGTCCGGTCGAGCCGCTGGCGCACGAGATCGCGGCGCGCTGGCCGGGCAGCCAGGCGGTCCTGAAGGCGCTGGCCGACTTCCCCGAGCTGGTGCGCCAGTCGGTGCCGCAGGAGCGCCGCGTTTCGTTCTACGCCACCGAGGATGCCATCACGCCCGAATTGCGCGCTGCCGTCGATGCACTCGACTGCGACCTGCTGTTCTCGGCCGGCCGCTACCTGGACGTGCTGCCGCGCGGCGTCGGCAAGGGCGTCGCGGTGCGCCGCCTGGCCGAAGTGGCCGGTTTCGATCCGGCCCATATCGTGGTGGCCGGCGACACCCTGAACGACCTG
>DDKG01000207.1:8841-14174 GCA_002339265.1 Massilia sp. UBA2604 | reverse complement strand
CAGGTCGCCGGTGTGGATCGATTGGCCGGCTTCCAGCTTCGACAGGTCGACTTCGATGAACTCTGGCAGTTGACCTGGCAGGCACGACACTTCGACTTCGTTCAGCACGTGCGACACGATGGCGCCGCTCAGCTTGACTGCTGGCGAGACTTCGGCGTTCACGAAGTGCAGGGTGACCTTGGTGTGGATCGGCTTCGAGGTGTCGACGCGCTGGAAGTCAGCGTGCAGGACCAGTTGCTTGTATGCGTGCATCTGGAAGTCACGCAGCAGCACTTGCTGGGTCTTGCCGTCGATTTCCAGATCCAGCACGGAACCGTGGAATGCTTCTTTCTTGAGCGCGTGGTACAACGCGTTGCCGTCCAGGGCGATCAGTGCCGGGGCTTCGGTGCCACCGTAGATGATGCCTGGGGTCTGGCCAGCGTTGCGCAGGCGGCGGCTCGCTCCGGTGCCCTGTTGAGTGCGGTTGAATGCGACTACTTTCATGTGAAACTCCAAAAATAAACGGGCACGAATGCCGCAGAATCCAATCCACGGCCCGGTTGCCCAGTGGTGACCATCCCCGCGACCAGGGACGGTCAAGAAAAGCGCCAGATTGCGCGCTCAAGAATTCGATATTCCAACTACGTCAGCACCGTCGTCCCCGCGCAGGCGGGGACCCAAGTTTGCTGGCGTTGTCGCTACATTTGAGAGTATCGTCAACGCCAAGGACTTGGGTTCCCGCCTGCGCGGGAACGACGTGCTGGGTGTAACTTATTCGGATACGGCAACGGCGCGCTGGCATGTTAGCCAGGCGCGCCGCGAAAAACAGCGACTGTATTGCTTAGTCGACGAACAGCGAAATCACCGAGTCGCCCTTGACGATCCGCTTGAAGGTCTCGGCCAGCAGCGGTGCGCAGGTCAGCTGGCGGATCTTGCCGCAAGCGGCGCCGGCTGGGCTCAGCGGGATGGTGTCGGTGACGACCAGTTCGTCCAGCGGCGAGTTCGCGATGCGATCGATCGCCGGGCCGGACAGGACCGGGTGCGTGCAATAGGCAACGACTTTCTTGGCGCCGCGCTCCTTGAGCACTTCGGCGGCCTTGCACAGGGTGCCTGCGGTGTCGACCATGTCATCCATGATCACGCAGTTGCGGCCTTCGACTTCACCGATGATGTTCATCACTTCCGACACATTCGCCTTCGGGCGACGCTTGTCGATGATCGCCAGGTCGCAGCCCAGGCGCTTGGCCAGGGCGCGTGCGCGCACCACGCCGCCGACGTCAGGCGACACGACCAGCAGGTCGTCGTAGTTGCGCTTCTGCAGGTCGCCCAGCAGGATCGGCGATGCGTAGATATTGTCGACCGGGATGTCGAAGAAACCTTGAATCTGGTCGGCGTGCAGGTCCATGATCAGGACGCGCTCGACGCCGGCTTCTTCCAGCATGTTCGCGACGACCTTGGCCGAGATCGCGACACGCGCCGAACGCGGACGGCGGTCCTGGCGGGCATAACCGAAGTAAGGAATGGCAGCGGTGATGCGGCCGGCCGAAGCGCGCTTGAGGGCGTCGACCATCAGCATGATTTCCATCAGGCTGTCGTTGGTCGGGGCGCAGGTCGATTGCAGGACGAAGACGTCCTTGCCACGCACGTTCTCGTTGATCTCGACCATGACTTCGCCATCGGAGAACTTGGAGACGACTGCTTTACCGAGAGGAATGCCGAGGCTTTTTGCGACCCCCTCTGCTAGTGCCGGATTGGCATTGCCGGTAAAAACCATCAGGTTTTCGTAAGCCATGGGGAGTCCTAAAGGGTAAAAAGCGTTTGTACGGTAGAAAAACAATCAGCCGGATATACCGGCTGATTAGCATGCTGATGTGGCGCTCGGCACCGCATCGCGATTTTCTTGCTGGACGCACACGCATCGACAGAACAAGAAAACTTTGGCAGGGGAACAAGGATTCGAACCTTGGAATGCCGGAATCAAAATCCGGTGCCTTAACCAGCTTGGCGATTCCCCTACACGATCTTTACTACTTGCCGCCAGCATCTTAACTTGCTACTCAACGCTGCGACAGGCAGTATTTTATTCTATAACTCCCTGATTTTGCAAGAGCGATTTCATCAGCGGGTGTGTCTGCAGCGACTTCGCTTTCCATGCCGTCCACTTGCCCGGCACTTGCGCCAACACCTGGTCGGCAGCGTCTTCGCTGGAGAACGCGCAAAACACGCACGCCCCTGAGCCAGTCATCCTGGCATCGCCATGGCTGCTCAACCATTCAACCGCCTCTGCTACCGGCGGGAACAGGCGCATCGCCACGTCCTGCAAATCATTTTTCCCAAAACCAACCGTACTGCATGAATCGGTGTGGCTGGAAAAGTCCGCTATTCTGACGGGCTTTGAATCTCTTGTCAAATCCGGCGCAGAAAAAATTGCGGGCGTCGGTACCGCCACGCCCGGCTCGATCACCACATACCAGCAATCCGGCCCCGGCACCGCCTGCAAGGCCTCCCCCACGCCTTCCGCGAACGCGGTTTCGCCGAACAGGAAGAACGGGATGTCGGCGCCCAGCGGCAAGCCCAGCGCCATCAATTCTTCGCGGCTCAAGCCGGCTTCCCACAGCGCGTTGGCCGCCATCAGGGCGGTCGCCGCATCCGACGATCCCCCGCCCAGTCCGCCGCCCATGGGCAAGACCTTGTCGACCCTGACGGAGATGCCCGGCGGCAGCCGGCCATGGCGACGCGCATACTCGGCCTGCAGCAGGCGCAACGCGCGCACGATCAGGTCCTGGCCTTCGGGCACGCCCGGCACGTCGTTGGTGCGGCGGATCTGCTCGTCGTCGCGCAGGTCGAAGTGCAGCCGGTCGGCGCGGTCGATCAGTTGAAACACGCTTTGCAGCAGGTGGTAGCCATCGGCGCGGCGGCCGGTGACGTGCAGGAACAGGTTCAGTTTTGCCGGCGCCGGGCAATCGTGCAGCGAACGCATGGATCAGGCCGCCGGCAGGATGACGATGCGGATCGCCAGGTCCGTGATGTCGCCCGAAGCGGCGCGTTCGGCCTGGATCAAACGCGGCGCAGGTTGCGATGCACCGGCATCTTGCCATTCGACGAAACGCAGGCGCCAGCCATCTTTCGTGGTAACGCTGTTATTGGCCGGCGAGGCGCGGAAGCGCTGCCCCTGCGCATCGAGCGCATAGCCCTGCAGCCAGTCGCGCAGGCCCGACACCGGCAGCGGCCAGCCCAGGGTTTCCTGGGTCAGGCTGTCGATGTCGCTCGCCGTGCGCTCCTGGCCGCCCTGGACCAGGGTCGCGGAGGTGGGCGTGACATTGATCGTGGCCACGGTCTGGCCCAGCGGCGAGATCAAGGCGACGTCGATCGCCTCGGGACGCTGTTCCCAGTTGAAATTGCCGGTGATCGATTCCTGTCTGCCATCCTTCTGATAATTGACCGACAGCTTGCCCGACAGGTCGATGGTGTCGCGGTAGTCGCCGACCGTGGCGGTGGACAGGTTGGCGGTGCTGGTGGCGCAGCCGGCGAGCGTGGCGGCGAAGGCGAGCAGGGTGAGACGTCGGGTCAGCGGCATAAGCAGATTCAGGAGTGCAGTTGGAAAAACATGGACGGAGCGGGAGCCTAATTCCATCATTTAGCGTTAGAACGTCGTCCCCGCGAAGGCGGGGACCCAAGTTTTTCGCTCTGCCGCTTCGATTGAACGCAGTGGCAACGCATGCGCCTTGGATCCCCGCCAAGGCGCCCGGCGAGGGCGGGGACGACGTGCGTGTGCAGCAGCTTAGCTTATCTGCACCATCCCGCCAAAACGGATTATTTCACAAGGACGGCCGCAACCGCGCCAGCGTAGTGCGCAGCGTATCGTTCTGCGGATCCTTGGCGCGCGCCTCGCGCCACAGCTTCTCGGCGGCCGACTTATCGCCCTTCTGCCACAACACCTCGCCCAGGTGGACGGCGATCTCGGGGTCCTTGCGCAGCCCATAGGCCTGGCGCAGGAATTTTTCGGCTTCCGCCAGGTTACCCATCCGGTAATGGATCCAGCCCATGCTGTCCATGATGAAGGGGTCGTCCGGCGCCATGTCGAGCGCCTTGGCGATCAGGCCATAGGCCTCTTGCAGGCGCACATTGCGCTCCGCCAGCGAATAGCCGAGGGCGTTATAGGCATGGTGGTTGTCCGGCGCTTGCGCCATCACTTCGCGCAATTGCGCTTCCATTACATCGACCTTGCCCAGCTTTTCGGCCAGCAGCGCGAAGTCGTACAGCAGGTCGGGATTCTTCGGGAAGCGCTTGGTTGCCGCCTCCATCACCGCATAGGCTTCCGGCAGCTGGTCGGCTTCGCGCAGCAGTTGCGCCTCGGCCGCCATCAATTGGGCCTGGCGCGCCGGATCGTCGGTCTGGATCTCGGCCAGCAGGCGCCGCGCGCTGGTCAGGTCGCCGCCCTTGCCGACCAGGTGGACGCGGCGCAGCTGGGCGTTGAAGCGGGTTTGCGGATCCGTGCCTTCCGGCACCTTGTCCAGCCATTGCAGCGCGCCGAGCAGGTCGCCGCGCTCTTCCGCCAGCTGCGACAAAATCAGCAACGCGCGCGAGGGATCGCGTTCATCGTCCGGATTACGCCCCAGCACTTCCACGAAGCGCGTGAAATATTGCTCGGCGCCGAGGGCGTCGTTCATCTGCGTGGCCAGGATGCCCAGCGCATACAGGTGGGCGACGTTGTTGGGCTGGGCCTTGACCAGCAGCTCGAACTCGCGCCGCGCGGCCGGATAATCCTTGCGGTTGACCAGCACCCGCGCATAGGCGGCGCGCACGTCGTTCGACTTCGGATAGCTCTTGAGGAATTTCTGCATCAAGGCCACCACCTGGCCCTCGTCCTCGGTGACTTGCGCCAGCATCAAGAGGGCGATCTCGGCGTCGGGCTTGGCCGCCAATGCCGCCTGGGCCTCGCTGCGGGCCAGCGCCTTGTCGTCGCGCACCAGCGCGATCTGGGCGCGCACCACGCGCGCCTCCATCGTGTCGTTGTAAGGCGCGATCAGGCGCTCGAGCATGGCGATCGCCGCTTCCTTATCCTTCGCGCGGCCCAGCAATTGCTGGACCTGGAACAGCAGCATGCCGCGCCGGGCCGGGGTCGCCTCGCGCAGGCGCTGCTCGAAGATCGGTTCGAGTTCGGCGATCTTGTCGGACGTGACCGCCATGCCGACGAAATACTGGGTTGCCTCGTCGGAATCCGGATCGAGCTGGTACCACAGGCGCACCGCGGCCAGGGTGTCGTCGGCCTGCTTGGCCGCCACCGCCATCTCGGCGGCGCGGCGCGCCAGGCGCGGATCGCCGGTGCGCTGGGCCAGGTTGTAGACGGTCAG
>DDKG01000207.1:0-8653 GCA_002339265.1 Massilia sp. UBA2604 | reverse complement strand
CGGCCTGCTCGCCGGCGGCGAGCGACTGCTGTTGCGGCGAGACAGCACATCCCGAGAGCAGGCCTGCAAGCAGCCCGGAGACGGTTACAATGGCGAAAGCGTTTTTCAAAGCAAGTCCAAAATCCGAGTTGATGTTTTGATTTGATTCTACGCTCATGCGCAGGCGCCTGCCGCGCATGAGCTGCGCCAGGATTCCTGGCGCCAGCCCGGTCCGCAGGCTGCCCAGCCGCGATGGCAACCCGACTTTACACGATTCGTCTCCCCCATGCCTGAACTGCCAGAAGTAGAAGTCACCCGGCGCGGTGTCGCGCCCCATATCGAAGGCCGCATCGTCGAGCAGGTCGTCTGCCGCCGCGACGGCCTGCGCTGGCCCTTCCCGCCCGGCCTGTCCGCGCTGCTGGCGGGCCGCCGCATATTGTCGACCGGCCGGCGCGGCAAATACCTGTTGATTCATTTCGAGCACGGCGCCCTGATCATCCACCTGGGCATGTCCGGCCACTTGCGCGTGCTGCCGCCGGGCATCGAACCGCGCAAGCACGACCATTTCGACCTGATCGTCAATGGCCCTGAGGGCGTGCAGGTATTGCGCCTGCATGACCCGCGCCGCTTCGGCGCCGTGCTGTGGCATGCCAACGAAGATGGCGACCTGGAAGAGCACATCCTGCTGCGCGGCCTGGGCGTGGAACCGCTCGGCGAGCACTTCAATGGCGCCCTCCTGCATCGCGAAACCCGGCGCCGCAGTGCGCCGATCAAGCAGGTGCTGCTGGCCGGCGACATCGTGGTGGGCGTCGGCAATATCTACGCCTGCGAGAGCCTGTTCCGGGCCGGCATCAGCCCCAAGACGGCGGCTTCGCGCATCAGCCGCGCGCGCTACGACCGGCTGGCCGAAGCGATCCGCGACATCCTGGCCGCCGCCATCGTCCAGGGCGGCAGTACCCTGCGTGACTTTATTGCTGTAAATGGGCAGTCTGGATATTTCCAGCAGACATATTTCGTCTATGATCGTGCTGGTGTGCCCTGCCGCCAGTGCGAGGCGCCGGTCCGCCAGATCAAGCAGGGCCAGCGCTCGACTTTCTATTGCGCGCAGTGCCAGCGCTGAGGACATAACGGGCTACAACGGGCTGAACGATGCAGGATCTACAACAGTATGGAGCGTGGCGGGCCGGCGTTGCCGCCAGCCTCGAGAGCTACGGCAAGTCGCTGCGCGAAGCCGGGTTGATCGACGCCGCCGGCGAACAGGTGCTGGCGCGCGCGCTCGGGCGCCTGCGCGACGACCGGCTGTCGGTCGCCTTCGTGGCCGAATTCTCGCGCGGCAAGACCGAGCTGATCAACGCCCTGTTCTTCGCCGACTACGGCCAGCGCATCCTGCCGTCCAGCGCCGGCCGCACCACCATGTGCCCGACCGAGCTGCTGTGGGACGCGCAGCTGCCGCCCTGCATCCGCCTGCTGCCGATCGAGACCCGCGCCGGCCAGCTTTCCACCGGCGACTACCGCGACGATCCTGCCGCCTGGACCGTGCTGCCGCTCGACCTGGACGATTCCGAAGCGATGCACGAGACGCTGCGCCAGGTCAGCCAGACGCGCCATGTGGCGACCGGCGAGGCCGAGCGCTACGGCCTGTTCGACCCGCAAGACCCGGACCTGGCCGCCAGCCTGGGCGTGGACGGCACCATCGAAATCCCGCGCTGGCGCCACGCCATCATCAACCTGCCGCACCCGCTGCTCAAGCAGGGCTTGGTGATCCTCGATACCCCGGGCCTGAACGCGATCGGCACCGAGCCGGAACTGACGCTGAACCTGATCCCGAACGCGCACGCGGTGCTGTTCGTGCTGGCCGCCGACACCGGCGTGACCCGCAGCGACATCGAGGTCTGGCGCACCCATATCGGCGCCGGGCCGGGCCGCCTGGCGGTGCTGAACAAGATCGACGCCATGTGGGACGAGCTCAAGAGCCCGGGCGCGATCCAGACCGAGATCGCGCGCCAGCAGCACGACGTCGCGCGCCTGCTCGGGCTGGACGCCGGCCAGGTCTACCCGGTCTCGGCCCATAAAGCTCTGGTCGGCCGCATCGGCGGCGACATGGCCTTGTTCGAGCGCAGCCGCCTGGGGGCGCTCGAATCGGCGCTGTTCCACCACCTGATCCCGGCGCGGCGCGCGATCAATGCGCGCCAGCTGCGCGCCGACCTCGAACTGTTGGCCGCCGGCCAGCAGGTGCTGGTGGCGGCGCGCCTGCGCGAGCTGGTCGAGCAGCTGCAGGAGCTGCGCAGCCTGCGCGGCAAGAACCAGGGCATGATCGCCCACATGGTGCGCCGGGTCGAGGCCGAGAAGAAGGAATTCGACGCCGGCCTGTTCAAGCTGCAGGGCACGCGCGCCGTGTTCACGCGCCTGTCGACCGAGCTGTACACCCTGGTCGGCATGGACGGCCTGCAGGACCGGACCGAGACGGTGCGCGCCGCGATGGCGGCCAGCCGCTTCGCCACCGGCATGCGCGCGCCGGTGCGCAATTATTTTGCCGGCGCGCGCGCCGGCCTGCTCGACGCCTGCGCCAAGGTCGACGAGATCAAGGCCATGCTGGACGCCATGCACCGCCGGTTCGCGGCCGAGCACGGCCTGGCGCTGGCGCTGCCGCAAACTTTGTCGTTGACGCGCCACGTCGACGAGATCGACGCCATCGAAACGCTGTTCGAGCGCCAGTTCGGCACCGCGACCCTGTTGATGACCAGCCGCGCGACCCTGCTCGAACGCTTCTTCGATTCGATCGCCTCGCGCGTGCGGCGCGTCTACCGCGCCGCCAACGCCGACGTGGAAGCCTGGCTGAAGGTCGCCAATGCGCCGCTGGAAGCGCAGATCCGCCAGCACCGCGACGGCCTGCGCCAGCGCCAGGCCACGGTCCAGCGCATTCACGACGCCAGCGACAGCCTGGAACAGAAAATCGGCGCCTTCGAGCACGGCCAGGCCGAGCTCGAGACCACGCGCACCCGCCTCGCCGCCATCGCGGCAGGCGTCACCACCCAACTTGAGGCCTAGCGCCCCGCACAAGACCGCATGAAACGCCTCACCGAGTTCGACCAGCTGGCCGATCCGACCTTCTCGAAGGCCGTGATCGACTGGCAGCGCAGCCATGGCCGCCACACCCTGCCCTGGCAAAACACCCAGGATGCCTACCGCGTCTGGCTGTCCGAGATCATGCTGCAGCAGACGCAGGTGGCCGCGGTGCTGGGCTATTACGCGCGCTTCCTGGAGCGCTTCCCGACCGTCCACGCGCTGGCCGAAGCGCCATCGGAAGACGTCATGGCGCACTGGAGTGGCCTCGGTTACTACACCCGCGCGCGCAACCTGCACGCCTGCGCCAAGCGCGTGGTGCAGGACTACGACGGCGTGTTCCCGAGCGACCCGGCGCTGCTGGCCGACCTGCCCGGCATCGGCCGCTCGACCGCGGCGGCGATCGCCGCCTTCTCGAGCGGCGTGCGCGCCGCCATCCTGGACGGCAACGTCAAGCGCGTGTTCGCGCGCGTGTTCGGGATCGACGCCTATCCGGGCATCAAGCCGGTCGAGGACGCGCTGTGGCGCCGTGCGGACGCCCTGCTGCCCGAGGTGGCCGGCAACCCCGGCGCCATCGAGGCCTATACCCAGGGCCTGATGGACCTGGGCGCCACCCTGTGCACCCGTTCGCGTCCCGACTGCGGCCGCTGCCCGCTGCAGGCGCGCTGCGTGGCCTTCGCCACCGGCCGCACCGCCGAACTGCCGGTGCGCAAGCCGAAGAAGGCGACGCCGGAAAAGCGCACCGCGCTGCTGGTCGTGATCGATGGCGGCGAAGTGCTGCTGGAACAGCGCCCGCAAACCGGCATCTGGGGCGGCCTGCTGTCGCTGCCGGAAGTCGGCGGGCACGTGGCGATGGACGACGATGCGGACCCGGTCTGTACGGCGGATGTCGCGGCGGCAGCCGGCGGCTTCGGCACGCTGGACGAAGTGCGGCCACTGAGCCCGCTGGTGCACGTCTTCACCCACTACAAGCTGCACATCGCGCCATTCGCGGTGACGCTGGCGACGCGCGCCGGGCTGCCGCCTGGCCACGTCTGGTGGAAGCTCGAGTCGATCGGCGAGGCGCCGCTGCCGGCGCCGGTCAAGAAGCTGTTGCTGGACCTGGCCAGGCCAAACCTGTTCGGCTAGCCGCTTTCAATTTTTTTTGGTTTTCACGTTACGTGAAAACGGTCAATAATTGAAAATTCATCGAATCCTGCTTAGAATGGATTCATTCATCGACCGTGAAAACTGAGGGAATTGAATGAACAATCTTGCATTTTCCCACGATCATTCTGGCGCTGAAATAAGCCTGATCGTGGAGGCACTCGATGCTCTCAAGGAAAAAGTGAGCATCGAAGGAAGCCTGGTCAAACTCAAAGCAAGACCATCAGCGATGTACCAGGCCGATGCGGCAATCGAGCTGGCATACGAAAACGGCTCATTCCACTATGCTGTCGAGTGCAAATTCGCGGTCGACCGCAAGGCACACATCGATAAGATTCGTCATCAACTGGAAACGATTGACGGTCCCGGCCTGCTCGTCGTTCCGCATCTCACGAAGGAACTGGCCGAGTACTGTCGCCTCACTGGATTGCAGTTCATCGATACGAGCGGCAATGCTTATCTGCGCGCACCCGGCCTTTTCGTTCTCATTACCGGCGAAAAGCGCGAATACAAACAGCAGTCCCAGCAGAAGGGATTGACGAATGCTGCGGCTCTTCGTGTCGTATTTGCCTTGCTTACCAAGCCAGATTCCGTGCATTTGCCATACAAGGAACTGGCGCATCAGGCTGGCGTGTCGCTTGGCACGGTCTATAACGTGCTGAACGATCTTGAACGGCGTGGCTACCTCATCAATAAAGGGGATTCTGAACGCAGGAGATTGCTGGAGCCGGGACGCTTGGTCGATGAGTGGGCCATTAACTACCCCACCACCCTGCGCACCAAGTTGAACAGCCGGTGCTTCAGCGCTCCAGAAGCATCTTGGTGGCGAAAGATCGACCTGAAGAACTTCGACTTCGCATGGGGAGGGGAGGTGGCAGCATCAATGCTGACCAGCTATCTCAAGCCGGCAACGCAAACCCTGTACATCCGGCCGGACGAAATGGATGGCGTGATCAAGACATTGAGCAAGCAGCATCGCATCAGGCCTGACAACAATGGCGACATTGAGATACTGGAAAAATTCTGGCACGGGGAGCCAGCAACAGCGTCCGATATCGCACCGCCGCTGCTGATCTACTCGGAACTCCTCGCGCTGCTCGATCCACGCACGCAAGAAACAGCGAACATGATCAAGGAAAGATTCATCGATGCCGCGTTTAATTCGGACTGACCGCCCCGTCGATCACGTCACGATCGACATCCTGCGCGCGGTGGCGGACGAAGCACGAACAGAGCAGATCGATTACATGCTCGTCGGCGCTACCGCACGGGATATTCTGCTCACGCATGTATTCGGTCTAGCCACACGGCGAGCGACGTACGATGTGGATTTCGCCATTGCCGTCAAGGACTGGGATCAGTTCAACGCTCTGAAAAAGAGACTCATCGCGCGCGGAACATTTACGACAGGAGAGCAGGCACAACAGCGCCTTTACTATAAAGGCATCGATGGTGATCTGCACTATCACCTCGACCTTGTACCATTCGGAAAAATCTCCCAAGGAACAGATGAACTGGCCTGGCCTCCGGACATGAAGGTCATCATGAACCTGGCCGGGTATGACGACGCGTTCGCCGCCGCGGAATCAGTGACATTCGCACCTGGCTTCGACGCCAACGTGGTTTCGCTTGCCGGTCTTGCCATACTCAAGCTGGTCGCATGGTCGGATCGCGGACGGGAGAATCCGAAGGACGCCCAGGATCTCATCCACCTGATGGACAGCTATGCCTCTGCAGGAAATCTCGACCGAATCTACGACGACGATAGCGTCATCGAAGCCGGCCAATATGATCCCGACCTGGCTGGCGTCTACTTGCTGGGCAAGGATATCCACCGGGTCGCTAGTAAACCGACAATCGCTGTGCTGAACCAGATCATCGAGCGCGACTTCGACCGCCTGTCGAGAGAGATGACCAGAACAATGCGCCATCTCGACAATGTCGAGCAATGGGTCGAGACCCGCTTACGCCTGCTGCAGCAGGCCATCGGCGAACGCCTGTAAGCAGGATGCAGGGCGCAGCGCGTCGATCCTGCCCGTGAGGGCCCCGGATCAGAAATGATCGAGCGAGAAGATCCGCCGATGCTCGCGGATCGCGTAGCGGTCGGTCATGCCGGCGATGTAGTCGGCGATCTTGCGCGCCTGCTTCATGGCGTCGTCCGCGACCTGGTAGTCGTTCGGCAGCAGCACCGGGTCTTCCAGGAAGGCCTGGAACAGCTCGCGCACGATGCGGCTCGCCTTCACCCGCATGCGGTTGACCTGGAAGTGGCGGTACAGGTTGGCGTACAAAAAGCGCTTGAGGGCCGTGGTCTCGGCGCGCATGGTGTCCGAGAAGCGGATCAGCGGCGGCCCGGCGCGCACGTCGTCGATGGTTTGCGGGTTCGCCTCCAGCAGGCGCTGTCTCGAGGTCTCCACCAGGTCGGCCGTCATCGCCGTGATCATCAGGCGGATCGTCTCGTACAGCGCGCGCCGGCCCGCCAGACCGGGATACTGGCGCTCCACCTCATGGCGCAGGCGCGCGAACAGCTCCACCTCTTCCATCTGCTTCATGGTGAGCAGGCCCGAACGCAGGCCGTCGTCGATGTCGTGGTTGTTGTACGCGATCTCGTCGGCCAGGTTGGTCAGCTGCGCCTCCAGGCTGGGCTGGCTGCGGTCGATGAAACGCTGGCCCAGTTCGCCCAGCTGGCGCGCATTGTTCAGCGAGCAGTGCTTGAGGATGCCCTCGCGCGTTTCGAACGTGAGGTTCAGGCCGTCGAATGCGCCGTAGTGCTCTTCGAGGTGGTCGACCACGCGCAGGCTTTGCAGGTTGTGCTCGAAGCCGCCGAACTCCTTCATGCACTCGTTGAGCACGTCCTGGCCCACGTGGCCGAAAGGCGTGTGCCCCAGGTCGTGCGCCAGCGCGGTGGCTTCGACCAGGTCTTCGTTCAGGCGCAGGCTGCGCGCCAGGGTGCGGCCGATCTGCGCCACCTCGATGCTGTGGGTCAGGCGGGTGCGGAACAGGTCGCCCTCGTGGTTCAGGAAGACCTGGGTCTTGTATTCCAGCCGGCGAAACGCCGTGGAATGGATGATGCGGTCGCGATCGCGCTGGTATTCGCTGCGCGCGCCCGGACCCGGCTCGGCATGGCGCCGGCCGCGCGACTGCGACGAGTGCGCCGCATAGGGGGCAAGGCCGGCGTCGAAGTCCATGATGTTCCTTTCAGCCGCTGCAGGCCGCCAGGGTCGAGCGCAGCACGTCCAGCGGCGCCGTGGCGATCGACGGGCTGCCGAGGGGCTTGAGCAGGATGAATCGGATTTCGCCGCCCTCGTTCTTCTTGTCGACTTCCATCAGCTCGATCCAGCGCGCCTCGCCAAGATCCGGCGCCACGGCCGGCAGGCCGGCGGCGCGCACCAGGGCGCGCACGCGCTCCACGGCGGCGGGCTCGATCAGGCCCAGGCGCGCCGACATGTCGGCCGCCATCACCATGCCGCAGCCGACCGCTTCCCCGTGCAGCCATTCGCCGTAGCCCAGCCCATTCTCGATCGCGTGGCCGAAGGTGTGGCCGAAGTTCAGCACCGCGCGCAGGCCGCCTTCGCGTTCGTCCTTGCGCACCACGTCGGACTTGATCTCGCAGGAGCGCGCGATCGCGTGGGCGATGGCTTGCGGCTCGCGCGCCATCAATTTCTCGACGTTGGCCTCGATCCAGTCGAAGAAGGTCGCATCGAGTATGGCGCCGTGCTTGATGACTTCGGCCAGGCCGGCCGACAGCTCGCGCGGCGGCAGGGTGTCGAGGGTCGCGGTGTCGGCGATGACGGCGCGCGGCTGGTAGAAGGCGCCGATCATGTTCTTGCCCAGCGGGTGGTTGATGCCGGTCTTGCCGCCCACCGAGGAATCGACCTGGGCCAGCAGGGTGGTCGGGATCTGCACGAAGGGCACGCCGCGCATATAGCTCGAGGCGGCGAAGCCGGTCAGGTCGCCGATCACGCCACCGCCCAGCGCCACCAGCGTGGTCTTGCGGTCGCATTTATGCTGCAGCAGCGCGTCGTACACCAGGTTGAGCGACTGCCAGTTCTTGTGTTCCTCGCCGTCCGGCAGGACGATCTCGACCACGTCGCGGCCGGCGGCGCGCAGGTGGCCGGCCACCTTGGCCAGGTACAGCGGCGCGACGGTGGTGTTGGTGACGATGGCCACCTTGTTGCCGCCGATGTGGCGCGCGAGCAGTGCGGCGTCGTCCAGCAGGCCGGGGCCGATCGCGATCGGGTAGCTGCGCTCGCCGAGTTCGACGTTGAGGGTGATGTGGTCCTGTTCGTTCATCGATTTCCTTGCAAGCCGGCGCGCGCGGGCAATCTCCTGCGCCGCCAGCTGGTCCAATATGGTCTGTACCATCGATTGTACGTTAGGACGGCCGGTGTCGATGACGAGGTCCGCAATCTCGCGGTACAGCGGATCGCGCTGGGCCCACAGCTCCTCGAGTTTCGCGCGCGGGTCG
>DDKG01000208.1:564-3807 GCA_002339265.1 Massilia sp. UBA2604 | reverse complement strand
GCCGCGCGCCAGGATGTCGGCTTTCACGTCGGTGCCGATTGGCACTTTACGCATGTGCACGTTCAGGATCTGTTCGCGGCCGCGGATGTCCGGCAGGCCCACCATCACCTGGCGGTCGAAACGGCCCGGACGCAGCAGCGCTTTATCCAGCACGTCGGCGCGGTTGGTGGCGGCGATCACGATCACGCCCGACTGGGCTTCGAAACCGTCCATCTCGACCAGCAACTGGTTCAGCGTCTGTTCGCGTTCGTCGTTGCCGCCGCCCATGCCGGCGCCGCGGTGACGGCCGACCGCGTCGATCTCGTCGATGAAGATGATGCACGGCGAATGCTTCTTGGCGTTCTCGAACATGTCGCGCACGCGGCTCGCGCCGACGCCGACGAACATCTCGACGAAGTCGGAACCCGAAATCGAGAAGAACGGCACTTTCGCCTCACCTGCAATGGCGCGCGCCAGCAGGGTTTTACCGGTACCCGGAGGACCGACCATCAGCACGCCGCGTGGAATGCGGCCGCCCAGTTTCTGGAACTTGGTCGGGTCTTTCAGGAAGTCGACGATTTCCGAGACTTCTTCTTTCGCTTCGTCGCAACCGGCGACGTCGGCGAAGGTGACGGTGTTATTGGTTTCATCGAGCATGCGCGCCTTCGATTTGCCGAAGGAGAAAGCGCCGCCCTTGCCGCCGCCCTGCATCTGGCGCATGAAGAACACCCAGACGCCGATCAGGAGCAGCATCGGGAACCACGAAATGAATACCTGCTGCAAGAACGATGGCTCCTCGGGCGGCTTCACGTCGAAGCGCACGCCGTTTTCGCGCAGGTCGCCGATCAGGCCGCGGTCCAGGATGGTCGCGGTCGCGCGCACCTTGGTATCGTCGCTGCGGGTGGCGGTGATATTCGAGCCTTCGATCGTCACATCCTTGATGCGACGTTGTTTGATCTCATCGAGCAGCTCGGAATAAGCAATGGTCTTGCTGCCGCCGGCGACGCTATGGGTGTCGAACTGCTTGAACAGCATGAACAACAGCAGCGCGACGACCACCCAGATGGCGGATTTGGAAAACATATTATTCACGAGCACTCCTCCGATGCAATTGCATCTCTACCGATTTCAGTATTCCGATTTTACTCGCAATAAGCCGACACCGCCACGCGGCGCAGGCAATAGTGCCGAAATACTATCTTTTTACGTCCCGCCGGCACATTGCATACAAATGAAAGCGCCAGGCCGGAGGGATCACGCGGCTGATGTATGGGCACGCGCGGAGATTTCAAGGGGAAATTCTACCCCTGAACCGAATCGCTCCGGCTCTTCAATCTGCCGGATTCTTCAGGCCACGGCCGAGCAGGAAGATTTCGGACGATTTATCGCGGCTGGCCTTCGGCTTGATCTGCTTTACGGTCTTGAATTCAGTGCGGAAGCGCTCCAGGATTTGTGTAAAACCCATGTCTTTAAAACACTTAACCACCAGCGCACCGCCCGGCTTCAAATGAAGCTGCGAAAATTCGATCGCCAGGTCGATCAGATGTTCCATGCGCGCCGCATCGGCATGGCTGATTCCCGACAAATTGGGCGCCATATCGGATAGCACAAGGTCGGCTTTGCGGCCGGATAGGACTTCATCGAGCTGCGTCAGCACTTCTTCCTCGCGGAAGTCGCCTTGAATATATTGCACGTCCGCGATCGGCTCCATCGGCAGGATGTCGAGGCCGATGATCGTGCCCTGGATGCCGCCGCCGTCCGCGCCGGCCAGCTTGCGCCGCGTGTACTGGGCCCAGCTGCCCGGGGTGCAACCGAGGTCGACGATGATCTGGCCGGGTTTGATCAGCTTTTCCTGCTCGTCGATTTCCTTGAGCTTGTAGGCGGCGCGGGCGCGGAAGCCTTCTTTCTGGGCCAGTTTGACGTACGGATCGTTAATGTGGTCGTGCAACCAGTTTTTGTTTAATTTGTTCTTGGCCATTCGCGTAGAATACTGCTTTTATAGGTACATCAAAAAAGAATTGTTATGATCAAACTTACACCGGCCGAGCGCAGCGCCCTGCGCGCTGAAGCACACGGGCTCAATCCAGTCGTCATGATCGGCGAAGCCGGCCTTACCGAATCCGTCGTCAAGGAAATCTCGGCCAGCCTCGACGCACACGGCCTGATCAAGGTGCGCGTGTTCGGCGACGACCGCGAAGCGCGCGTCGCCATGTACGACCAGATCGCCACCGATCTCGATGCGGGTCAGGTCCAGCACATCGGCAAGCTGCTGGTGCTCTACCGTCCGAAGAAAGAAGCGGTCAAGGAACGCAGCGGCAAGTCGGGACCGGGCATGCGCGAAGTCACCATCGTCAAGGCCAGCGCCAGCGGCACCAAGAAGCCGAGCGTCACCAAGGTCATGCTGAAGGGGAACGAGCGCGTCACCGCCGGCGGCAACATCAAGCGCGCCAAGCCGCGCCAGACCAGCTCCAAGAAAAACTCGCTGAACAAGTAAAACTCGCTCAGCCATCGCACGTCATCCCCGCGAAGGCGGGGATCCAAGTTTGTATGCAGATCCGCTCGTTTGAATTTAGCGGCTGCTCGAAGGACTTGGATCCCCGCCTACGCGGGGAGTCTTTTTTGCCAGCGGCAGAAAAGACGTTTTTGGGCTATCGAAAAGGTTAGCGCAGGCGGATGATCAGCCAGGCGCCCAGCAAGCTCTCCACCAGATAGAACAGCTGCGACACCCCATGCATCACGGCGAACTGGGTCCAATACTCCGACGCCCTCACCCCGCCCGGCCCCGCCAGCTCGCGCAGGTTCGCCATCGCCGGCTGCAACCCGACAAAGATCACCAGCGTACACGCCAGCATCGCCAGCACCAGCAGATTCAAAAAGCGCCGCCGCGGCGGCGCCAGGTCGGTCGAGACGCGCAGCAGCACCAGCAGCACGACAGCACAGCCAATCGACAACCACGCCTGGCGCGTGAGCAGCACCGCGACCAGGTCGCCGGCTTGACCGCTGCCCAGGACGGAAAACGCCGCCGGCGCCGCCACATAACCGAGCGCCCACAGGACGCCGGCCCACAGCGCGGCCACCAGCAGGCGCGCCGCCGGCAAACGCCCGGCTTTCACACTACCGGCCGCGGCGCCTTCCATCAGACGTAGCGGACTTCGAGGATTTCGTATTCGCGCGGACCCGACGGGGCCTGCACTTCGACCACGTCTTCGGCAAACTTGCCGATCAGCGCGCGCGCGATCGGCGAGGTCACCGAGACCTTGTTCA
>DDKG01000208.1:0-440 GCA_002339265.1 Massilia sp. UBA2604 | reverse complement strand
AGCTCGGCGATGCGGCCTTCGACGAAGGCCTGGCGCTCCTTGGCGGCGTCGTACTCGGCGTTTTCGGACAGGTCGCCATGCGAACGCGCCTCGGCGATCGCGTCGATCACGATGCGGCGCTCCTTGGTCTTGAGCTGGTGCAGCTCTTCTTTCAGGAGTTCTGCGCCGAATTTGGTCAGTGGTGTGTTCATGGTTCTCTGCTGTTGGTGTTGTACGGGACACCCGTAGCGTCTCAAAGCGAAAACCACAGAGGCACGCGGCCAAGGCCGCGCGAGCTCTGTGGTTGACTTGTGTACTAAGCTGTCCTACGGGTACTGCGTGTGCTTAGTGTAAGGTTTTATGCAGGCCTTGTAAATCGTACACGCGCAGTTCGTCGATGTGGGGCATGCCCTCGATCGCCGCCTCGGCGCCGGCGATCGTGGTGTAGGTCACCACGTGCG